>DATBLC010000265.1:0-35512 GCA_036555515.1 Binatia bacterium
GCCCTGCCGGCGGGCATTTCCACCTATGGAGAGGACGCGGTGGTGGCCGGCAAGGCAGAGAACCATTGACCGCGATCGGAAGGGCTCGCCTCTCGGTCGCACACTAGCGACATAGTCTCTAAATAACGAACTCATTAGTAAATTCCTTCGCCGGAGTTTACCCTGAGCGCAGTCGATGGGCTCAGGACAAGCATAGCAGTTAAACTTCCCCCTTCTCTTTCCTCCCCCACGCCGAGACTGTCGTAACGAGAGAAAGTTGGATGGATGTCATGCTAAGCGTCAGACTGTGTGAAAACTCCGTTCATGTTCGACTGGGCTAACCACGAACGGATGTATAACATTACAAATCAAGCATTTTAGCCATTCGCCCTGAGCAGCTTCATGGAAGGGCTCCTAAAGAGTTTTTACACAGTCTGGCGTAGCGAAGCAATCTCGCATTTGCAGTCACTTACAAAGACGAGATCCTTCGGCTATCGCCTCAGGATGACACTACGACACCCCCGCATCGCGGGCGAGGATGAAGGTGGGGGGCACGCTCTGCGCGCCTTCGTAATGAACGATCTCGTCCTAGTCCAGCCTTTTGAGCTTCTGCAGACTACGCAGCTCCCGCGGCGGCTTCAAGCGCTGGCCCATGATCGTCCATGACACTTCGGCGACGTAAATATCGCCGCGGGAGTCGAGCGCGATACCGTGAGGCGCAATGAACTGTCCTGCCTTCTCGCCGGCAAAAATATCGCCCAGCCGAGCCAGGCGCCGGCCGGTCTTGTCGTAGATGTCGACGCGATTGCCCAGGTTGGGCGCCTGCTGATTCACGCTCATGCCGGGTCCTAACTCGCCGACGTAACAGATGGGGTCTTTTTTCGTGATATCCATGTAGAGCGCGCAGGGCCGGTGCATATTGTTCCACTGCGTCTCGTATTTGCCGTTGCCGTCGAAGACTTGAATGCGGTGATTCTCCCGGTCGGCAACGTACACCCAACCGTCCTTGTCGGCGCAGATATTATGCACGATATTGAACTGCCCAGGGTCGCATCCCGGCTCACCCCACGAAAACAAGAGCTTGCCGTCGGGCGAATACTTGTGCACGCGCGAATTGCCATAGCCGTCGGAAACGTATATGTCGCCCTGCGGCGAGAATGCCACATGGGTGCAGCGGTTGAAGGGCTCGCCGCTCTGGTACGGCGCGGCATGACCGGGCACGCCCAATGTTAATAGAACCTTGCCGTCCAGAGTACACTTACGCACCGTGTGGTCGCCGTCGTCAGTGAGAAAAATCGTATCATCGGAACCGATAGTGGCACCGTGGGCGCGCTTGAACACGCCCTCGCCCCACGAACGTAAAAAGTTGCCGGCGCGGTCAAAGACAATCACAGGATGGTCGCCGCGGGTAAAACAGTAAACGTTATCCTTCTTGTCGATGCCGACGGCGGCCACCTCGCGAAATGTCCACCCGTCCGGCAACTTTCCCCACCCTTCGATAACCTCGTAGCGGTAGTCGCCGCTGCCAACGATTACGCCCATATGACCTCCTAAGTAAGTTCCTAGTTTCTGCTTTCAAGTTTCTAGTTGTCTTGCCTCCCAAACCAGAAACAAGAAAGCCGAAACTTGAAACTTTTCTATCCGGCTTCGTGCTCGTATATCTGGCGCCACGCTTCGAAGCCGCCACTCATGCTCGCGACGTTCTTGAAGCCGTTTTCGATGAAATAGGCGACCGCGCCCAAACTGCTGTTGCCGTGATAACAGTAAACCACGACCTCGGCATTTTTATCAGTAGTCTCAATAAATTCTTGCACGTTGCCGTCGTGCAAGTGCACAGCGCCCGGAATATGCGCCGATTGATAGGAACCGGGGTCGCGAATATCGACGAACAGGCACCCTTGTTGATCGAACTTCTTTTTCGCTTCGTGGGTTTGAATCTGCGGGACATCCATTCTAATTCTTCTTCCTCGACATTGTCCTTCTATCAATCTCGCCCGGCCCTGTCTACCGCGCAGGCGCGTTACTCCAACGTTGAACCGGGCGAACCCGCTGCTATAATCGCGCGCCATGAAGATTTCCCCCATCGCTTATTTCGTGATGGCCGCGGTTTGTCAAACCGCCGGTTCGTCGGGCGCCGCGACTCTCGCGCCATTTTTCATGAAGGAACATGGATACTCGGTCGCCCTGGCGGGAATCCCGCTCGTCGCAAACGGCCTCGGCAGGGTGTGTTCGGATCTCTTATCCGGACTGATGGCGAGCCACTTCAGCTCGGGCACGTTGCTCATCGCGGCCATACTTACCGGCTTCGCGATGAGCGTCATGGGTTACATTTTTCTCAATATCATGCCGGTTTTTCTGACGATATTCACGATCTATGGCCTCACCGAAGCGATGTTCGCACTCTCACTGCGTAAAATCGGCTTCGATCAATCGGCACCGGAGCGGCAAGGGCGAACCCAAGGACTGATGGCCTCGGCGTTGGGTATCGGCTTTACACTCGGGCCGCTGCTCGGCGGGTTTGTCGGCAAATGGCTTGGCGCAGATGGGCTCTTCCTGCTGTACGCCGTGCCGGAGGTGCTTGGTTTGATATTCGTCCTGCTCGGCGGCGCGCATCGCTATCGCAAGACCGTAAGCGAGACGTCAACAACCCTATGGCAGGAAGGCTTGAAGCTGCTGCGTAAGCCGCCGTTTCTCGCTTCGTGCCTGGCGATCGCCCAGTCTTTCTTTTTCTTGGTGGGCGTCACGCGAGTTGCCTTCCCATTCCTCGCCGTCAATCATCGCGGCATCGGCCTCGAAGTCGTCGGAATTATGGTATCCATTTCGCGGCTAACGGATACTTTCGGGCGTTTTGGCGGTGGCCTGCTGGCGGACAAGATCAAGTCATACCGCGTGATCTTGCTTGGAGTCGCGCTGGGCATTCCCATGTTTTTGCTGCAAGTTTACGGCTCTGGTTTCGTCACGCTGCTGATTCCACTCGCGGTCATGACCATGGGCTTCGGCTTCACCAACGTCGGATCGACGACGTTCGCCCTACAAGCAGCGTCGAGCACGGCGAAGGGGTTGAGCCTCGGGCTATCGCGCGCTTCGACCTCGCTTGGGCAAATGTTGGGGCCGCTATCGTGCGGGGTTTTGATTGAAACGATGGGTTATGAACGAGGTTTCCAGGCGATGGCGGCCGTTTCTTTGGCGGTGCTACTCATAGCGTGGTACGGCTTAAAAAGGGAACGGAGGTAAGATTTGGAGTATTGGAATGGTGGAGTGATGAATTCCATTACTCCAGCACTCCAACACTCCACATGCGGTTTTCTAGCGCAATCCTTTATACTCCTCGCCGATACCGAGATCTTTCAGATAGGCGATGCTGTCGTTGGCGTAGCCCACCTGCCCGGCTTTTTCGGCGCGCCAGGCGTCGAGATATTTAAGGATCTCGTCGAGCGGTAACACGTCGGCGTACTTCTGGTTCATGTCGAAGAGATTGATCGCGTGGCAGGCTTCATGCCGGTCGAAGACGCACTCTTCGGCAACGATCATGCGCAGGCGGTTGGTCGTGCCATCGACGACGCTGGCGCGCACGCAGCCGCTGGTACTCTCGCCGCAGGTGATGATCGTGTCGATGCCGAGAAAATTGAGATGGCCGATAAGCGGCGTGCCCCAAAACGCGCTCGGCGACGTTTTTCTGAGCACGGTTTCACCGGGGATCGGTTTCACTTGATCGACAATGTCGAAACGCCGGCGAAAACGATCGAGATCTTCGGCACTCATCGTGGCGCGCTTCTTACCGTCGCGGCGAAAAGACCAGGGCTCGACGGCAACGCCGTCTAAGCCGGTAACGTGGATGACCGGAATTCCGACTTCGCGCGCCTTGGAGAGTAGTTTCTGAATGTGAGGTATCGCGTTCCAGCCCGCCAGTCCGCAGCTTCCCGGCCAGGTCTTGATCGCTTCCGTCACCGGCTCCGGCTTGTCCCCGAAAACCCAACGATAAAGATCGATCAGCAATAATGCCGGCCTCTCGCCGAAACCTACCGAGCGGTGCGGCTTTCCGACCAATGTGGCCTTGTCCTGCTCCGTCAAAAAACGCTCCCAAACTCGTTCAGCCATGACACACCTCCGAGAACTAATCTGGAAAAAACCTATCACTCCGCTGCTTGCACCGTCAAGACAATACCGTCGCAAAGTCTATCCCGAGCTGCTGAGGCGGAATTGACGGATCTAGCATTGGAGACCTACTACGGGACGGGCAAATTCGCGACTAGCAAATACTATTTCCCCAACGGCGTCGAAAGCGCTATAGTCGGCCAATGAAGGAACTCATCCCCGTCGATCTCAAAGAGATTGTCGAGAACGTCAAGGCCGAAGGCAAGGGCCGCCGCGTCGTCTGGCAGGACTCCGAATCCATTGCGTTCTTGAGCAGCGGGCGCAAAGAGCGCAGAGATTTCCACATCGATCCCGCCGACGAGGTAACACTGCAACTGAGCGGTGTGCAGCACTTGGTTTATCGTACCGCGGAAGGCGAGGAGCGCAGTGCGGTTATCAAAGCGGGCCAGATGCTGCTCTGCCCCGCCGGCGTGCCACACTCGCCCAGGCTCGAAGAGAACTCCTGGTTCATTGTCTTCGAGCGCAAGCGCAGGCCCGGAGAAATAGATCGCTTCCTGTGGTTTTGCGACCAGTGCGGCGAAAAAATTCACGACGCAAAGGCTGAGGTTGGCGACTACCGCCAGGATCCGGTGGCGCAGGTCCATCGGAAATTTTACGGCAACGAGGCGCTCAGAACCTGCCGCAAATGCGGTTGGGTCGTGCCGCTGCCGCCGAGCTAGCCAGCCGGAGTGAGGCCGGAGAGGTAAAAAAATTTCGGTTCAAGGCTCAAAGTAGCGCGCCCTTGGCGCGCCGTTCAATGTTCAAGGTTTAAGGCGGGGAGGGGACGTTGAACTTTGAACCGAGCGGCGCAGGCCGTTACTTTGAACAAAAAAGTGGATCGTTACATCAGACAGTTGAGCAAACTCGCCGCGGCTTATCGCGCCGCCGAAGTGGAGGTGATCGCGGCTTTCTTCAAGAAACCGCATAAACGCAAAGACCATATCAGGTGGTTAAGCGCTCAAGCGTATAAGGAATATTCCGCCATCAAGCCAATATTTACCGCGTTGGCCAAACTCTACCCTGATGTGGACCGCGGCATCGACCGCCGTGATTTCGAGGAGCTGACGGAAAAACTCGCCGACGAAACCAAACATGCGCGGCTGGTCATGGATCTCCTGGAAGAGATCAGAGGCGAGAAAACCACCTTCGTCGACCTGCTCTGGCTGCCCGAGGACAAAAAACTCGCCCGGATTCGCGCGCGCTATTCGCCGAGCTATTCGACGCTGCTGCACGGCTCGGGATCGATCAAGACGAAGGAAATCCGCCGCAAGGATGAAGCGCTGGAGCGCGCCGCCATCACGCTCACCGAGGGCGGCGGCGGCGCGCTTTACCTGGTTTGCAGCAGGCTCCCAAAAAACGGTTTCGCGCGAAAAATTGCTCAGGCTTTCAAGGAAATTCTGGCGGATGAAACGCAACACAAAGACACCGGCGGCCGTTCATTGGATACGCTGATCAAAACCAGAGCGGCATTTCTGCGCGCGGCGCGCATTATCACCGAAGTCTCCAGCCAACGCTTGCGCATGCGCAATGAACAATTCGGTTTTCCCTTGTCCGAAGCGCGAATGACGGCGCTGGAACAACGGGCAAGGCTCTCGCTGGCGAAGTATATTTGAGGCCCACAAGCATTTCATGTCCGCAACTTTCTTGCGCGTTATTATTTTCACTTGCCTCCTGTTCGGCTGTCCGGCTCTATGCCGCGAACTGCCGCCGCTTCAGGCGACCGTAAACGACATCGCTGGCATGATCCCTCCGGCCAGCTACGACGATCTCACGCAGCGCCTGAAACGCTTCAAAACTCAGAGCGGCCACACGGTCGCCGTGCTGACGGTGCCGAGTCTCGAGGAAGACGAAACCCTCGAAGCGCTCGCGCATAAGGCGTTTCGCAGCTTGCCGCTTGATGAGAATGAGTTAAATAGGTCCGTGCTTGTCGTGGTCGCGCGCAAAGAACATCTCGTCGGATTTGAAGCCGGCGCCGAACTGCAATCGCGTTTTCCCAAAGCCCAGGCGACGGAAAAACTGCAATCCCATCTCGACCTCTATATCAACGGCCTGCGTCCCGACCTGGGCATTTACGGCGGGGTTCATTTTATTCTGGGTGTCATCACGGGCGAGTTTCGCGCTGCCACCACCACCGAAGAAGAAGCCCTCGAAAACGCTTCGACGCGCGGCGCCGGCGCCGGCGCAATATTCGCTCTCGCGCTGGGGCCGTTGCTAGCCTTCTTCGTGAGCATGTTACTGGGCATCTATTCGATCCACGCCGGGTTTCAGCGCGAAACCCGTCTATTCCTTGGTATCGTCTTTGGCGGCGGCACGGCGCAATTGGTGGCAAAGCTTATGAGCATGATCAGCCCTTACAGCGACGGTCTTTGGTATTTCATCCTGATCCTGGGCATGATCCTTGGCGCGTTTGGCAGCCTGACTGAGTATTGGATGAAGGGTGACTGGAGCGGCATTCCGCGGGTGAAAGAAAAGAACAAGCGCAAACCCGAAGACAATATGGGAATCTGAAATTTTACTCCGAACGAGCCCCATCTCACAGCAATCGACGAAACCGCTTCTCACCGCGAAGATCAAGATGGACACGAAGGGGTCGGAGATTAAACGATTAGACTTCGTGACCTCTGAGATTCCCGGCTCATTTTCGCAAAAGGAGCACGGGGTTTTCGCACGATCTTAGCGGCTGAGCAGCGCGTCGACGGATAGCGCGCCACCGCCGCCGACAACTAGCGCCATAGCCATAAGGAAAAGCGCGAGTACATACTCGACTCCGCTGGCTTCGCCCGGCCGGCGCGCCAAGAAAAACCCGTGCCCCCAGTGAGACAACACCAGCGCCGAGGCGATAAAAGCGGCCAGGCCGAGAGCGAAGGGGCGCGTCAGAAAGCCCAACAACATAGCAAAGGCGCCAAGGAATTCGATGGCTAGGCCCATTACGCCGAAGGCCGGAGGCACGTGATATCTTTCCTTCCAGTTCTTGATCATTCCTCGCCAGCCGCGGCCGCCGTACCAGCCAAAAATTTGCTGCGTCGAGTGGGCGAAGAAGGTGACCGCAAGACCCAGGCGCAGGAATAAGTAAGAAAAAGTCGGCGATGTTTCCAAAATCCAATCCATGGGAGACCTCCGTGATGTCTGCTTATATCTTTGGTACTTCAGGCTTCGTGTCGCTCACCAATACTTTTTGGTGCGTAGAAACTTTTTGCAATAGCCGACGGCAGACCGAAGCCGGACGATCGACTGGTCTGCAGTTATCGGTCAAAGTTTCCCCTTTGTGCTCTCCGTGTGCTACTTTCCGAAAAGTTTTCTCTATCTGCGCAAAATTTTCAGTCGTTATTCTGACTGTACCGGTCAAGATTAAAACTCACCGCGGAGACGCGTCCTTCGATGGGCTGAGGACGTGAGTGCGCCGAACCACGGAGGGCACAGAGAAAAGAATTTTTGATTAAAATATACTCCGAACTCTGCGAACTCTGTGGTGAAATATCGAAGCTGTTTTGGTTGCCGCTCTGCCGCGCTAGGTCCTTCGTGATGAATACACCTCCACGGGAAACCCGGACGAAGCCGATTTCCTAGGTCGTTAGCATATCGCGCCGCCGAAGCAAACCGGAAAACGCGATTTCGCTCCAATGTTCAACGACTCGATTGAGATTCGGATTTGTGGCCGGGATCGAAACCTTGAACCCCTTCCTAAGGTTTCCAGCCGGCCGCCTTCAGTTCGTCGTTGGCCCTTTTCACGAAGGCCAAATCAAACACGTCGACGACTTTGATGTCGCGGGTCACTTTAGTCGTGCGTTTCATCGTGTCGATCATCGCTTCCAGCGTCTTGTCGTCGCTGTAACCATCACGCAAGATGAGTTTGCTGTTGATATCATAAATTGCGTTGACTAATTCGTGATCCGATATTTTCATATTGTCCATCATGAGTTTAATCGTCGGCTCGCGTTTGTTCGCAAAGAACCTTATGCCTTTCAGGCTGGCCCGAATGAACCGGAAAATCTTTTCCGGGTTTTGTTTGATCTTTTCATTGCTAGCGGCGAACCCGCCCTCGATCAGGTTGGCATAGTCGGCGGACGACGCCAGCTTCGAGAAGCCCGCCTTCTGAGCCTGCAGACTCATTCCCGTGTTGAACAGCGTGGCGCTAATGGATTTTGTCTGCAAAGCTGGAAAGCGCACGGCGTCTCCACCCATGGTGACAAGATTGACATCTTTCCCAGGGTCCAAACCGTTTTTTCTGAGCATCTCGCGGGCGACCACCGCAAGGGATCCTTCCGGTGACATGACGCCGATGTTACCACCCCGCAGTTGCTGAATAGACTTGATGCCAGGCTGGGCGATGAGGTCCCAGGTTGGTCGGTCTTGAAAAACCGTAACGATCTTCACCGGAACCGCTCTCACCGCCGCCGCCAGCGCGCTGCCGGCGTTAGTGAAGTAGTCGATTTCCCCGGCCAGCGCGGTTCGAATAGCGATCTCACCGCGGATGTTCAGCAGCTGAACGTCGAGGCCCTCTTCTTTCAAGTAGCCCTGCTGCTGCGCAATCAGAATGCAGAAAACCGAAACGTTCATCGAGGGGTAGGCTACGCGGACTACTTCCGCGGCCCGCGCCGGCGCGGAGGAAATCAATGATAGTATGGCAAAGGCAAGCAAGACTCGGTTCATAGTCACGGTTCTCATGTGGCTGCTCCTTTCGTCTGACTTTACATCCAAACTCGTCTCGCGGCCATTCTACTCACATGCCCGGCGGCGTCAAACGAAATCTCGATCAACGCACCGCGCTGTCCACATTCAAGGCCCGCCCTGAGCTTGCCGAACGGTTTCGACGCTCAAAGTTTAAGTTTCGAGGCGGGGCGGTGACGTTGAACATTGAACTTCGAACCTTGAACGTCATTTGTGCCATGTGCTTGACAATGGCACCATGGTCCAGAATATTATGGAATGACTCAAGCGCCAACCAGCCGCAGGCAAGACCTTCGCAACATCGCCATCATCGCCCACGTCGATCACGGCAAGACCACCTTGGTGGACGGTATGCTCCATCAAAGCGGTATCTTTCGCGCCCACGAACATGTGGCCGAGCGCGTGATGGACTCCATGGATCTGGAACGCGAGCGCGGCATAACCATCATGGCCAAAAACACGACGATTCGATACGGCGACGCTAAGATCAACATCGTCGACACGCCGGGACACGCCGATTTCGGCGGCGAGGTGGAGCGCACCCTGGCCATGGTTGACGGCGTCATGCTGCTGGTCGACGCCTCCGAAGGCCCGCTGCCACAGACCCGCTTTGTCCTGAAAAAGGCGCTGGAAGCCAAGCTCCCACCGATCGTCTGCATCAACAAGATCGACCGGCCCGACGCGCGCGTGACGGCGGTATTGGATGAAATTTACGATCTGTTTATTGACCTCGATGCCACCGAAGAGCAGCTCGATTTCCCCGTCGTTTACACCAATGCGCGCGCCGGCACGGCCACTCTGGATCTGAAGCAACCGGGTGTAAACTTGAAACCTCTCTTTGACTTGATCGTCGATACGCTGCCTGGGCCCATCGCGGACTCCGAGGGAGTGACGCAATTTCAAGCCAACAATCTCGACTACAACGATTACGTCGGCCGGCTGGCGGTGGGTCGATTAAAAAACGGCAAGATCGCCGCCGGAAATTACACGCTTTGCCGCGCCGACGGCACGGTGCTCCCGGTGAAAGTCACGCAAGTCTACGGCTGGCAGGGATTGAAGAGAGTCGAGATTCCCGGCGCCGAGGCGGGTGACATTGTGGCCGTCGCCGGCATCGAAGACATTGGGATCGGCGATACCATCACCGACCGGGACAACCCCAAGCCGCTGCCCGCCCTGCGCATCGACGAGCCGACGATCGCGATGATTTTCAGCGCCAATAACTCGCCATGGGCCGGGCGCGAGGGCGAATTCGTGACCTCCCGCAAGCTGCGCGAGCGGCTCTACCACGAGCAGAAAAAGAACGTCAGCCTGCGCATTGCCGATACCGCGCAGCCGGATTCATTTCAGGTAACCGGGCGGGGCGAATTTCAGCTGGCGATCATCATCGAGACCATGCGCCGCGAAGGCTATGAGATGATGGTTTCCAAGCCCACCGTGGTGACCCGCAACGTCAATGGCGCGGTTCATGAGCCCATTGAGTTACTGGTGATCGATGTCCCGGAAGATTTCATCGGCGTCGTGTCTCAGCTGCTCGCGATGCGCAAGGGCAAAATGGCCAAGATGATCCACGGCGGCTCGAGTCGGGTGCGTCTGGAGTTCACCGTGCCGTCGCGGGGTCTGATCGGCTTCCGCTCGCGCTTTTTGACCGATACGCGCGGCACGGGGATCATGAACACCCTGTTCGACGGCTGGGCGCCCTGGCATGGCGCGATTCAAGGGCGCAGCAACGGCGCCATGGTCTCGGACCGCGAGGGCACCGCGACTCCGTACGCGGTCTTTCACCTGCAAGAGCGGGGCGTCATTTTCATTCCGCCCGGAGCGCGCGTCTACGAGGGCATGGTGGTCGGCGAGTACTCGCGCGACGTCGATCTTAACGTCAATATCTGCCGCGAGAAAAAATTGACCAATATCCGCGCGGCCGGCCGCGACGAGAACATCATCATCTCGCCGCACCGGGAAATGGGATTGGAAGAAGGCTTGGATTGGATCGCTGACGACGAACTGGTGGAAGTCACCCCCGCATCAATCCGTCTCAGAAAGAAAATCCTGAGGCAGTCCGACCGGCCGAGACGGCACCAAGATGAACCCGGATTCCGCAGTTAAACTGAAGAGCCTGGAAGCGAGCTGGAACACTTGAAATTTCAAAGTCATTTCGCGCTTGCGCACTTCGCTGTCACCAGCTTTAACGTTCCATCCAGGCACCGCTGCTGGATGTCTGCTTAGAGGCAGACGGCATCTCCGCCACAGGCGGATCAGCCTTCGGCTGAGACTTTGCTCCGGAAGAGTTCCGCCTCGTGCTTCGTGTGGAGCGCAACTGCGGAATCCGGGTTGAACTTTGAACCCGTTCGGCAAGCTCGGGGCAGGCATTGAACCTTGAACGAAAATCATGCAGACGGCGCGACATCATTCATGTTCGGCTCTACAATAATCCAGGCTACGGTTTCCGCTTCTGTTCCTCTGCCTTGGATTTTTTGGCGCTCTCCGCCGCTTCCATCTTGGCGCACAACTCCGCTTTGACGAACATCACGTAAAGACCGCGCTCGGGGACCCGCACTTCCACTGCCGGCCGGCTGGCCAGATTATGCTCTTTGATCTCGACTTTGTGGCCAGCCGCGCGCATTTTCTGCGCCAGATGGTCGGGGCTCTCGATGCCACGGAACTCGCTCCCTTTTTTCTCCAGCAGGGAAAGCGGTGCGCATTCGCCTTCGCGCCCGGCCAGCAACCAGACTGCCGGCCGCTCTTTGGCGGGCGCAGGCTTTGTCTTGACCGACTGGGCCGCGCTGGCCCGCGGCGGCAGACCAGCGACGACAAGGAACAAAAGCACCGAAGGCAAGTATTGAAGCGCGAATTTGGTAGGCATCACATGACTCTCATAAAATTTTAAATTGCGCTGCTTTCTCTCGGAAATTCGTCAAGTTACTTTCTCGCTGCCAAGTTCCTGGTTCGACCGTTCGACTCAGCCCGCGGCTCTGAGGCCGTCAAAGGACATTTGATTGGCCATGCCTCCTAAAACACGTTTAACATCCGCAGTCATGGGCGCTTGAATATCCTCCTCGTTAAAGTCTTCATGAAAGGAACTTTCCAGGCAATCCTTCTTTCCAGCTGGCGCGCCGTAACGCGGTACTTAAACGCTTTTCTGCCGTCTATAAACAGCAGCGGAATTTGTTCCCCATATCGCTCGCGAGCTTCAGGTGCGCTATCGACGTCGATTTCCTGCAGCGCCAGCGGCACGCGGTCTGCGACCTGGCGAACGACTTCCTTCATCTCGTCGCAGAGACAGCAATCCTTACGCGAATAGATCAACAGTTGCGACATCATCGGCTTGACGCGGGTGGTTGGTCTGGCAGCGCTTCCTTTTGGCTATCCTTGGTGTCGCCGCCGAAGAAAATCAAACTTTTGGGAATCCCCAGCACTCCCCAAATCATTTCGGAAAGCGTGCCCAACGGCGCCGGCGTGATGGTCGGATCGTCGATAGGACCTTTGATGTTGAAGCTCGCGACCAGAAAGGAATTTTTAATCGCCGCTATGCCTCGGCCCAGCACTGGAATTTGAGTGATCGCCGTGTCGATGCCCGCGAACGGCCGCACGGCGACGACGAAATCGATTTCGTCCTTCGGCACGTCGATTTTTCCGGCGCCCGTCACACGCAAATCGTCGCTGTCCACCAGCAAGTTCTCGGTAGAATACACTCCGCTTGCAACTTTGAAATCGCCCGTAATGGCACGAAAACGGATGCCTTGTTTGCCGAGATCGGGCAACTGCAAGGTAAACCAGCGCGACAAATCCAGGAGATTCAATAGCTGTACGAGAATCCGCATACGATGAATCGTACCGTCGGCGATTTTCAAATTAAAAGCGCCGTTGAGATTGCGCTTGCGTTCGGCGTTGCCATCGCCCACGGTGTCGAATTTGCCCGTAGCATTCACTGTGCCGGTAATCTCAGAAGTGGAGTGATCAAACCAGCGCAGGAAAACTGCTATCGGGACATTTTTCGCCGTCGGTGCAGCGCTGATGCCGAGCGTATCGGGCTTATCGACAATGGTCAATGGACCGCTCACGGCGCCGCCTCCGGCGCGCATCGTAAGATTCGGAAAACTCCATACGCGGCGGTCCAGAATCACGGTGCTTTTCGAATCGGTGAATTCAAAATTGCCGATCCGCCCCTGGCCGAGAGTGACGCGCCCTTCCGCTTGCAAAGTGGCGTAAAACTCCGTCTGCTCGGGGTCGATCTGCGTGATGAGATAGGAGAGATCCAACCTGGGCGCCGCGAAGTCGAAAATAAGTTGCGGTTCTTGCGCGTAGCGCCAACGCCCGCTGGCACTCGCTGCAAAACCGACCAGCAATCCTTGCATGTCTTGAAAATCGATGCCGCTCTCGTCGATGGAAATCTTGCCGTTAAGCTGGCGCAGGGGTTGCAACAACGGCAACGTTTCCAGTTGGACGTTGAACAATTCCAGGTTGCCGGTAAACCTGCGGTCCTCTTTGTCCTTGAATGAACCCTGATAGCGAACCGAACCGCGTACGATGCCCGGATCCTGCATCGACCCTCGATCAAGCAACAAACGGCTGACGATTGCCGCTCTGACGCCGGGTGAGTCCACCGCTAGATCGAACGCGCCGTCGTCGGCGGCGTAGTTTTTAAGAGCCAGGCGCGCCTGCACCGGCGATCCGGAAATCAACGCGCGTATTTTATCCGTCTTGATCTCCGTAGGCGTCAACGCAAGCTCGCCATTGATTTCCGTCAGCGAAAATTTGTCCCATTGCAGCCGCGCGCCCTCGAGCGCCAGTTTACCGTCTGCGTGCGCCGCGCCGTCGGCCGACCGGATGAGCGACATATCGAACTTGCCCTTTCCTTCCAGGGTCTTTACCGACAATAAAGCTTTGGAAAATTCCGCGGGCAAGACACCCCGCTGTGCCTGCTCGCGCAGTTCACCCAAATCCGCTTCACCCCGCGCGCGCAGGTTTAGGGCGCCGGGTGCCTTTGGCGAGTACTCGTAGTCGCCATCGAGATCCATGAGCGTGCTTCGGCCGTAGATGCCGTGCCAGTTGCTGAACGCGAACCGGCCCTTTTCCAGAGCAACCCTGCCGTCAACGGCACGCAGGGGCAGATACTCCCCGGGAAAATTTGCCCTGGCATTTCGAACTTCGGCGTCGAACCAGAGCCGTTCGTCGAACCCTGATTGTAGCAGCCCGCGGATTTCCGCGACCGTGGCATTTACGCCGGCTTTGTAAAGATGCAATTCTCCCTCGCCAACGGCACTTATGAGCTGATCGATTGAGGATGAAGCAAACCATCGCGCGGGGAAATATTTCTTGAGCACGGCTGCGGATAGCGGTCTGGCGCTAAAATCCAAGCGAAGGTGCGTGTTGGCATCCCTCACCCGCCGCGCCTGGCCTTTCACCCCCAGAGCGAGATCTTTAGAGAGATAATCCAGCCGGGAAACATCCCACTGCCCCGGCCGCCATTGGAAGTCGAGCCGCAGTTGGCCGTCGCCGGCAACCAACGGCGCCGCGAACAGTTCCGGCGCCTCCACCGACAGCCGCGCAAATTCGATTTTGCCGCTCACACGCAAACGCTGATTCAAATTGCCCTCGAAACGCAGTTGCGAACCCAGGGAGCCGACAAGAGATTTCACGGTCAAGAGCTTCCCGCCGTAGATCTGCGCCATGGCGGCCGGCATTCCGTCAACACGCGCATCGACATCGTACCATGCATCCGCGAGGTCTAGTTTCTCCGCGGGAAAAACCAGTTTCCCTTGCGCGGCGATTCTCGCCTTTTGGTCGCTCCGCTCGACGCCGGCCGCGATCTTAAACTTGAGCGCTGCGCCTTGCGGTTGTTTCGGCCGCAGGCCTGCCCAGGTTGACAGAAACTCGCGCAGCGCTTGCCCGCGCACGCGCTCGAGCACGAGAGCAACCTCGTGAAGGCTCGTGGTAACAGGCGCCGTTTCGGAGAAATGGTCAGTGAATTCAATCTCGCCATCGGCGATGTTCACAGTGCGCAAGTCAAATGTAAATTGGCCGTTACCTTGTTTTAAGAACGGCAAATTGAGCAGCCGCTCGAGCAGAGGTATCTTGCCTTCTTTGTCTCGCGTCACGCGGGCGGCGGGTTTTCTAACGCGCACTTCATAGAATACCAGCCGACGGTTGAGGAGCGGCCAAAGGGCTACCCTCGCCGTGACCCGTTCCGCGCTGAGGGCTGGAGACACGAGATCGGATTCCGCCACCGCCACGTGGCTGAAAGAAATGCCGAGAATCGGTCCGATCTCGAGCTCGGCATCGCCGAGCTGAAGTCTCAACTCGGTCTTTTGCTCGATCTCACTGATCAGGTAACGGCGAAACTCGCCGGTTTGCAACAGATGGAAAAAAGCCAGGCTTACGATCACGAAAAAAAGCACAATCGCGGCGCTGAGGAAAGCGGCAAGCTTGAGGGTCTTTCTCATGGAAAGGTTGCGAGTCTCGACTTGCCATCACCCGGCTTGGGGAGAGTAGTCTTACAACTAGACGAAGATTATGCTAAACAAACTCAATGTGCCGCGCAAGGGGCCGGGAAGGGCTAATGACCCTCTCCCGCCGCGTCATTTCCCGCGCGGATATTTTTTCAGTCAATTTCCTTGACAGTCCGAAGCGAACTTGTTAGAAGGAAAAAACTTTTTGCCTGCTGGCGAGGAAGTTTCATCCTTCGAGGGAAACCATGTTGGAACGAGAAGAGGAGTTGTTGAACAGCAAACAGGTCGCCGTGATTCTGGACATGAGCCCGGACACGGTGAACGAGTTTGCCCGTAAAAATATTTTGCCCGCCTTCAAAAAAGGCAAACAGTGGAGATTTCGCAAAAGAGATATCTCGGTGTTTTACCGAAAGCAAAGCCGGGATATTCGTGATGCCTGAAGCAGCTCTTTACGCGGGGGGTGAGGTCCATGGGTGAAATTGAGGCACACGAAAGCAAGCTCTACGCCGAATTTGCTCCGCTCTACGACAGAGTTTTCGGCAAGATTTTTTACTCTCGCCTCGAGCGCGTCATCGAAGACTTGCGCATTCCGCGCGGCGCCAAGGTCCTCGAAGTCGGCGCCGGCACCGGCACTTCCTTTCCCGCCTATCCTACTCATTGCCATGTGACAGGCATCGATCTGGCGCCCGACATGCTAACCCGGGCCCGGCAAAAAATCGCCGAAAACGGCTGGACTCACATCAAGGTCCTGGAGATGAACGCTTTGGCCTTGAATTTTCCTGACAACTCGTTCGATTTCGTGATGGCGTTTCACGTCGTCACGGTGGTCCCAGATCCGGTGGCGATGATCAACGAGGCTCAACGCGTCTGTAAGCCCGGCGGCAAAATCGTCATCGTGAATCACTTCACCAGCGATGTCCCCGTACTTGGAGCGGTAACACGCTCACTGGACCCGCTCACCCGCTGGTTGGGCTGGCGTACGGATCTCAAATTGAAGCCTTTCATCGAAAACACCAATTTGACCGTCGAACGCATCTACAAGATCTCAAAATCCTCTCTTTACACGGTATTGGTCGGCACCAAGACGCGCAACGGCCACCCTCTGGTGCGTGAGCTTTGAGCTTCGCACCATTGATGCGACGCAAAATCCGACAATTCGAAGTGCAAATTCCGAAATGGGTTTGTTTGGAATCTCCTGATTCTGTGATTTGAAATTGTTCTGTCCGCGGGGACGCTTTCGAATTTCAAATTGTATTTTCTTTATACATGGCGTCTGTTGTGATCCCGATTGCTGCTCGCGTCCGCTCAACCCGGATTCCGCAGTTAGACTGGTGAGACGGCAAGCGAGGTGGAACCCTGGAGTAGCGAAGGCGTCCAACGGTAAAATTTCAAAGTTCGTTGTTACGAGCTTTAACGCTCCGTCGAAGCGCCGCTGCTCGACGTCTGCTTAGAGGCAGACGGCATCTCCGCCACAGGAGGATCAGCCTTCGGCTGAGACTTTGCTACGGAAGGGTTGCGCCTCGCGCTTCCTGTCGAGCGCAACTGCGGAATCCGGGTTGAATCGCGGTTCGATTTGCAGAGGAATGAATGATAATAAAGATCTTTCGCGATTCACTCATCGTGGTTATTCTCGCTCTGATCCTTCCCGCCGAGGCGCAGCCGCAGAAAACGCCGCGGATTGGTATCCTTACTGGAGGTTCATCAAACGATCCCGCCTATCGTTCTCGCCACGAGGCTCTTCGGCGGGGGTTAGAGAAGTTTGGCTATATTGAGGGGAAAAATATTTTTTTTGAAGACCGATTCGGCGATGGCAATGTCCATCAGATCCCGTCTTTGGCCGCCGATCTCGTGCGCCGCAAAGTCGATATCATTGTCGCCGGTGGCAACGTTGCGATCAGAGCATCCATGCAAGCGAGCGCGACGATTCCGATTGTTATGGGCAACGCGGGCGACCCGGTTGAAGAAGGCTTCGCCGCAAGTCTAGCGCGCCCTGGAGGGAACATTACAGGTTTGTCTTCCCTCTCTCCCGCGCTGCACGGAAAACGACTGGAGTTGCTCCAGGAAGCGTTTCCAAAAATCTCTCACGTGGCGGTCTTTTGGGATCCGCGCAACCGCGGCAATGCCCTTTACCTCAAAGACGCACGGGAAGTGTCGCGCGCCTTAAAGTTGCAATTCCAATCCGTCGAATTACACGCCCAGGATGAAATCGAAAGGGGATTTCGGACTTCGGTTAAAAGCGGGGCGAACGCTTTCATGATTGTCTCGGGCGGTCTGCTCAACGCACACCGCTCGCTTATCGTGAATTTGTCAGCTAAATACAGACGTCCGGCGACTTACACCGAACAAGACTGGGTACCGGTGGGTGGTCTTATGGCGTACGCCACTAGTTTTCCGGATCTCTACCGGCGCGCTGCTTTCTACGTGGACAGGATTCTCAAAGGCGCAAAGCCAGGCGACTTGCCCGTCGAGCAGCCGACGCAGTTTGAATTCGTTGTTAATCTCAAGACCGCCAAACAGATCGGCCTGACGATTCCGCCGAACGTGCTCGCGAGAGCGGATAAAGTGATTCGATAAGCATGTGGCCCGAAGCGATTATGCATGGCACGCTCAGGAATAGAACTTTACAGGGCTGAAAAACTGATGATCTTTGAATAGATGGATTAAAAAGGCAGAGTAACGACGCGCCTCTTGAAGCGCCTGCTGGCGATTGTAGGCGTCTAAAGTGCAAGCGTGGTCCAGCATAGAGGGGTCCATCGGTGCGAAAGTAGCGCGCTCGACAAAGCTAGTTGGGCAGGTCTTTGCCTGTCGGTTTTTTTATGTCTTTTTCCGCTTCTTCATTATCTTCGTTGCTGCTCACACCCTTCTTAAAGTCGCGGATCGCTTTACCTAAACCGGCGCCGATCTGCGGCAGCTTGCTCGGGCCGAAGACGACGAGAGCGATGGCGAGAATAATTAAGAGTTCCTGCATTCCGAGTCCAAACATGAATCCTCCTCCCAGGCCGCTGAAAAAGCCTCACAGGCTTCGTTGCGCTCAATCGCCTCGCTCCAACGTACGCCCTTAGTACGCCTGCGCTCGTCGATTTATCGCGCGCCTCGCCTCTGAGATCTTTTGAGCAGCCTGGACGCAGTTTGCAATAACCTGCTAGCCCTTACGTTTCAAGGCAAAGAATACCGCGTTATCGCCCCGTTGTACAAGCAGCAGCATACGCTCGCCGCGCCGACCCTGACGCATGGCTCGTTCGAAGTCGGCGACGTTATTGACCGGGCGCTGGTTGACTTCGCGGATCACGTCGGCCGGCTCCAGGCCAATGGAGTCCGCGGGACTTCCCGGCTGAACTTCCAAAACCAATACCCCTTTGGTGGAGTTCAGACCCAGGCGACGCGCCGCCTCCGGCGTAATTCGCTGCACTTTGATGCCAATCTCAGGGTCCCTGGCCTCGGCCGTCAGTGCAGCGTCGCTCTCCTCCGCCATCTCGCCGATCTTTACCGAAATCGTCATCTCTTTCTTGTCGCGGACGATCTTAAAAATTGCTTTCTGCCCCGGCGCTGTGTCCGCGATCACCGCGGCGAAATCAGAACTCTTCGGCACAGGTTTGCCGTTGTATTCGACGATCAAATCGCCCTGCTTCACACCAGCGTCCGCGGCCGGGCTCCCCTCGGATACTTCGGTGACCTGAGCCATATCCCCACCGGGCCGCGCCACTGCCAAAGACGCCGCAAGTTGCGGCGAGACATCCTGGGCGCGGATACCGAGCCAGCCGCGAACCACCCGGCCGTTTTTGCGCAATTGTTCGGCGACTTTCTTCGCCACGTCGATGGGAATCGCGAAGCCGATGCCTATGTTGCCGCCGCCACTCTGGCTGAATATAGCGCTATTAACGGCCACGACTTCGCCGACGGCGTTGATCAGCGGGCCGCCGCTGTTGCCGGGGTTGATGGAGGCGTCGGTCTGAATGAAACTGTCATAGGGACCCGCGCCGATGACTCGCCCTTTGGCGCTGACGATGCCCGCTGTGACTGTATGCTCCAGGCCAAAAGGATTACCGATGGCCATAACCCAATCGCCGACATCCAGTTGGCTTGAACTTCCCAGTCGCGCGAAGGGCAACGCGCCGCCGGATCTTCTGATCTTAATGAGCGCGAGATCGGTTTTTACGTCTTTGCCTATTAGACGCGCTTCATATTCGGTGTGATCGGACAACCGGACTTTGATGATGTCGGCGTAGCGCACGACATGATAGCTGGTCAGCACCTCGCCGTCCTTGCTGATGAGGATACCTGAGCCAAGGCTGCGCCCGCTGTTTTCCCGGGAATTCGTTTCGCCGAAGAAGCGACCGAAAAAATCATCGATGGGGTCGCTCGAACCCCCGCGGGCGGCCCTTTGCGAGGTGGTGAAAATATTGACCACCACCGGCATTGTCCGTTTGGCGATGGCGGAGAAAGAAGGCGGCCGACTTTCCAGAGCGGTGAGATTGGCCGCAATGGCCCGTGGCACTCCGATGCTTGACGAATAAAGAGGAAGGTCGGATGCTGCGGCGGTCACGCCGAAGATTACCACTAGCAAGAATCGCGTTGCAGTTAATTTCATGCGCGCCTCGGGTTAATACAGGCTGGCGAAAACGATAGCAAATTTCGCTGCCCGGTTTAAGTGGGCGTTACCAGGCGCCAAAACATTTGCAAAACCACGGTTCAGTGGTTAAGAAGACACAGCGCCAGGCAACGCAAAATTGTCATGAAAGCCTCGCCCATCGATTACGATACCGTACGCGAGATGCTGCGCACCGCCACTCCGGACCGCGTGCTCAGATTCATCGGTAAGAGCCATGCCGCGGACATCGCTCTGCTCTTCAAGGAGATTGAGCCCGCCGAGGCGCGAAAACTCTTCGAGATACTGTTTTCGGCGCGCCGCGCAGAGAAAACCTTGAAGGAACTTCCCCCTGAACTGTTGCCCGATATCTTGGCCCTGATCGACGATGAGCACGTGGCGCGATTGATCGTGCGCGCCGACCCAGACGATGCCGTGACTTTCATCGACAGTTTGCCGGAACAACGGCGCGAAGCCGTTATGTCGCTGCTTGATCCCGAGCGGCGTGACGAGGTCCGCGAGCTCATTAACTACCCGGAAGGCACCGTCGGCAGGATCATGAACACCGATTTCCTGGCGCTGTCCCCTTCCACCACCGCCCAGGGAGCCATCGACAAAATTCGCGAACGGGGCGAGCTCGAAACGTTCTTCTATCTCTATGTAGTCGATGACGCCAACAAACTGATAGGCGTCGTGCCGATCCGCAATCTCGTCATCGCGCCGCGGGATCGCAAACTGAGCGAGATGATGATCGCTGACCCGATCCGGGCGGACGTCTTCATGGACCAGGAAGAAGCCGCGCGACTGGTTGCGAAATACGAGCTTCTCGCCCTGCCCATCGTCGATGAAGGCGGTCACCTCGAAGGCATCATTACTGTCGATGATGTCATCGATATTATCAATGAAGAGAGCACCGAGGACATGTACAAGATGGCCGGGCTCGCCGAAGAGGACCGGGTGTTTACGCCCGTGGCGCGTTCCGTGCGAATGCGCTTGCCGTGGACCATCGTCAACTTACTGACCGCGACTCTGGCTGCTTCCGTGGTCGGTTTTTTCGAAGGCACGCTCCACGAGGTCATCGCGCTGGTGACTTTCATGCCGGTGGTCGCCGGCGTCGGCGGCAACGGCGCGACCCAGACGGCAACGGTCATTATCCGAGCCATCGCCCTGGGCGAGCTTGAGTTCGCATCGGCATGGCGGGCCGTCGTCAAACAGGTCTCGGTCAATATTTGCCTGGCGCTGGCCGCCGGTGTGGTGATCGCCGTGGCGGCGTTCATATGGAAAGGCAATCCGTTCCTGGGTCTGGTACTCGCCTGCGCGATGATTATCAATCTCGGTCTGGTCGCGGGACTTTCGGGCGCGGTGATTCCGCTGCTCCTGCAAACGCTGAAGTTCGATCCAGCGCTCGGCTCCGGCATCGTCGTCACCTGCTTAACCGACGCCTTCGGCTTTCTGTCGTTTCTCGGCTTGGCGACGCTGTTTATCAATTACCTGACTTAGAGCTTGTCCTCGGCAGCGATGGCGGCAGGATTCGGAAGTCTTTTGATCAAGAAAACGATTCCCCCAATTAAACTGTCCAATGCCACGATCATAAATAGCAGCAATCCGAAAGCGATACCGTTTTCGGTGGTAATCCCGATGAGCCCCAGCAAGAAAATATACCCCCCTTCGCGCAGTCCTAGGCCATTCAGGCTTATAGGAATCGCAGCAAATGTTCCGACCAATGGATAAACTATGAGACAAAACGAAAAGGGAATCGCTAGATTCAATGCGCGCCCCATCACAAGATGCATCCATGCCTGGATCAAATGAACACCCACGGAAAGCGCGATGCCCTGGACGATCGCGCTCCAATGCGTTCCGTAGCTGCGTAAGACCAGTCGCAATTTGACGACGATCGAATGTCCATCATCCGGCAGCACGCGCTGCAGCACGGGAATAAGGACGGCGCAAGCCGCGAAACCAAGGGCAAGTAGTAAAGTCAACGATCGGATCGCCGGAGGAACCGGGTAGCCGGGATAGAAAACCAGCCCAGCCGCGCCGATCCAAACCAGTACAACCATACCGATCGCCCGATCCATAAGAACGGACATCGCAGCGCTCACCGTGGGTACCATCCGGCCCTGATCGTATCGTTCCTGGTCTTTGACCAAATAATACACACGGCTGACGTCGCCACCGACCGTACCAGGCGCGAACAGATTAAAAAACATGCCGATCAGATAATAGCTGGCCATGTCTTTAAAAGGCGTTCGGATTCCCAACGGACGGACCAGAACCATCCATCTAACAGCACTCATCGCTTGGGCGAGCAAATAAACAACCAGCGCCAAAGCGATCATAGACAAGTTTGCCGACACCAGAGTATCGAAGAAGCGCTCGATATGGATACGAGTGAGAAAGTAGCCGATCAGCCCGCCGCTGACGAGGAGCTTGATCAGTAATACGATGGCGGGCTTGGCCTTTTTCATTCTGCCAACGGAGGTTGGATTAGAACCAAGCCCTCGTCCTTCGCGCCGCCGCTGACAATCACCCTGCGGCCGTCGACGCGCAGCCTGCCTTCTGCGTAAAGCTGGATCGCGCGGGGATAGATGCGGTGTTCCTCTTTTAGAATGCGCGCTGCCAGAGTCTCCTCTGTATCATCGGCGAACACCGGCACGACCGCCTGAATGATGATCGGCCCTTCGTCGCATTCTTCGTTGACGAAATGCACCGTGCAGCCGGAAAAGCGCACACCGTGCTCCAGAGCTTTCCTTTGCACATGAAGGCCGGGGAACGACGGCAAGAGCGCCGGATGAATGTTCATGATGCGGTTGGAGTAGGCCTTGACGAATACCGGCGAGAGCAGGCGCATGAAGCCGGCCAGGACCACCAATTCGACGCCATGCGCGCGCAGCAAATCGACGGCAGCTCGGTCGTAGTCCTCGCGGCTGGGATATTTCTTATGATCGAGGATTGCCGTCGCAATGCCGTGGTTCTGCGCGCGTGCAAGCCCATAAGCATCCGCCCTGTTGCTGAGCACCACCTTGATAACCGCGTCCAGGCGCCTCGCTTCGATCGCATCGATGATGGCCTGAAGGTTGGTGCCGCCACCGGAAATCAGCACGCCAATCGGAAGGGGCTGTGTCATAGGACAAAACCTGGCATTTCCATGAAAATGTAATTCCCGCGCTTCGAGAATGTCATGGCTCGACAATACCCGGCAGATCCAAAAATCTCCAATGACTTAATCACTCCTCCGTTCATCGCCCCGGCTCTCGATGGGCGAACGGAGGAATTCTTAGCAGCGCCGTTACGAAATAACGGCGCTCCGCGCTCCTTTGCGAATCTCACCGATCACGAAACATCGTTCGCCCATTCCTCTAAGCGCTCCAATGATGTTATCGGCCTGTTTTTTCGCAACCACAAGAATCATCCCCAGCCCATTATTAAATGTCCGGTCCATCTCGGCTTCGGATATCCGTCCGGTTTTTTGAATCAAGGGGAAAATCGGCGACACCGGCCAGCTGCGCCGTTCGATATAAGCCCGCGCGTCCCGCGGCAATACCCGCGGCAGATTACCGGTGATGCCGCCGCCGGTGATGTGCGCCGCTCCTTTGATCGGAAAACGAACCAACAGCTTGCGCATGACGTTGGCGTAGATTCGCGTCGGCTCGAGCAATTCCTCGCCCAAGCTTCTGCCTAGCGCTTGCACGCGCCTGCCCAATTTCATGCCGCCGATATCGAGTAAAACCCTGCGTGCCAGCGAATAGCCGTTGCTATGGAGACCGCTCGACGGCAGGCCGATCAGTATATCGCCGGGCACGACGGCACTCGGATCGATCATCTTTTTTTTTTCTAAAACGCCGACGACGAAGCCGGCCAGATCATATTCGCCCTTGGGAAAATCCCCCGGATGCTCGGCGGTCTCGCCGCCGATTAAAACACAGCCCGCACGGCGGCATCCGTCGGCGATGCCGCGGACAACCGCCTCGGCGATTTTTACGTCGAGCTTGCCACACACGAAATAGTCGAGGAAAAACAGCGGCTCGGCGCCCTGGGTGAGAATGTCGTTAACGCTCATGGCGACGAGATCGATACCCACCGTATCATGGATTCCGGTCATGAAAGCAATCTTGAGCTTGGTGCCGACACCATCGGTGGACGATACCAAAACCGGCTCGCGATAGCCGCGGCCTGCGAGTTCGAACAAAGCGCTGAACCCGCCCACACCCGCCAAAACACCGGGAACGATGGTTTTCCGGGCAATGGGACGGATACGGCGCACCAGCTCTTCGCCGGCTTCAATGCTGACACCGGCTTTGGCGTACGTGAGGCCATGGGTGGTCGTCATTGGTTATTTTCTGGTTGTGTTCTTGCCGGGATAATTCCGGGTGATTAGAGGCGTAACGCCATGGGCAATTCTCGCCGAAGCATAACGTAGAAATTGGCGAATTTCACATCGTAGAGCCGACACCCGGGCCCGCCGCACCGCCGGCCGCGGCAAACAGCGCGCGGATTTTAAGCGTGTGCTCGCCGAATTTTACCGTGCTCATCATTTCCATGGTTCTGGGTCGCGGCAGCTCGATATGAATCCTCTCCAACAGCCTGCCCGGTCGTGCCGACATGACGAAGACCTGATCGGAAAGAAATACCGCTTCTTGAATGCTGTGCGTGACAAACAGCACGGTTTTCTTGCGCTCTTCCCAGATCCGCAGCAGTTCCATGTCGAGCTCATCGCGCGTCATGGCATCCAATGCGCCGAAGGGCTCGTCCATTAGCAAAAGTTGCGGATCCGTCACCAGAGCACGGCAAAGAGAAGCGCGTTGCTGCATGCCGCCGGAAAGCTCGTGCGGATACATCTCTTCGAACCCCTCTAAACCGACGAGCTTGATCAAACCACGCGCCTTGTCGGCGTAGCCCGCAACGTCGAGCTTGGCGAACTCCACGGGCAGAAGCACGTTGCCGAGCACCGAGCGCCACTTGAGCAGCACGGGCGCTTGAAACACCATGCCGACGTTTTCCAAAGGCCGCTCGACCCGCCGGCCGCTAACTGAGACCCGACCTGACGAAGGCGGCAAGAGTCCGGAAATGATTTTCAGTAACGTGCTCTTGCCGCAGCCGCTCGGTCCGACGATCGAAACAAAATTTCCGGCTTGAATCTCAAAAGAAACGTTTTCCAGCGCCGTCACCAACCGAGTGCCGCTGGTAAAGACGCGCGAGACTTCTTCGATGGTGATCAGCGGCGGCACGGCGAGGGCTTACGGCCTTTGATAAGTCATCGCTTGATAAATTGGTTGGTATATACTTCCTTCGCCGTAACCTTCCGGGCTACGTCGAAGAACTCGTTGACGACCCGGACTGTTTTTTCCATGATGTCCGGCTTCATGAATCCCAGACCCGATTGCACCGATTCCGGCGGCAGCATAACTTCGGTGAGCGCGTTTTTGAGCTGGAGGGTCGTCAGGGCCTGGTCCAATTCCGGCTTGTGTTTGAGCAGAATTTGTAAGGACTCTTCCTGATGGTCCCGGGTATAGCGCAGCCCTTCCATCGTTGCCTCGACATAAGCCTGTACCAGATCGGGACGACGTTTGATGTCGTCGTCTTTTGCGATTAGGCCGCTACCATAGATATCCAGCCCGGTGTCTTTCATCCAGATTCGATGGAGCTTCATCCCTTGTTTCGCCGCGGCCAGCTCGGCCACTTCATCATTGGAGGCGCGATACATCACGATAAAATCGGCCCGGCGAGCGACCAGCGCCGCCGGTTGGAGCGGCGCGGCGGTTTCCTGAATCTTGATCGCCTTGAAATTTATTTTGTTGATGCGGCAGTAGGCGGGCATTAAAAACCACTGGGCTTGCCCCGGACTGATAGCCCACGATTTGCCTTCCAGATCCTTTAAATTCTTTATGTTTGTGTCCTCGCGCCACATAATCGTCGTCGGCACGTAACCCAGTTGGGCCACCGTTACCACCGGCGTCCCGCGCGAGCGGGCGACGATCGCGGTCGACATATCGGCGAAACCGAAATTGGCGCTTCCCGCGGCAATGGCGCGCACGGTATCCGCCGAGCCCGAGCCGGCTTGAATCGTCGCCGCCAAACCGCGCTTGGCGTAGAAACCTTTCTCCAGCGCCACGAACCAAGGCGCATGTTTGCCGCCAATGATGAAATCCTGACGAATGGTGACTGCCGTCGGCTCGGCGGCGTTCAAAGTGATGACACCGGGAAACCCGGGTATTGCCATAACCGCGGCCAACGTGAACGCCCGAGCAATAAGCAAAAATTGGCTTCGCCGTAATTTCATCAACTCCTCCGCTTTTCTTTAAAACGAACCCTCGACTTCCCGGACCGCCGCACTCCAGGGGGCTAACTTTCTCTGACAAATCTCCGCCAGCCAGAAGAGTCCCAACGACAACACGGCCAAAATGAGCAGGATCACCAGCGCGAACGCCGTGTCCAAACTGTAGTTGGCTTGCAAAACCAGATAACCGAGTCCCTCATTGGCCGCGACGAATTCCGCGACGATGGCGCCGGTGACGGACAGCACGATGGCAACCTTGATACCCGCAAACATGTACGGCAGCGAGTTGGGCAGGCGAATCTTCTTAAAGACATCGAACGCCGAGCCTCGGTTAACGCGCGCTAAATCCAATAGCTCGGGCTCGACTTCCTTGAGACCGACAACGGTGTTGACGACGATGGGAAAAAACGCGACGAGAAAAGCAATCGCAATCTTGGAAAATAGACCGTAACCGACCCAGATCACCATCAGCGGCGCGAAGGCGCTTTTGGGCATGGCATAGAGAATGACGATCAATGGATAGATCGTATTTTGCATATGACGCGAGTAAACCACCGCAATGGCGAAACCGACCCCGAGCACCAGCGACAAAGCAAACCCGCCGAACGCTTCGATAAAAGTGATCACCGCGTGGTTGCCGAGAATCGGCAGTTTTTTCATGAATGACGTCAAGAGATCCCGCGGCGGCGGCAGGATGAAGGCCGGCACCTTGATGACTTCAACGAGAATTTCCCAGAGCACCAACAGGGCGAGAAAAAAGACGATCGGCTCGGCGGCGTTTTTCCAAGAAAACTTCACGGCTACACTCCGCGCCGACGTTAATGGAAAGAACCCGGTCTGTCAAGAAAAGCCGCGATTCGCCGGACCTACGGCTCGCGGGGTTCGCGCTTGAGCTGGCTCTGATCGAGCAACAGCTCGCGTTTGTGCCGGATCATTTCGCGTTCCTGCGTCAAAAAGCGCTCCACCGCGCGGCGAAAGCCGCCGTTGACGATGAAGTGAACGCTCGTGGTGTGTTCCGGATCGAGACCGCGCAACTGCTTGAAGCTGCCTCCGGCACCGGCCTCAAAGCGCTTGAGCCCCTTGTGAATGGAATGTTCGATGGCAGAGTAATAGCAGACGTTGAAATGAAGGAAGGGAACCTCTTCGAAGGCGCCCCAGTAGCGCCCGTACATGGCGACGCTATCGCGAATATTGAACGTGCCGGCGATGACTTTACCGTCTCGCTGCGCCAGCATGAGGCAAGTATTTTCGGTGAACCGGCGCTGGATCTCGTCGAAAAACTGTGCGGTGAGATATTGGCGACCGTAATAGTGCCGGTCCACATGACCTTTATACAGGCGGAACATCGTTCGTAGATGGCTCGGAGTCAATTCCGGTCCTTCAAAGGCGCGAATCGTGATCCCCCGTTGCGCCATTTCGCGCCGCTCGCGCTTGACTTTGTTGCGCCGCTCGCTGCGAAAGCTGCCAAGGTAGTCGTCGAAGGAACTGAAATTGCGGTTCTGCCAGTGGTATTGAATTCCCGATCGAGGGACGAATCCTACTTCTTCCAAGGCTTCGCGCTCGTCCGCCACGCAGAAATTCACGTGCACCGAGGAGATTTTGTTGTCGGCGGCGATTTTGCCCAGGGCTCGTCCCATGACCTGAACCAGACGGCGCCGATCCTCACCCGCTGCCGTTAAAAACCTTTGTCCGGTAACCGGAGTAAAGGGCACGCCGACCAACATTTTGGGGTAGTACTGAATGCCGGCGCGCTGGGCCGCATCGGCCCATTCCCAATCGAAAACGAATTCCCCCATGCTATGGAGCTTCAAGTACATGGGACAGGCAGCGATAATGGTCTTACCCCGCTCAACCACCAGATGATGCGGCAGCCAACCGGTTTCTTCGCTGACGCACCCGGTCTGCTCAAAACTGTCAAGCCAATCCCAGCGCAGAAACGGCGAGCAGTCGCGGACGAGCTCATCCCAGCTGTCGCGCGGCACCGCCGCGATCTTGCGTACGATTCTAATTCCTAAGTCTTCCGCCATTGCGCGCTGATCTTATCACGAGTACGCGCGTCATCAAACTTCCGGGACAACGGAAAAAGTTCTCTGGACTGGTCTCAACGTAAAATGATTGTACTCACAGGATTGCCATATTTCGTGCGTAAGCTTGTAACGCTTTGATTAACCTGGCCGTCGAGAAGGCGATGGGTGCGAGGCGGAACGAGGGCTCGCGCCGGAGCGTACATCGGCAGTACGTGAGGATGCGAGCCCGAAGCGACAACGAAGCAAGCGCCCCTTATCGACGGACCAGGGACTTGACAAGTCCCGGCACGGGCCTTAATCATTAACTCACCATCGGGTATTTTATGGTCATTTACAATCTGATTTGTCACAAGCAACATAGTTTTGAAGGCTGGTTTCCCAGCTTTGAGGAGTTTCAGAAACAAGCCGAGAAAAAACTCCTCTCCTGCCCCACCTGTGGTAGCAAGAAAGTCGAAAAAATGCCTCACGCCTGCGCCGTGCACTTGAAAAAAGAGGAGCCGGCGCCGCCCAAAAAAGAGCGGCCACAGGCGCAGGCCGCCGCGCCGGCCGTGCAGTTGTCACCCGCTGAATTCAACGAGATGTTGATCCGGGTGCACCACTACGTCAAAGAAAACTTCGAGGACGTGGGCCCGCGCTTCGCCGAGGAAGCGCGGCAGATTCACAAAGGCAAAGCGGAAGAACGGCCGATCCACGGCACCGCCACCTTACAAGAAGCCCAGGAGTTGGCGGAGGACGGCGTACCCGTCGTCGCCCTGCCGAAACCGGAGCTCGACAGCTAAAGCCGGCGCTTCACGCCGGCGATTCAAGGTTCAAACGTTCAAAGTTCAATGTCCCCGTTCCACCTTGAACCTTAAACATTGAACGTTGAATCGAGCGCTACGGGCGCGTCACCTTGAGCCTTTGAACTCTTCCGGGAGCCCTATGCTACTGATCAACAACCAAACCGTCAAAAAAATCCTCGACATGAAAGGCTGCATCCAAGCTCTCGAAACGGGCTATCGTGATCTCATCAACGAGCGCGCCGCCTACCGCGGCCGTTACGATTTGTTCGTTCCCAACGACGATCCCAAACTGATGTACCGTTGGGGCACCATGGAAGGCGCATCGCGCAGCTTCGAAACCTTCGCCATTCGTATGAAGTCGGACATGCTCGAATGGCCGGAAGGCAAGACGGTCGAAAAATATTGCATCGAGCCCGGCACCTTTTGCGGGATTATAATGGTTTTCTCCACGCGGAACGGCGAACCCCTCGCCATTATCAACGACGGCATAATTCAGCACATGCGTGTCGGCGGCTGCGCAGGGCTGGGCGCGAAGTACTTATCGCGCGAAAATTCCGAGGTCATCGGCATTTTCGGCGCCGGCGGCATGGCGCGCACTTATCTGCTCGCGTTCAACGAAGTAAGAAAGATTCGCGAAGTACGAATCTATAGCCCGACCAGGAAAAACCGGGAAACCTATGCCAATGAGATGAGCCAAGAGCTCGGAATCAAAGTTGTGCCGGTGGAGCGAACGGAAGACGCCGTGCGCGGCTGTGACATCGTCGCCACCTGCACCGATTCCATTCAAGTCGTCGTCAACGATCCAGGGCTAATAGAGCCGGGCATGCACCTGACCTGCGTCAAGGCGAATGAATGGAATCCCGAAATCGTCAAGAAATCCGATCTGGTGATCAAGATGGGCCGGGCGACGAAGCATCTGGACGAGGGCCAGATACGGATCGGCGCCGAGGCCGCGGTGGTCGCCGGCAATGCGGAAGAAATCAAACGCATAGCCAATCCGAAGATCGATATCTTTTCCCAGGACTTTCCGCTCCTGACCGACGTGATGTCGGGCAAGCTGGAGGGCCGCACTAGCCCAAGTCAGATAACCTTCTTTGCCAATAGCGGCACGCAGGGTTTACAATTCGCGTCCACCGCCGGTTACGTCGTCCGCGAGGCCAAACGGCGCGGCTTGGGCCAGGAGATTTCCACCGGCTGGTTTTTACAGGACATACGGGATTAGATGATAAATGTGAGCGGGGCTACCAGCGGCATCGATCTAGAACCGTAAACTTAGAGGAGGGTGAATGATGCGGTCGCGTTCAATCACGTTTCTCTCGTTTTTCGTACCACTGCTTGTCATCGCGAGCGGCGCGCCGGCGCAATTGACTTCGGTCAAAGTCGGTCATAATGGGTTCTCCGACGAGGCCGTGTTCTATCTCGCCCGAGATGTTGGGATTTTCAAAAAACATGGGATTGATCTGGAACTGATTTACATCCCCGGCGGCTCCCTTTCGATGCAGGCGCTCATCGGCAAGAGTCTTGATCTCCTACTAGCCGGCGGAACCCCCCTGGTTTATGCCCAATTGAAAGGCGCCGAGTTGAGAATGATCGGCGGCGTCAACAACCTTTTGCCTTATGTTTTCGTGGCCCGGGAGAACATTACTCGTGCGGAACAACTCAAGGGCAAAAAAGTCGGCATTAGCCGCTTCGGCAGCAACACGGACTTTGTCGTTAAGCTCGCCGCGACACAATTGGGGCTCAATCCAAAGAACGATATTCAAATAGTTCAGACTGGCGGCCAGGAGGCGCGCGTGGTCGCGCTGAAGAGCGGTGCCGTTGACGCCACGGTGTTAACGTCGGATGTCGCCTTCATCGGCCGAAAACTGGGTTTCAATGCGCTGCTGGATTTTGTCGACAAGGGCATCGAATACCAGCATGTCGGCATTGGCTCGCGTACCGATTTTCTCAAATCTCAGGGCAACACCGCCAGGCGCTTTATGCGCGCGTATCTGGAATCTATTCGATACTATTTTTCCCACAGAGAGGAGGCCGTCAGGAAATCGATGCAACTTTTGAAGGTTGACGACCGCCAGGTCGGGGAAATCAGTTTCGAGTTGCGGCAAAAAACCCTACCCACCGACGGGAAGCCGACGGTTAAGGGCATGCAACTGGTTCTCGACGCCGCGGTCGAAGACGACCCGAAGGCTAAGACGCTCAGCCCACCGCAACTCATCGATCTGAGTTTTCTGCCGTAGACACGCTTGTATGAAAAACCCGACAAGAACACCCATATTCAGCGCGGACGACGCGATCGGTCGCCTGCACCAGACGGTCCATGCGAAGGCGACGAACTTCTACGCGATGTACTCCAGTGTCCTCGGCGGGATAGTCACCGACCCCGCGATCATGGTGTTACCCCTCGATGATCATATGGTGCACCGCGGCCACGCCGTTTTCGACACTGCGACGCTCACCCATGGAATGCTTTACCAGCTCGATCCGCACCTGGACCGGCTGCTTAAATCAGCCGAGTCCGCGCGTATCGCGCTTCCTTGCCCGCGAGAGCGACTGCGCCAGATCATTCTCGACACGGCGGCGGCCAGCGCCAAGCGCGACGCTTCGGTGCGCTACTGGCTATCGGCGGGTCCCGGGGGCTACGCCCTAGGACCGGCTGAATGCGTCGGGAGCAGCTTCTACGTCGTGGTCTTTAAACAGGACTTTTATCCAGAGACCTACTACACCGAAGGAATCAAAGTTGTCACCAGCAGTGTGCCGATCAAACCGCCCTTCTTCGCGCGGACAAAATCGACAAATTACCTGCCTAATGTATTGGTCGTGCTCGAAGCCAAGGATAAAGGCGCCGACAACGGCATCTTCGTCGACCAGCGCGGCCTTGTGGCTGAAAGCTCAAACATGAACGTCGCGTTCGTGACGAAGGAGCGTGTGTTTCGCCACCCTCCCTTTGACGCGATTCTTGCCGGCATCACGATCCAAAGAGTTCTGGAATTTGCCCGGCGGCTGGTGCGCCAAGGCGAGCTGAAGGATATTCTCATCGCAGACATTCCAATCAATGAAGGACGCGATGTCGCCGAGATGATGCTGATCGGCAGCTCGATCAAGGTCGCGCCAGTGGTCCAATGGGACGGGCAGCCGATCGGTGATGGCAAACCCGGACCGATTACGAAGAAGCTATTGGAAATGTGGAACGAAGACGTTCGTTCCGGGACGGACCAATTGGTGGCAGTGCCGTATCCCGAAGGATTTTGACCGCTCCACTTCATCAGACCATACCGCTTCTTTTTAATAAGGGCGCATGGCTTGTACCGACGAACGTCGAAGATCCGTCGCCACCCAAAATGCTCCTTCGAGCCGCTAACCAAACGGACAGCATCGGAATTCCGCCCTTTGCTGAAATTCGGTTCTTTGTATTGTATATTCTTGGCGTTTCGGAGACACCCATGGAAGTTTATCTTGGAATTACAATGGACCTATGACAGAACCGATACTTCGATCTCGATTAATCTTTTCTTCAAACGTTTATCGGATTCGATTCGGTCACGCAGCCGCTTTCTGTCCCGACTCACCGATTGCTTTGCTCCGTTTGAATCATGTGGGTCGGCCTTGTCTCAGCGTGCGGGCAAACGTCGTTCACCCTTGGCCTAGCGCTTAGCGGTTGAGCGCCGCGCCCTATCCGATCTCCTGGTCCGCTTGTTGGAGGGAGCACGACGATCACTTTCTAGCGGGTGGCCCAAGCGCGCGGATTTTTCGGGACGATGTGTTGGCACGCCGTGCAGCATTCCTTCAACACTGATGTCTTCATCTCAATCCTTGGCATTCACTCACATCCAATCCCTTTCGGTCAAAGAGACTCGCACGACTCAGCACGTGCCGCCACGAATTCGGATCATCGATTTCTCGAGCTATTGGAGGTAATAGTGGCGTTAAGAATTGACGGACAAGAAAGGAAGAAAAAATATGGCTACTAAATTTACGGGAGGCTGCCTTTGCGGTGCGGTGCGCTACGAATGTTCTGCCGATCCGTTTTTTATGGGCAATTGCCATTGCCGCGATTGCCAAAAGGCAAGCGGTGGTGCGTATGAACCTGACATCGGTCTGCCGGCAGCAGCGTTAAAGATCACTGGCGCGGTTAAGTATTACGACAGTAAAGCAGACAGTGGTAATACATTGAGCCGCGGTTTTTGCCCGGAGTGCGGTGCGCATTTGTTCGGAAAAACTAGCGCTATGCCGGAACTCGCGATGATCACGGCCGGAAGTCTGGACGACCCGAGCCAGTACAAGCCGACCCTGGACATCTTCGTCGCCAGCGCCCAGCCTTGGGATCACATGAATCCGATGCTGGCCAAATTTCCAAAAATGCCGCCGATGGTGTGATAGGCCGGGCAAGAGCCTCGGCCAGCATCATTCTGTGCGTCACTTCGTTCACCACATCAAGCGTCGTGACGCCCAGAACCTGTTCGGTGGCGCAAAGACCGAGCAGATCTCGACACTGGTCAGAATGACCAAGAAAGGCGTAGACGAAAATATTTGCGTCTATGAAACCTTGAACGGCGACAGCCCCGGAACATCTGGATCTAACGGCTTTTTAGCCGTTCTGCATGGCGCCAGAGTTTGCGTCTGTCTCATTCTACTTGTCATACTGTCACCGGAATTGTCGCGCGGAGTTACGGCCGAATTGACCAGAATACGGATCGGCAGAATAGCCGATACGCTTACTCAGCCTACTGTCGCCGGAAATGACCCTATTGAAATGAACCATTCCCAAAGCGTAAAACAAGTCTCATGCGGCGCGGGTCATGTTTTATCTGGATTTTATCGCTTGTCCTGACCTCTTCGTCGGTCCCGGGTTTAGCCGAACTCCATCACGTCCGTCTAATTCCGGACGAGAGTCAATCGTAACGAAATTAAGGACCCTTTCCGCGGCATCGTAATCGGCTCACTGCGGATCCGCCAGGGTGAGGCGCGTGGTGATATCGATCGCTTGCAAGAGGGCGGTTCTGTCAGCCTGGTCATAGATACCGCGAGTTACAACAGCAATATCGGACTGAGGGATCAGGACGTTCACGAATATTACTTGGACGTGGAGCAGTATCCTGTGATTCGATTTGACAGCGCCAATGAAGCAACTAGATCTGGCTGTTTCCGGGCTCTGAAACGGTTTGAACGGCCTCCAATTATGGGCCTACCTCCGAGAATTTCTCCTCCGGGCATACAGGACTTTTCCAGTTTCTGTCGTCTCCCTGTTGCCGTGTCGTCGCCATTACCCCGCCGGTGTGACCTATTTCTTCAGCCAGTGTGAAATGGCCCATGCTGCCTTCGCCACACAACCTTCGGCTCGGCCACCGGGAATTAGACCATGACGAGGCTTGCTCAGCGTTCACTCACGTTGCAACCCGGCAACTTGCTCGCCAGCCCAGGGCTGACTTTGTCGGTAGGCTTCAACATGTCGATTGCTCCTCATGCTGCTGCCCGTGCTAGGCGGCCTCTGGCTCTTACCGCCGAGGGACTTCCCTCAAATAAATGAGAGTCACCCTATGGATCTCGACAGCATTTCATCTGGACACACAGTTGCACAGGTCCGACCCGTGGTATAGCGAGAACCCCGTGAGCCCCGAAAGAAATCGCACCGCGGCGAGCCCGGGTAAGGCGGTGGAGAATCACCCGCCTTTCCCCGCACCGAACTCATCGCGCTCAGCGGATTTGGAAGATCTCCTTCCAAAGCTTTTCGTACTTTGGAAATTCTTTGACATCGTCCACTGACAGCATGTAGGGCTTGACCGGCCGGACCTTTTCGAGCGGCTCGACCTTCGGATGCGCCGGAGTTTCGCCGGCTTGGGCGTACATCCTCTGGCCTTCCTCGCCGACCGCCCAACGCGCCCAGAGCAACGCCGTGTTGGGATGCGGCGCGCCCTTGAGGATAGCCACCGAGCCACCGATTTCACCGACGCCTTCGCTCAGCATAGGCTGGATCGGCGCGCCTTTCTTCACGCGCGGCGGAAAATGATGCGCATAACAGGTGATACACACGGCGCGCTGCCCCGCCACCAGAAACTCCGCCAGTTGGGAATGGCCGCGGTGGAATTCCACCTGGTTGGCGGCGATCTTTTTGAACAGATCAATGGCCTTTTCATCGTTCTTGTACTTCATCTTCGCGAATCCCACGAGCAGCTGAAAGTCCCGCGGCTCGCCCATCAGATGGCCCTTCCACTTGGGGTTTACCAGATCCTCGAAGCTTTTCGGCTCCTCGCCTTTTTTGACCAGGCCGGTGTTCCAGCCGGCAATGTAATATTGAGTATCGGTGGCGACCCAGTACTCGCCCTTCATCTGGTCCGGATAGACCGCGGCCTCGGGGATCGTCAGCGGCGCAAGGAACTTTTGATCGAGCATCTGTGGTATATAGGTGAGCGCGCCGCTGATGACGTCCGCCAACACCCGACCGCCGCGCAGCTCGGTGAGCACGCGCGCGATCAGCTTATCCGAGGTGCTATCGATGTGGTTGACGGTCACGCCGGGAAATCTTTTCATGAACGCCGGCAGTATCACTTCCATCGTGCGCGCGGAAAGAGGCGCATAAAGCGTGAGATTTCCTCCTTCTCGCTTGGCTTTCTCAT
>DATBLC010000266.1:0-13449 GCA_036555515.1 Binatia bacterium
GGTTTTGACTACGTCCAACCACTGCTCCTGATGTCTCAGTCTTTCCGGCATACCGTTGCCTTTTTCTCCCGTGCCCGGGAAGAGAGTCTTATCAGGAATCTTGAGCATCGAATACCAGTAGATTGCCGGATAGTATTCCGCCGCCGCTGCGGGATTGGGTGCGATCACCGCTTTTAAATTAAGAATCTTCCCCGGTGCGGCCTTGACCTTCGGCGAATCGACGAGCCCGTAGCCACGCACCCATAGAGTGTAATTCGCCTTCGGCAGATCAGGAATAACGTAACGCCCTTGATCGTCGGTAACGACGATCTTCGCGAACTTGGTAGGAAGAGATGTAGTCTCCGCAATAACCCAGACACCGGCTTCCGGCCCGCTGTCGCTGGTCACGACGCCGCCGATGTCGTCTTTGTCGATACGCACTGAAACATTTTGCTGGCTACCCAGCTCGATCGGATAAGCGCTCAGAAGTGCCGCGACGCCTACGGCCACCAGACCTAAGTAAACCAGTCTAGTCGTTCGCATATCGCTGCTCCTATTCTAGGCTACGAAACAATTCCTGACTTACGTCAAAACAACGCTGACCAGAAAACAGCCCAGACCGCCTTTTGAAGATGTAACCGGTTGGAGAAATCGTTCAAGAATTGTGCGGAGGTTAACCGAATTCTCAGCTCGCTGTCAAACCGCACTGGGATATAAGAAACAATCAGTAAGGGGATCGGTAAAATCTAAAATTTCCAATTCTCCGTCCTGTTATTCTGAACGCAGCGTAGCGGAGTGAAGAATCTAGACCGAGATCCGGAGTTTATCCTGAGCGCAGCCGAAGGACCACGATGACAGACACTCGCGTGACAATACATTTGTTAACTCATTAAGGAGTCCACAATTGAGTAACCAAACAGCGACCGAGGGGTGAGACCTGGAGAGCGCGGGCACAGGAGCGCAAAGGTTGTTTTCAGGCCCTGCCGGCGGGGAGCCTTCGCGATTGCACGCTTTCAGGACCTCGCCTGCTACTTTCCCCCGGCTTTGGCGGCCGCCGCCCGCAACCCTTGCATGTCCCCGGTATCCCCGTGAATACCAGCGATCATTCCTACGTCCAGCTTCAGTTTTTCGATTCCCTGAAGCAGCGCATTTGGATTGGGTCCCGGCCTGATCTGGTTTTTTCGCGGGCTGGCGTGATCGGCCTCGATCAAGATTTTCTCCCGAGGCAGATAGACGATTTGAAAGTCCTCCGCGTGGGGGGTCGGCAGAGCATAGATTTCGATCTGACGGCTCCCGTCGGTCAGCTCTCGCCAGTTCCCGTGCGTTTCAAGAGCCACCGCGCGCCCTATTTTCTGAAGACTGTCAGGCCGCAACGTGTGCGGCGCTTTCGCGACGTGCGTATAAAATCCCCCGGCGATTACCGGCGCCACGACCGTAGCACCCTCCGCCATAAACGCTCGTATGCCGCCCGAGTGGTCGATATGATGATGGGTGGGCACGATATAGCGGATCGGCTTTCCCTGAAAGCGTTGCTTGATCGCTTTGATGACGTCGAGGGAGCGCTCCTCGTATAGCGGCGCTTCGACGACCACCAGGTGATCGCGCATTTCGATGACCACGTTGTTGTGCGAAGTGCCGAGCACATGGTGCACGCCGTCCGCCAGCCGGACGAACTCTACTGGTGGGTTGCGGCCAAAATCCGCATAACTCGTGTTCATTGCGATTCTACGCAGGAGCCACTGCGACGCGATCGGCTTTGCGTCGACTTTCTGGCCTCGTACGGCTTCGGCAACCGAAAAGCTGTCCGGAGCGAGAGCCGCATTATGGCGCACCGATAGGACTCGTTCTTCCTGGATGAGTTGACGGTTATTCTCGAAACGAAGGCTAAATGGAACTTGCACCCTATCCACCTTGCGCCAGTCGGAGTAACGGAGCGTAAAACGGGTATCGCCTTCCAGCGGGTCGTCCTCAAGAATCTCCACCTGGGTGGGGAGCTTCGTTTTTGCATCTAAATAAATGCGAAATTCATCTGCGCCTTCCTTGAAAGCCAGGACTTGATATTGCTTCCCGTCCAGCCCGGCGTCGGCGAGGCGCCTCAAGCTCTTCTGCCCTAAAGCGACGGAGAGAATTTTCACAGCGGCGCGATTCTCCTCGCGCAAGCGGGTTGCCAGCCGGGCAGGATGCAAGCGAACTGGTTTGGCGGCTTCCATAAGCGAGCCAACGCTGCCGTTGACGACCTCGACGTACTTGAGCGGACCCACGCTTGGATAATGGGTTTGGGCATCCCATTCGAGCCGAAGCCGTGGCTGGGTGAGATCGCGCGTAAGAATATAACGAAAACTTGCCGCGTGGCGCGTTGGACCGCCTGGCCTTTGCGCCTGCGCCGGCTCGAACTGTTTTCCTTCGCTCTCGACGACCTGATTCTTGAGGGAACGCAATGCCTGCAACCCACCCATGGCCTTGGCGGCCTCTTCCAGAAGCGCTCTGGCCGTCGATTGAGCCTGAAGCGGCGCCACGCCGGCCGCGATAATAACCATAACCGTCGATAGAAAGGCGCTGATACTAATGATCATAAGACACCTCCCGTCGGTTTGTGGTGACGACATTAACAACCCGGCGACTCGTTTTGAAGTTTCTAACAGCTGCGAACACATTTCGCGCTGCCGTCAAATTCCATTGTTTTTCCACTCAACGGCACGTGCACCGGCCGGCCTTTTACCAGCTCCGTAAATAGCTGGGCCCGTGTGTTTGGATTGACCCGGCCGTCCTTGGTCGCCGCTTCATTGGTATGGGAGACGATCACCGCCAGCGGCTGGATTAGCTCGTTGATGGCGAAAGCGGCTTCCTCCGGCTGCATGCTTGAAGGAGCAACATTAATGACTGCAAGATTCGCCTTGTAGAAGCCATTGATAATTGTCTTCATATCGCCGGAGAGCGCATTATCGCCGGAGAGATAAACTCTTAAGCCGTTAGTGAATACCAGGACATAGCCCACCGCGTTACCGACGTAAACGGACAGAGAGTCAGCGGCCATGCTGGTCTGTGCAGGATCCGATAACAAAGCACGCGCTACATAGTTGCTGTGGTCGGCCCTGACCATGGCAATCTGCACGCCTTGAGCAGCGCCCGAGAATTTCAACGTCCTTTTACCGCCGATGTGCAGGTTTCCCCGGCAAGGCGCAGACAGCGGCACCGTGGTCTCTCGGGCAAGACCTGTTTCGGCACAAGCCGAGATTTCCTTGCCGCGGATCGCCTGAATTTTCTTGACGATGAACTCATCGATGGGAGGGATGACTAACAGCGCCGAGTTTTTTGCAGCCGCGATTTCTGCGGTGTTTGAATTAGGAGCGGCGCTGACCGTTTTGGGCCGCTCGCAGGTGCCGGAATTCATCTCGGGAATTTTGCTTCCGCCAATGTGGTCGTTGTGTGCGTGACTGAGCAACACCGCGTGAACATCGCCGAGGCGCGGGTCCGTGCCGCCCGCAATTGTGGCGCCGGCGTCGTAAAGAATCCTAACTCCGGTCGGATCTTCAAAGAGAAAAGCCCGGTCGGCCGAACAGAATTCACCGTCGTGGGAGCCCAGCGGCGTAATTTTCACGCTCTGCGCTGACACAAAGGCGGGTATAAGGTTTATACTTAGAGTGATTATGACAAAACTCACTGAGAGGCGATGCCACATAATCCCTCCTTTCAACCGAAGTACTCCCCCGTCATAACTGCGTACCCAATGTTTTGATGAAAGGCACTTGAGACAACCGGGAATACACCGAAAAGAGCTATCCCTGCAAGACCTAAATTACCTGAAGTCGGAACGCTGACACAGACACTTTCAGGACCCCAGTCGAAAGTGTTTCCAACCTGCGCAAATTTTACCGGCGGTTGCTTCCACGAGATGGATTAAGAAGATGATTCACCGCGGAGGCCAGAGGCCGCGGAGTAAGAAACACTCCGAACTCTGCGTACTCCGTGCCTCTGTGGTGAAATAGCGATTGGTTCCTCCAGGGATTATCCGATAACCGCCGTCGCATTTATTTCCAGGAGCAACTCAGGTCGCGCCAGAGCCACAACCTGGACCATCGTGCTGGTCGGAAAGTTGGAGCCCAAGAGTTCTCGCCTGACTTCGTTGACGTCCCGATGATATCGAACGTCGGTTGTGAAGACGCTCATGGCGACGAGGTCGTTCATCGTCCCACCGGCAGCCTCGATGGCGCGTTGAATTTTTTCGATGATATAACGCGTTTGGGCGCGCACGTCGCCGATCCCAACAACATTGCCTTGCGGATCTGAAGCCGTCTGGCCGGCGATAAATACCATGCGACCGGGTTGGGCAATATTGACAAGTGAATAACTGCCACGCGGCACCGGCAGTCCTGCTGGATTCAGTGTCGACTTTGCCATTGAATCGTCCTCCTTCTTTTTAACGCGATCAAAATTTTGTTTCCGGGTCGTCAGCGCTATCAGGCGGTCTGTTGTAGCCCTGCGACGCGACGTTATCCGAAATGATTCGAAAGTGTCAATCTCGCCCATTCGGTCTAAGCTCATTGTCGAATTGAGTTGTTTTCACCGCTCGCTTGCTTGGGCGAGCTCTTTATTTATATAGTTCCGGGGAGTTATCAGCATTAGCATTGATCGGAAACTGTTTTTCGTGGACTTGAAAGGGCTGCCTGATGCGCGAGCGATTCGTGGAGATCAAGAGGGCCGAGGGTGTGATGGAGGCTTTTGTCACCTACCCGGAAGAGAGCGGACCGTATCCCGCGGTGATCATTTACATGGATATTTGGGGTGTGCGCGAAGAGTTGTACGATATCGCACGCCGGGTCGGCACCGTCGGCTACTATTGTATGGTGCCCGACTTCGACTATCGCCACGGCCGAAGAATCCATATCGAGTTCCGCAATGAGCGCAATCAGACGATCTCGATCAATCGGCTCGACGGCGAAAAGCTCCGCGAGATACAAGCGCGGCCGAAACTCACAAACAAGATGGTCACGGATGATACCGGCGCCATTCTGGAATTCCTAAAAACGGCCGATTCCGTGCGGCCGGGCGGCGTGGGCGCCATCGGCTTCTGCATGGGCGGCCGTTATGTCATCTGCGCCGCGGGCACTTACCCTGACAAAATTATCGCCTCGGCCTCGTTGCACGGCACGTCTCTTATCTCGAACCGAGCGGATTCGCCGCACCGATTGGCCGCTAAACTGCGCGGGGAATTTTACTGCGGCTTCGCCGAGCATGACTCGCATGCGCCGTTGCCGATGGTCGAGGAATTGGAGAAACTCTTGAAACCTTGCCAGGTGCGATATCGATTCACCGTGCATCCGGGCACCGAGCACGGCTACTCGCTGCCGGACCGCGATGTTTACGACAAACGAGCAACGGAGCGGGATTGGGAACTGATCTTCGCCATGCTCCGTCGGCAGTTGCCGCCTTACGCGACTTGACCCACAACGATTCGTTATTCGCCCGGTGGCGGCCGAAACACCGCGAAGACCTTATCGGAGTTTGTGATCCATGATTCCAAAAATACCGCTTCGTCCGGCTTCCGTTTGAGATCAGCCATCGCGCCCGCCAGGCAGAACCAATTGAGCAACTCGTGATGGCCGCGGTCTTCCGCTTGCGCCAAAGTGGTATCGCGCCAGGTCTCCCACTCGCCCGCCCGCAACGCTTCAAAGTAGCGTTTGTCAGACTCGATGTCCGGGTACATGCGACCATGCTTAGCCGTGAGAAAAGAATGCGACCAACTCGACGAGGCGATCAACGCCACTCTCCAAGGACTTTCGACGAAAGCGCGAGCCGTCGCCGCGCCAATCTGGAAACAGCGCCAAGGTTGCGGACCCGGCGGATCCTCGTTGCCCTCGAAGCTTCGCGCTTTCGACGGCGTCGGCGGGATTCCTTCACTGGTGGTCAGGTAGCGGCCGTAGGCGTTGGTCGTAAACGGCACGAGCGGATATGGAAATCCCCGGCGGTCCCAGTCCAGAAACAGCACGGTATTGGCAAACGCGTGCCCCAAGCCGGCGTGCAGAGGTTTGTAGGCGTAAGCGATGTCGAAGCCTTCGTTGAGCAAGAACGACGCGAGATGCTTGCCCCCTTGGCGGTGCCCGCGAATCGAAAAACTTTTCTCCTTCGGCTCGTTCCAGGAATTCACACCGCGCTGACTATGCAGCCAGGGCTGAAACTCGACGGTGTCGTAGGCGAGCACCGAAAACGGCGGCACGCAATCTTCGCGATAATTCTCGAATTGGTCGTCGCCCCACACGACGCAGAAATCCGGACGGAATTCGTCGAGCGCCCGGCGCGCCATGCGAAAGCCGTCGATCATCGCTTGACGATGCGCGTCGGAATGCGCCTGTCCGTCATCTTCCGCCCACTGCCGGCGCATCGGTTCCGGCCAATTATCGAGCGAGCGGAGACGCTCGGGCAGCGCTGGGTCCGCCAAGCATATCTTGATACGGCGGCAGAGATTTCCCTGCGCCGTAAGACCGGGATAATGAGTGACGCCTAAACCAAGTATTTGTCCCATGGTTTTCTCCGAATGATTGTCGAATGAACAACGCCCGCAATTTTCGAAAACAGGCCAGTCAACCGTCAACCAAGATGGCCCTTTGGTACATGAGCGAAGCTGATTTGTCCAGAACCATTTTCCAGAACGAATTTTCCTCCGGGCGATGGATTTGCGGTCTGGTCAAATGCTGATTTCTGTTTGTCGTTAAAGTCTCTCTCTGCTATGCCAGGAGTCGAGATCTTCGGTTGTCAACGACAGCATGCCCAAAGATCCAGCTCACACGCCATCCGCGCTCCGGGTCGTCGGCCATTCTGTGACGCGCGTCGATGCTCGCGCCAAGGTCACCGGCGAAGCCGTATTTTCCGCGGACCGGATATCCTCTAAGAATCTTTTGCACGGGAAAACGCTGCGCAGCCCCTACGCTCACGCCGAGATTATTCGCATAGACACGGCGCAAGCCGAAGCGCTGCCGGGTGTGCGCGCGATCACCACTTACCGGGATGTTCCGGAAAACCCCTACGAAGCCGGTGATTCAACGGCGCCGGACGGTCCGGTGGCGCCTGTTTTCCTGCTTAATCGAACTTTGCGGCATGTCGGCGACGAGCTGGCCGCGGTGGCCGCTGACACGGAGGCAATCGCCGAAGACGCGTTACGTTTGATCCAGGTCGAATATCGTCTCCTGCCCTTCGTACTGGACGCCGAGACTGCTCTCGCGCCTGCTGCGCCTTCGGTTCGCGGCGGAACCAATCTCGCAGGCAGGGCGCCGATTGAATTTTCGCGCGGCGATATCGATGCAGGGATGAAGCAAGCCGACGTCATCGTCGAGCAAACCTACCGCACGCAATCCACCAGCCCCGTTGCTCTGGAGCCACGCTACAGCCTGGCGTCGTGGGAAGGGGATCGACTCACGGTTTGGAAAGCCAGCCGCAATGTTTACGGCGACCGCGAAAAACTCGCTAAATTCTTCGCACTGCCAGAGAATCAGGTGCGCGTGATCGCGGCGTTCCTGGGCGGGGGTTTCGGCAGCAAAGACGAGACCCGCTTGGGGGCGCTTACGGCGTTGCTTGCGCGCAAAGCAGGAAGGCCCGTGCGCATGGGCTATACGCGCGAGGAAGAACTGGGATACGGCAAATGGCGCCACGCGACGGCGACCTGGATCCGCATGGGTCTCAAACGCGACGGCACCATCACGGCCATCGATGCCACCAGCGCGCTCAACACCGGGCCCTACGCGCCAGGCTACGGTGTCGCCTCCCGGCTCGGCCATGGACTTACCTATCTTTACAATTGTCCCAATGCCCGCTTTGTCGGCAAGGTCGCTTACACCAACAGTCCGGTAGCCGGTTCTTATCGCGGGCTCGGCGCGCCACAGGCGCATTTCGCATTGGAGTCGTTCGCCGACGAGGTCGCCGAAAAGCTCGGCATCGACCCGCTGGATTTTCGCCTGCGCAATTGCGTTGGCCGTGACGGGCAACCCGGCGAACGCGTGACGCCTCTCGATAGTTTGATCCCGGCCCAACCGATCGAAGGCGGCGTCCCGTTCTCCAGTAACCTCTTAACTGAATGCCTCGAAACAGGCGCCCGCCGAATCGGTTGGACGACCCGGCCCAACGGCCCGCGTAAGCGCCTGGTCAACGGTAAATACCGCGGCATGGGTTTGGCGGCGTGCATTTACAAGACCGGCCAGTCACAGTCCTCGGCCTTGGTAAAGATGAAAGAAGACGGTAGCGCGGAATTGTTGATGAGCATCACCGAGATCGGCCAAGGCGCTTGGACCATTCTACGACAGATCGTCGCCGAAACTCTTGGCGTAGATTTTGAAAAAGTTGGTGCGACTTTTGCCGACACTGCGGCGACGCCGTTCGCGCACAGCACGTCGGGCAGCACGACGACTTTTACGTCAGGATTGGCGGCGCAACGGGCCGCGGAAGACGCGAAGCAACGCTTGCTCGAAAGCGCGGCGAAAATTCTCGAAGTCGAGCCGGCGCGATTGGCGTTGCGCCATGGCTTCGCCGCCGTTGCCGAGACGCCGGAGATCAAGATCCCGGTGAGTCACGTCATTCGGCGCCAGCCGGACCGGACCATCGTCGGCCAAGCGAAGCTGCGCGCCGGCAGCAAGTCGCATATCATCAACTCCTTTGCCGCCCATTTCGCCGAGGTCGAAGTCGACCCGGACACCGGCGCCGTTCGCGTTCTGCGTTACGTCGCGGTGCACGACTCCGGCCGCATTATCCACCCCGAGGCCGCGCGCGGCCAGATCATCGGCGGCGTCGTTCAAGGCATCGGCTATGCGCTAATGGAAGAGATCCCCATGGACCCCGACACCGGCGCGCCGCTGACACTCAATCTCGACTCGTTCAAAATCCCCAACCTCATCGACATTCCACCCATCGAAGCAGTATTGCTCGAACAGCCCGATCCCATCGGCCCCTTCGGCGCCAAAGCGCTCGGCGAACCGCCCCTTGTCCCCGTCGCGCCGGCCATCGCCAATGCCGTCTACGACGCCACCGGGGTGCGCATTCGCGAGCTGCCGATCAGCGCGGAAAAAGTGCGCCGCGGACTGGGATCGCGGCAGCGTTGAAGCCGGATTCCGCAGTTGCGCTTAGCGGAGCGCGAGGTGGAACCCTTCCGTAGCAAAGTCTCAGCCGAAGGCTGATCCGCCTGTGGCGGAGATGCCGTCTGCCTCTGAGCAAACATCGATCAGCGGTGCTTGGATGGAATGTGAAAACTCTTTAGGTTAAAGCTCATGACAGCGAAGTGGGTAAGCACAAAATGACTGTGAAATTTCACAATTGGACGCCTTCGCTACTCCAGTGTTCCACCTCGCTTCCGGGCTCCTCAGTTTAACTGCGGATTCCGGGATCAATCCAAAACTGGGTCGTCGCAGCGGGCATGCACACACGACATATATAAGGATACGCGCTTATGACGTGCCGGAAGTAACTCGATGGACGTTTTAGGAACTCATTGGCACTTTAGGAGCAAGATTGTTGAGGAATGAGACAACCAGCCGGACATTATTGACCAGCTGGACAAACTCTAGCCCTCAAAATAGGGGTAACGATGAATACTAGTCCAATCAGACAACCTCTTTAGTTGCGAGGAGGTTTGACGCATGGAGCGAGAAGAATTCGGTTAGAGGGCGGACCTAATTACATTGTCTCTTCTCCTCTAAGCCGAGCAGATTACGTTTATCACCGCTTGTCGCTTCTCCACTGTCACTGCTCTGAGGCCGCGTTCGAGAGCCGGCATGAGGTCTTTCGAATCGGTAACTTTTTCGCCGTAGCCGTCGGCGACTTCGACGGCCTTTTGATAATTAGTGATGCTGTCCAGGAACGTGATCGGCTGTTTGGGACTCTTGGCGGCGTAACCGTTAGGATTCACGTCGACGGTGGCCCGGCGCACGGCCTGCCAGCGCTGGTTGTTGAAGATTACCGTCAATACCGGCAAGTCCTGCTCGGCGCCGACGTAATGGGCGGAAATCGGGTTACCGAACATGTATGAGCCGTCGCCGTGGGTGCCGATGACGAGGCGGTCGCGGGCGGCGAGCTTTGCACCCAGGGCGCAGCCCAAACCGTGGCCGAGCCCCGAGGCGGCGCCGGCATTGAGCATGGTCGCGGGTTTGGAAAAATTGATATGCTCGGACATCAACGGCGATTCTTTGATCACGATGGTGTCTTCGCTTTTGATCTCGTTGATGCAATTGGTGATCAACGCCGGATGAATCGTCGACTGGCCCCTGGCTGCCTCGAGTTTCTTGCGCCAGCCATCGCGCAGCGCCTGCCAACTTTCGGCCAGCGCTTCCCGGCGCTTGTCGATGCGAATCTTGGTCCTGGCTTCGTGTTCGGCCATGCTTTCGTTCAGCACGCGCAGTCCCTCAGCGGTGGCGCAGGCGAGAGCGATATCGCAGGGATGGCCGCGCACGGGAACGTAGCCATGCAGCGGGTCGGGACCCATATGGATGACTTTCGCGTCATCGCGCACCTTGTCACTCGCGGGCAGCCATGGCACGGCGACGTCGATCGCTAGAACTACGTCGGCCTTTTCAAGCAGCGGTCTCAGCTCGTAGCCCACATTCATCGGGTGATTGCTCGCGAGCGACATGTAGCGATTGCGATACTGAATCACGGGGATTGCGTAGCGTTCGGCAAACGCGCCGAGAGCGAACCATGCGTTAGGATCTCTGCCGGCGGAATTGGTGATGATCAGCGGATTCTCCGCGGCCGCAAGCAGCGCCGCCACTTCTTCGACGGCGTCACCGTTCGGAAAGGCCGGAGCGGCGGGATGCTGGCGGGACGGAGTAGAATAAGTGAATTCGTTCATCGGATGCGCCAACACCTCGCGGGGCAGCGAGAGATAGACAGGGCCCATGGGCTCGCTCATGGCGATGCTGAGCGCCCGGTCGACGACTGTTTCGAGTTGCTGGCCGTTTCGCAACTCGTAGTCCCACTTGACCGATTCGCGCAGCATTCCCGCCTGGTCGAACATCTCCTGCGTCCAATGGATATCGAGGCTTCGATGACCCGCCAGACCATCCTCGTTGGTCGGAGTGCGCCCCGCCGTGAATAGCACCGGCACATGGCCCCGTGCCGCGTTGAGTAGTCCGTTCATGCCGTTGGCGGTGCCGACATTCACGTGCACCATGACCGCCTGCGGCTTTCCGGTCACGAGAAAATAGCCGATGGCCATGTGCATCGCCGTGTTTTCGTGCGGGCAGGTTATCGCCGTTGGGACTTTCGTTTCCAACACTGCCGCTTTCGCCAGGGTCTCGACCACGGGGGCGAAATCGGTTCCGGCGTTGGCAAACCAATAGTCCACGCCCCGATCCGCGAGCAAAGTCATGTAGGCATCGGACACGGTGACGTTGTTGAGAGTTACTTTTGCCATAATCTGCCCTCCTCGTTTGGATCCTCGTGCATTCTGGAAAAGGCGTTAGTGTTGACTGCACCCTGTCGCCTATTCACTTCGCCAGCGGATCGGGGCGAAGCTGAAACTTGACGACCTTGGGCTTGGTACCCTTGCCGCCTTCGATGTGATTGGTAGCTCTTCCCGCGTAGGCGGACCACACTCCTCTGCCCTTCCACCCCGCGTTTGGATCGTCGACGCGTCCATCCATGCCTTTCGCATGAAAACCCATCGGATATGGAATGCGGAGCGTGACGAACTTTCCGTCGACAAGCGCTTCGAGTGAATCGGTGAGATTGCCAGTGGCGAACGGTATGTTATTCCCTAAACCAAAAGTGTTGTGCTGATCGACCCAACTATAATAGCTCGCCTGCGCGCTGCCCGGGTCTGTCACGTTTTCGAACTGCGGTCCCGGCATCGAATATAGCGTCCAGCCTTCCGGGCAGTGCTTGCCCGTCGCGTTAGGACCATTGAGAGGGCCTTTGCATTTACGCCGGTCGAAACTCGCGAGATGGCCGCTCGCCAATGACACCCAGAAAACGCCGTTGCGATCGATATCTCCACCGCGCGGGCCATAGCCGTTCACAGCAGCCCTCGGCTCATCCCACGGCACTTCGAAAATTTCCGTCAAAGCCGTCGCCGGCGGGTTATCGCCCAGGCTCAGGCGAACAACTGCGCCGGGAAAGCTCAACACCGATCCCCAGATGGAACCATCCAGCGGGCTGTAACCGATGCCGTAATAGCCTGTCACGATCCGTTTGTCTTTTGTTGGATCGATCGGTTGATCAGGTTCGACATAATCATCGCGCTTGCCATTGCCGTTAGTATCAACGATAAACGCGGTCCAGCCCTGCGCCTTCTGCTCGTCGCCGGTCTCGTCGAACATCTTTGTGTTTATCCAACCGAGAACGCCACTGGCCGAGCCGCCGCCGGACAGCCACAGGGTATTGTTCCCGTCTTCGCCAAAAATCAAATGATGGGTGCTGAAGCAGGTATCGATAAGCGCAAACTTCTGAGTTTTCGGATCGAACACGCCGACGTGCCGGCCGGCTCTTTCAAGCGGGAAGAGCCTCGCCGAAGGATGCTCCGATCCTTTCTTGCAAAATGCCGGGTTCGCAGGCGGACGTATTCTTGTCGTGATCCACACCCGCCCCTTTTCGTCAAACATCGGATTGTGCACAGTCGCCTGACTCTTCCAAATGCGCTCGCTCCCCCACACCGGTGAAGGCGCGAGCATCAGCGCATCCGATCTCGCAATCGCCATGGTGTCGGGGGTCTTCGGATCGCGCACGGGAACTTTCATTTCGCTCACTTTATGACGAACCGGGTCCAGGATCGGCATGAAGTCCGTGCTGTCTTCAGGTGAACCGTAAATCAACCCATTGGCGTTGACTCTGGGATTTCGTTTGTCGCTGGCGATCTCATCGTGAAGGTATGCTTTGGGACTAGCCCAGTCCCAGAGCGTGATGACGACATTGCGCTCTACCCCTTCTGGCCGCGAGGGCTTGGACTTGGGCAACTCACCCGCGGCAATCCGATCGGTCCAATCGGCAAACAGCTCCAGGGCGCGCTTCGGCTCGATATCATTCAAGTTACGCATCATCACTTCGCTCGCTTGCCCGGAGAGGACGCGCCGTTGCCATGCTTCAAGCGAAGATTTGAAATTGCCCAGCTCCTCAGAAATAGTTCGTGTGGGCTTGTTGCCAAGTTGATGACACGATACGCAGCCCTGCGTCTTGACGTTGGTTAACCACTGACCCTGGCTTTTCAATTTCTCCGGCATGCCATTGCCTTTGAGTCCCGTGCCGGGGAATTCGCTCTTGTCCGGAATCTTGAGCATCGAATACCAATAGATCGCCGGATAATATTCCGCTGCCGCGGCGGCACTGGGCGCAACAACTGCTTTTAAGTTCAAAATCTTGCCGGGAGCGGCTTTAACCTTCGCTGCATCGACGAGCCCATACCCGCGCACCCAGATGCTGTAAGTCGCTTTCGGCAGATCGGGCAGGACGTAACGGCCTCGTTCGTCGGTGACGACGATCTTAGCGTACTTGGTCGGAAGG
>DATBLC010000267.1:0-5922 GCA_036555515.1 Binatia bacterium
CGCAATCTTTATTCCTTTAAAAAAAGAAAAACCATTTGCCAGGCCTTGCCGTTGATTTTCCAGGTAAGCCGCGATCGATAACAGGTCAGGTTCGAATCTGATCCAGGGGCGCATGGCTGCGATCTCAGAGGCAAACACGAACGAATCTCTCTGATCGTAAATGTAAAGCGGCTTGATGCCGAAGCGGTCTCGTGCAAGCGTCAACAAGCACTCGCGCGTGTCGTAGAGTGCGAAGGCGAACATCCCTTCAAGTCTTCGAAGCGTCGCCTCGGCGCCATAATGGATTAGACTTTCCAGCAACACTTCGGTATCGCTCGTGGTATTGAAATCAATCCCCTGCTCTTCAAGTTCGCTGCGCAATTCTCGGTAGTTGTAGATTTCACCGTTGTAAACCAGAGCGTAGCGGTTCTCGGAGTCCCAAAAGGGCTGATTGCTGCGCGGGTGGAGGTCCAGCAGCGAAAGTCGTGTGTGTACCAATCCGATTCCCTCATCCACGTATATGCCTTGACGGTCGGGTCCACGATGCTGCATCAGACCCGCAGATCTTTCGAGACCGCAGCGATCGGGCATGCCGTCGACGATATGTAATAGAATGCCAAAGATGCCGCACATGGTGGATTGGGCGCGAGACTTGAGCTTGTCGCAGGGTTGAAGATGAGGTTCAGGCTCAGGCCGGAGCCTTACTCGGAGGGATAGGGACAAAGAACCGGTTTTTACACGTTCCCGATGCGGAAACCCGCCGCTTCATCCACTACATCGTCGCCCATGAATATCGGTCAGCATTTGCTCGGCTTCATCCTCCCCCAGGGATTCCAAATCGGCAAGCGCTTCCAAGAAACGATTTCCTGTATGCTGCTGCGAGACAAACTGAGCCATTTGCTCGACCGTTGGATTTTCAAAGACGGCGCGTAACGTAAGTTCTATGCCGAGTTCGCTGCGGACCCTCGAAATCAGCCGACCGGCCAGCAACGAGTGGCCGCCGAGCGAAAAGAAATTATCGAGAATCCCAATTCGCGGCATGCCGAGCACCTCGGCCCAAAGACGAGCTAACGCTTTTTCCAGCTCCGTTCGCGGTGGGACACCAGCGAACTCCGACAAATAAACGCTTGGATCAATCGCCGCAAGCCGCTGGCGATCTATCTTACCGGCAGCCGTTCTCGGCAAGTGCTCTACAGCGACAATCGCCGCAGGGATCATGTAAGAAGGGATTCTTTTGTGTAGAAATGCTCGGACAGCTTCCGGATTGAAAGATGATTCGCGTTTGGGCGCAACGTAGGCCACCAATCGCTTGTCATAGGGCGCGAATTCGATCACGACGGTGGCCGCTTCATTGATGTCACAATACTCGGCTAGAGCCGATTCCACTTCGCCCAACTCGATGCGGAACCCCCGGATCTTTACCTGGTGATCGCACCGCCCGAGAAACTCGATATTTCCGTCCGGAAGATATCGCGCTCTGTCGCCCGTCCGATAGAAACGTTCTCCCGGCACTTGGCTGAATGGATTTGGCAGAAAACTCAGCGCCGTCAAGTCTGGACGGTTGCAATAACCGCGGGTCAAACCCGCTCCGCCGACGAACAACTCCCCGGCGACACCAATTGGAACCGGTTCACCATGGGTATCAAGGATGTAGACCTTCGTATTGGCAATTGGACGACCGATTGGGACCACGGGTGCGTCTTTACCGGGCTCACACTTCCAGAAGGTCGCCCCGATTGTAGTTTCCGTCGGACCATAGCCATTGTATAAATCAGCCGGCAACCGAGACAAAAACCGCTCACGGATGCCCGCGGACAACGGCTCGGCACCGGTGGTGACACGCCTCAGAGGCTCGCATTTGCCCACGTCCTGATGGTCCAAGAGAGCCTCTAACATCGATGGCACAAAGCAAGCCGCAGTAATTTTATGCCTCTCGATTAGCCAAAGGAGATACGAAATATCCCGATCGACCTTGGGATCCGCCATTACGATTGTTGCTCCGGCGGCCAAAGGCTCGAAGAACTCCCACACCGAATCGTCGAAGCTGAAGGAGCTTCTCTGCAGGAGCCGGTCTGAAGGCTTCAACGGAAAGTACTCGGATCGCCACTTAAGATAGTTGCAGACACCGCGGTGCGTCGCCATCACCCCTTTGGGCAGCCCGGTCGAACCTGAGGTATAAATAATATAGGCGAGGTTTTCCGGCAGCACGTCGCCGGGAAGATTGTCTCTGCTTTCCTCGTCAATAGCGCTCCGCTCTCCATCGAGAGCGATCACGCAGCGGTCCCCAGCCCCTGCTCCCGCCGTCATCCAGTCGCCTACAAAAGTGGCTTGAGTCAGAATGAGTCTGATGCCCGCGTCGGCTAAGATATGACCGAGTCGCTCGGCCGGATAGGTTGGCTCCAAAGGAACGTATGCTCCTCCTGATTTAAGCACCGCCAAAATCCCGATCAGCATCTCGCAAGACCGCTCTAGGCACACTCCGACTGCGTTGTCCGGACGCACGCCGCGCTTCCTGAGATAACGGGCGAGTTGATTCGAGCGTGCATCGAGCTCACTGTAAGTTAGCCGCCGTTCTTGGGCGATCACGGCGGTCGCTTCAGGCGTACGCTTTGCCTGCTGCTGGAACATCTCATGAATGCACCCTACGCCGGCATATTTGCGCTCGGTATCATTCCATCCGACGATCACTTGATCACGCTCTGCCGGGCTCAACAACGGCAAGGCGGATATCCTTTTCTCTGGCTGAGCAATGAGGCCGTCTAGCAAAGCGCGAAAGTGCAAAGCCATCCGCTCGATGCTGGCCCCGTGAAACAAGTTGATGGGATAGGTCAAGCTACAGCGCAGGCCCTCCGGTCCTTCACTGGCCTCAAAACTCAAGTCAATGCCACCGATCAGGCCGGTATCGTACTCAAACGGCTCAATGCGAAGACCCGCTGGCGCCGAGAATGCCGGCGGCGGCAGATTTCGAAAATTGAACAAAACTTGAAACAACGGCCAGCGATTGAGCGTCCGCTCTGGGCGCAACTCTTCTACGATGCGCTCGAACGGGACTTCCTGATAAGCGTAGGCGTTGAACGCGGTCTCCTTCAAACTCGAAAGCAGCTCTAGAAAGCTTCGGCTGCTCGCGTCGCGCGTGCGTAGCACCAAGACGTTCATAAAGCAGCCAATCAGCGCCTCCGTTTCAACTGTGTTCCTGCCGGCAATCGGCACTCCAATCGTGAGATCGTCCTGGGCGGTGTAGCGGCTCAAGAACGCGTGAAACGCAGCGCTCAGCACCATGAAGAGGGTCGCTTCGCCACGTCGACCGAGGGCTTTAAGAGCGGTACAAACGTCGGGTGGCAGCGTGAAAAAATGCTGCGCGCCACGGCTGCTGCGCACATTGGTTCTCGGATAGTCGGCCGCCAAGCATAGCGGCTCCACGCCTTCGAGCTGCCGTTTCCAATAGCGTAACGGTTCGTCCAGAGCGCCTTGTTCGAAACGCTGCTGCTGCCACAGGGCGAAATCAGCATACTGCATGCGCATATCGGACAGCACCGGTGCATCGCCCCGGCTGAGGCGGTCATAAAGCGCGCTCAATTCGCGTAGCAGAATGCCTTCAGACCATCCGTCGAATACGATGTGATGCATGAGCAACAACACGACATGATGATGCGCGTCCAAGCAAAGAAGCATAGGACGCACCAACGGCCCTTTGGTCAAATCAAAGGGCTTTCGTGTTTCCTCGGCGGCGATTCGTTGCGCCGCGGATTCGCGCTGGTCGAAGGGCAGAGCTTGGAGATCGATTGACTCCACGACCACCGGATAGATCGGCAAGACGATCTGCCTGGGCTCGCCTTCAATGTCGCAAAAGATCGTCCGTAAGATTTCATGCCGCCGGATGATCTCGCGCAAGCTCGCCTCTAACACGGACAAGTTAAGCCTGCCGGTCAGGCGCATCGCCATCGGCCGGTTGAATGATGCATCTCCGGGATCGAGCTGGTGGAGAATCCACAGCCGTCGCTGGGCCGCGGAAAGCGGCGCGCTTCTCACTTTGGATTGCGCCGGATTGTGATTCGTTGTTCCTACTGCCACATGTCACCGGGCTGGCGCATAACCCCGGATCGGGCCGTCACCATTGCCTTGCCCGGGCCCGTCAAACGAATCTGGCGTGGAATTTTCAACCATAGTCAGTCCAGGTTCGATCGGATCGATGCGGCGCGCTGGGTGGATGGGACGGCGCAGGCTCTCCAAAGAAATCCCCCGACGCAACGCGAGCACAATCCCCGCGGCCTCGAGGTAAGAGTCAACCTCGATGACGTTCGGCATCCGCATTTTATGGTTCTCAACTCGCAGCACCGTTCCGCTTTCTTTGATCGCGATCAACGGAATATCACTGAACTCCGCAACTAACGCAGGGATCCCGCCGAGACAAGTTGCCGGCGCAATAATCGCACCGATATTATTTACGGTGCGCAAATGAGCAGGGGGGTTATGGAGATTATCGACGGGAACAAGCCGAGGAGCCCTCCACAAGCCTTTCAACACGGAGAAATAATGCGGTGTCGAGATAAATTCAGCCGAAGCCCGCGGGTTTACGCTGCTCTTGTTCTTTATATCCTGGTAATACGGCAAGGGCGCGTGAGCCGTAGGGACTCTGAAAATCTTGGAGATCAGATGAGTGAGGATCGCTTCGACACCACCCGAGGGATTGGGGATTGCTCCCGCTAGGTGCTGGTCAAACATCTCCTTAGTCACGCCGTGAATAACCGAGACTCCGCCTATGGCGTGAACTCCATCGGCGATTAACAGCTCGACGGCTTCCAAAAGCGCCTCTGGGTTGAGAACCGTCCCCACGGCGCAACCCGTTTCGGACCATTGGATTCTCACGCCCAATTCGGCTTTGAGCGGCGAATAGAGCCCGCAGTCGATTCCCTTGACCGCCCGCGCCGCATTGAGCGTATTTACAACATCGTCTAGGTATTTAATGCCGGTGCGGTCAACGACAGTTCCGATCCTGTTGCTGGAGACCGGAAGCAGGCCCAGGTGCCCGAGCAGAAAATCATCAAGGCTCTTGCCTTCCACGTAAAGGACATTGTCCGCCATCTCGTTCAGGTCGGAAGCATTGACGGCGTTGGGATGCGTGACGACAAAATTTGCCGCCGACGCGAGGAGATTGGTTACCGGGCACGCGTCGCCAGCATAGCCGCCGAAATCACAACGAATTCCAGTGGGAACAATCTGCACGATACCAAAAGGGTCAGCTTGAAAAGCCTTTTTTCTTGGATGTAGCACTTCGATATCTGCCAGTCGGGACGCGTATGGGTCATCCGCTGTGTAAGCGACTATGGTCGCTTCAATGGTAACGTCCCGATCAGCAGTATCGACGATCGAAAATCGTAAAGGGTAGGTATCGGTCTCGAGCTGCGTTTCGAAGCAGCCTACAACCGCGTCTAACCACGTCCGATATTTCTTGGCAGTGAATCGATAGACCCTGTTTTCTATTTTCATAATGAGCCGAATTTCATACGAGCGTTATAGATTGGACCCGTTGGGTCGCATAAGGATTTACTGGGTCATCGCCGCGTAATCGAGTGGGTGAAAGTTAATGCTTTTTAAGGTGGGGGCTGGGATGCAGATGACTTTTCTTATCAAATTCACCCATTCGATTATGCGAAGAGCCGATTTACTTTACCGTTAATGCAAGAAGGCGTATTTATGTCACCGGGCCGTTTGTTTTTTGCGGTCGCTGTTAATTCGGAAGCTGTCAGGGCAAAACAGTGCATCATTAACGCCCTAATAGATGACGCTCTGCGTCAGATAAGGCACACCCTTACTCTCGAGTTGAGGTTTCGTGCTGAGAATACCGGTAGAAGCTTCGGTCAATCTAACGCGATGAAAGCCGGAGTCCGCTTGCCGGGACCTTTTTGAAACGTTGATGCTACCGGCGAGGCGACCATAATCACA
>DATBLC010000268.1:0-6659 GCA_036555515.1 Binatia bacterium
CTGCCGGCGGGCATTTCCACCTATGGAGAGGACGGGGTGGTGGCCGGCAAGGCAGAGAACCATTGACCGCGATCGGAAGGGCTCGCCTCTCGGTCGCACACTAGCGACATAGTCTCTAAATAACGAACTCATTAGTAAGTATGGCGGGACACTCGATCGCATCCATCTATTCAGGCAAAGGCGGCGCTCGCGGGCGTATAATTCCTCGACGCCGGTTGATCTTTTCTTTTCCATCAGCTAAGCGGCTGTGATGTCCCCCTCAGCCCGTTTTCGCCAAGGCGTGAAAGCGGCGATACCGATCTGGATCGCTTTCGTGCCGTCCTCTCTCGCCTGGGGGATCGCCGCACAGGCGCACGGCCTAACGCTCGATGAAGTCGTTTTGATGTCGGCATGGGTCTATTCCGGACCGGCGCAGTTTGCGGTCTTGGTGCCTCTCGCCGAAGGAAAGTCCGCGCTGCAAGTTGGCGTCGCCGGTTTTCTGATGAATCTACGTTTCTTACCAATGAGCATGGCGCTGGCGCCGTTTTTTCGCGGCGTAAATCGTTTGCCCTTGTTTTTTGCATCCCACGTCATCAGCGCCAGTAGTTTCATCGTGCCCTATCTGCAATTTCAGAACGAACCCGCTGCGAACCCGAATGAGTCGGCCGCTGCTCGATCGACGGCAGGCTATGGGCGCCTCGCTTTTTTTCTCGGCGTCGGTGCCACCAGTTTCACCGTGTGGGTGATCGGCACCGCGGTGGGTTTCGCGGCCGCTCGGGGTTTTCCGCCCGGCGTTGAAGAAGCGTTGAAGTTCATTCTGCCAGGTTATTTCGCGGGACTGCTGGCGGTGGAAATGAAAAGCCGAACTATGGCGCTGGTCTGCGCGCTCAGCCTGATTACAGCAATTCCCGGGGCGCTCGTTAGCCCCGGTTGGGGATGGCTCGTGACGGCTATCGGAGCGGCGATTTTAGTTTGGGGGTGGGAGCAGTGGAGCTTACGCGCATCGAAATCATCTTGATCATGGGCCTCATGGCCTTTGCCGTGCGCGTTTTGCCGCAATTGTTTTTGGTCGGCCGGCAATTTCCGGAAGTATGGGACCGCCTGCTGCGTTATCTTTCTTATGCATTCATTTGCGGCATAATTTCCATAACGCTTTTCATGTCCGGCGCGCGCTTCGAGCTGGAGGCCGCGCCGTTTCGCCTCGTTGCGTTGGCGGTCACGATCATTATCGCGCGTAGGACCAATAGCGCGGTCACCGGCATGCTGACCGGGATGATTCTTGTCTTGCTTTCCTCATGGGTGCGCTAAGCGGCGCTTGCGCGCACGCGCATCGCACCGATCAAGCAGCCGTAGACAATGAGCGGGAAGGCAGTGGTCAGGATCATCGCTAAAACGATATCGGCGCTGGCGGTGATCAGCTTCGCCGCGATCAACGGCGCGATGACGCCGGCGGTGTAATGCAGCGACATGATGATGCCACTGGCGGTGCCGGCGTTGCCCGGAGGCGCGGCCTCCTGGGCCAGCGCGACAACCAGGGCGGGCACGGAAGCTTTGAACATGCCGAATAAGAAGATTCCCATGCTGATCCAAAGCGCGGACTCGAGCCAGTAGAAAACCACGAACGCCGCCACGGCTGCCGGGAAAGCGCTGGAAACAATCACTCGTCTGCGCCCGAACCGATCCGATAGTCCACCGAGGCAAAAAGATCCGAGCATATTGGCCATGCTCAGGACGCCCATTACCCAACCGGTTTCCTGTAGCGTGAGTGATTTCGCCGTACGCAACAGGGTCGGGGTCCACGCGGCGGAACTCCAAAAAACAGCGCCACCGATGCATTCCGCGAGAGCGAGAATCAGGATCGGCAGTGTCAGGGCATCTTTAAAGGACCCTGAATGCGCGCTAGATTTTCTCCGCGGATTATTTGGAATCCAGAAAAGTTGCAACAGCATATCCGCAGCGGCAATCCCACCCGCGGTAATGAAGGCCGCGTGCCAGCCAACGGCTGCCATGACGCGACTGGCCAAAACCGCGCCAACGGCACCGCCGATGCCGTAGGATACCGACACCAGACTGGCGCCCAGACCGCGGCGATTAGGCAACAGATCGGACATGATGGCGTAAAGCGACGGCGGCGTGAAGCCGTAGCCGATGCCTGTGAGAGCTAAGAAAAGGAAAAAGAGCGCTTTATCGCCGCTGATTCCAGCGCAGCCGAAGCCAAGCGCGAGCAGGCTCAATCCGGTGATCAGCACGCGCTTGCGGCCGAATTTGTCGGCAAGTCTGCCGGCGATGCCACTGGTTACCGCCGCAACCATCATCATCACCGAAAACAGACTGCCCGCTTCGACCTCCGTTAGTTGAAAAGCGCGCCTGACCTCCGGCAACGCGATGCCCAATGCCGCCACCATCATCGATGGCATCAGGTTGGCACAGGGGACGATGCAAAGCGTTGGGAGTTGCCGCGGTACGGCGCTCGCGGGCTTGAGATGATCGATGGCAAGTCCTTATTTGAGAGGAATCATGACGTAATGGCGAGGTTGGCCGCCCACCACCCTCGTGATATGGCCATGCCCGGTGGTATCGTCGGCGAGCATGACGTCGCCCGGCCCGAAGCGCCTTATGGTGCCATCGCCGGTTTCGATCTCGACCTGTCCGGCGAGCGTGATGACGTATTGGCGCTGCGGCGCGGGGTGATAATTGCTCAAATGGGTTGCCGGGGCGTGACGAAAGATTATTCCGTGCGCCGGTTGGAGTTCGGAAGCTTCCATTTGGCCGATGAATTTAAGTTCCACGTCGATGTCTTCGAAGTGAGATTCGTTATCCGGTCCTGTGAAAAGTCTAACGATCTTCATATGGCGGGTTGTAAGGGAATCAGTAGGGAAAATCAAGAAGCGAGAAATTTAACAGCAGAGAACTTAGCCCGGCAAACCGCCGAGGAGAAGATTGAAAAATTCGAAGTCGAAATTTGGAATTCACCTTTGCGTTCCTGGCGTCTTGGGGCGATGATATGAGTAAGTGCCGGTGGCCAATAGATACAAACCACGCTTTGCAACCGTTGCGGCCTAAAGGATCGACGCTTTGAACGATTGGAACGGCTGGAACGATTGGAGCGCCAGCGTCTGCGATGGAAGATAATGCCTGAGCTCCCGGACGTGACCGTTTACATCGAAGCACTGAGCGAACGTGTCCTCAATCAGCCGATTCAGAGAATCCGCATCGGCAGCCCGTTTATCGTTCGCTCTTTCGACCCGCGCATCAGCGCGGCTGAGGGGAAAACAGTCCTGGCCTTGCGCCGGGTCGGTAAACGCATCGTCTTCGATCTGGAAGATGATCTCTTTCTCATTGTTCATCTGATGATTGCCGGCCGGTTTCACTGGAAGCCGAAAGGCGCGAAGATCGCGCGCAAGTACGGGCAAGCCGCCTTCGACTTTGCCAATGGAACTTTGCTTTTGACCGAGGCCGGAACCAAGAAGCGCGCATCGATTTATCTGGTTCGCGGCGAAGCCGCCTTGCGAGAACATGATCCCGGCGGTTTAGAAGTCCTGGATGCCAACATCAGTTCCTTTCGTGAAGCACTAACGCGAGAAAATCACACGCTCAAAAGAACGTTGACCGATCCGCATATCTTTAGCGGCATCGGTAACGCTTATTCCGACGAAATCCTCCATCGCGCCAGGCTTTCTCCGATACGCATGACGCAGCGTTTGACCGATTCGGAAATTGAAAAGTTATACAGAGCAGTGCGCGAGTCACTGGCGGAATGGGTGGAACGGCTGCGCAAGGAACGAGGATCCGGCTTCCCCGAAAAAGTGACGGCCTTCCGCCCCGACATGGCGGTGCACGGTAAGTACGGCAAACCCTGTCCGGTGTGCGGTTCTCCGGTGCAGCGCATCGTCCACGCCGAAAACGAGACCAATTATTGCGCCAGATGCCAGACGGGCGGGAAGTTATTGGCGGATCGCTCGCTTTCTCGTTTACTCAAAGAAGATTGGCCGAGGAACCTCGAGGAATTGGAAGAAATGAAAGATCAGAGACGTCGCGACTGACCTACCGGCAATTCGAAAACCAACCCCCACAACCAATAACCTTGTAACTGCTGAATTGACGGGACTCTGGAAACCTTTTAAGCCGTATTCATCTTTGTCATGCCGGGTCCAGGTTACGCAGTTGCGCAGGACTGGGCAGTACCGCAAGCCGAGGTTTCGGCCATCATGTCATTGGAATAAATCGCGGCTGTGTGCTCACTCGCTCAATCCAGGCGCGGACCTTTGGAAAATCGCCGAGCGGAAAACCGCCTTCGTGGGCGACATGAGTGTAGGCGAAGAGCGCGATGTCGGCGATAGAGTAATCGCCGACGAAGAAATTGGTTTTCGTTAGGTGGGTTTCCATTATTTTCAGCGCGGCCGAGCCGCCGTCGCGTTTCGATGCAAGAAGAGCCGTTCGCTCAGGTGAATCCGGTTTGTGCTGCAGCCAGAAGCGTGAGGTGGCGATGAACGGTTCGTGGCTGTACTGTTCGAAGAACAGCCACTGGAAAATCAGTCCGAAAGCTTTTCGCTCGTCGGGGAGATATCTCGTGCCGCGGGCGAGATAGGCGAGGATCGCGTTCGATTCGGCGAGAATGAATCCATTGTCGTCCAGCACCGGCGTGCGGCCGTTGGGGTTGATTTTTAGAAACTCCGGAGTCCGGCTTTCGCCTTTGAGAATATCGAGTTCGATGATCTCACAAGGGATACCCAAATGCGCGAGCAGCAGGCGCACTTTGTATGAATTACCGGAATAAGCGACGTTGTATAATTTCATGGATAACCGCCGTTCAAGTCGTTCAAAACGTTCAAGCCGTTCAAAGCGTTATAGGAATACCCAAACGCAAAGACGGTGATAGGAAAAACTATACAGAACCGGTTTTCTCCTTCCTACGGTTTGAACGACTGGAACGACTTGAACGTTTTGAACTCTCTCCAAGCATTCGTTAGAGCTGCGGCTCGAGGATCTCCAATCCGTCGTAGCGGTCCATCAAATAAAGCTTGCCGTCCTTGTCGTGGAAGACGTCGTTGCTCATGACGACTTTCTGGCCTTTGCCGGGATTCGGGATGTAATAGCCGACTTCCCTCGGGATATACGGATTGGAAAAATCGACGGCTCGAAGGCCGCCGCCGAACCAGGTGACGTAAAGCGTGTTGCCGTAAACCTGTTCCGCAGGCTGATGGGCGCCGAAGCGGAATTCGCCCGTCGACTTGCCGTCGAATGGCACGATGAACGTCGCCACCGGAAGCGGCAATTCTTCTTTGGTAATATCGACGACCCAGAGAAAGGCGTTGTGTGTATCGTTGAGCTTTTCTCCCACTTCTTCGTCGGTGACGATTAGCCAGTCGCGGTTCATTATCTTATTCAGCATCGGCAAAGTGGTATGCGTCGGGCACGGGTAGGGAGGACTCCAGTCCAGCGTGCTGATAGTTTTCGGCTTGTTCAGATCGGAAATATCGACGATGGCGAATCCGCCGTGCCAGTAGCTGATATAAAGCCGGTCGCCGCGCCGAATCGGATGGTGGCAGCGCGTGTCCGCGCCTTTAAAGGTGGGTTTTTCGCCGCCTGCGACCCACTGCCCCGGCATCCACCAGCGGCACACCTCTTCGGGTTTCTCAGGATTTTTCATGTCCAACATCATGGCGATATTGCCCTGGTAGCCTTCGACCGTGGGCGAAATATAAGCGTAGCGGCCGTCGAAGGTGAATCGGTGCACGCCTTTGCCCGGAGTTTTGTAGAAACCGATCTCACGCGGCTTGGTCTTGTCCGAAATATCGAATATTTTGAGTCCGGACTGAAGCTCTTGCCTGGCCCTGTAACGCTCATAGTTAACCAGCATCACGTCGCCGCTCACTCGCACTTTGTGCGAGTGAAGCCCTTCCGGAATTTCCAGATGGGCGACGACTCTCAAATTCTTTGGATCCCGCGCATCGATGATCGACGTCCCATGCGGCGGATCCATATGGCCAACGTAAGCATAGCCGTTTTCGACCACGATCGAGCCTCCGCCGGGTAAATCCATTCTGCCGATCAAATTTATGTTTTTTCTGATGCCGACCGGCGGTTGTCCGTTGGTTGCCATAATTTTGATTCTCCCCTTGATACCGTTTCTTCGTTCCGATCATTGCACCGCATCCGCACAGGATGTCATCCTGAACAACACACTGTGTGAAAACTCATTAGGAGCACTTCGACCCTTCGAGGGGCCTCAGGACAGGTCCCTCGACAGCCTTTAGTCCCGAGCTTGTCGAGGGGTCAGGGCGAACGGCTAAATGCGTGATTTGTAATCTCCGATATCCGTTCGTGGTGAGCCCAGCCGAACCATGAACGGAGTTCTGACAAAGTGAAGGATCGGGTCGCGTTTGACTAGGCATTTCTAAAAAGACGAGATTCCTCGTCGCTCTGCTCCTCGGAATGACATGCGGATATATTAAGGAGTCCACAATTGAGTAACCAAACAGCGACCGAGGGGTGAGACTTGGAGAGCGCGGGCACAGGAGCGCAAAGGTTGTTTTCAGGCCCTGCCGGCGGGCATTTCCACCTATGGAGAGGACGGGGTGGTGGCCGACAAGGCAGAGAACCATTGACCGCGATCGGAAGGGCTCGCCTCTCGGTCGCACACTAGCGACATAGTCTCTAAATAACGAACTCATTAGTAA
>DATBLC010000269.1:0-3887 GCA_036555515.1 Binatia bacterium
CTGCCCGGCCTGTACCAAAATCAAAGATCGCTATCCGGGCGGCGAACTGCGCCTCGCCGGAATCAACGACACGGAGCGGCGGGAGGTCATACGCATTTTGCGCAACGAGGAGGAGCGCGCGCGAGCGAAAAATCCATTGGAGCGAATCATGGGCTTGGAGGCGCTAGACGGCGGCTGGAAAGTCGAAACTACCACGGAGAAATTGGCCCAGCGCTTGGGGCGGGCGGTACGCAAGGCGCGTGGCGGCAAAGTAGAATACAAGTGGTCGCGCAACAATAAATACGTGCGCGTGTGCTGGGAGAAAGAGGAATAATTGCCGCACCGTGCCCGGTGTGTGAAAGCGCCGGCTTGTCGAAGTACCCAATCAGGTTTCATGTGAGAAAATTTCATGGAAAAACGGCAACAACAATTTTCCATTGGTTATTTCATCGTCGCCCTCGGCGCGATTTTCGCCCTGCAGTATTTTCTCGTCTATCCGTCGGTGGAGACGCTCGGCTACAGCCAGTTTAAAACCCTGGTGAAAAAGGGACTGGTCAGCAATCTGGTGATTAGCGATAAAACCATTCGCGGAGAGATCGTCCCGGGTGGAATCAAAGAGGCGCTTTCCACGGAGCGTTATCCGGCGTTGGATAAAGAGGCTCAACAGGGGAAGAAGCCGGTTTCTTTTGTCGTCGTCCGGGTCGCCGATGAGGATTTGGTTTCGGAGCTGGTGGCAGCCGGAATCCCGTTCAAGGGCGAAGTTACCAGCGAGTGGCTGCCGACGCTGCTTTCATGGGTGGTTCCCGTGGCGCTTTTCTTCATTCTGTGGAGTTATCTTTTTAAACGCATGGGCGCCGGCGGCGGTCTCATGCAGATCGGCAAGAGCAAGGCGAAGGTATACATCGAAAAGAAGACCGGCGTGACGTTCGCCGATGTAGAAGGAATCGACGAAGCGGAAGAGGAACTCATCGAGGTCGTCGAATTTCTCAAGAACCCGCAAAAGTACCAAAGGCTCGGCGGGCATATTCCGAAGGGCGTGCTGCTGCTCGGCCCGCCGGGGACGGGCAAGACTTTGCTGGCCCGGGCGGTGGCGGGAGAAGCCGGGGTGCCGTTCTTCAGCATCTCCGGCTCGGATTTCGTCGAGATGTTCGTCGGCGTCGGCGCCGCGCGGGTGCGCGATCTTTTTGCTCAGGCGGTCGAGCACGCGCCGAGCATTATTTTCATCGACGAGCTTGACGCCTTGGGCAAAGCTCGGGGAATGAATATTTTATCGAGTCATGACGAGCGTGAGCAAACACTGAATCAATTGCTGGCTGAGATGGACGGCTTCGATCCGAACCAGGGCGTCATCTTGATGGCGGCCACTAACCGGCCGGAGATTCTCGACCCAGCCTTGCTCCGTCCCGGGCGATTCGACCGGCAGGTGCTGGTGGACCGGCCCGACGTCAAAGGACGCGAGGCGATTCTCAGGTTGCACGCCAAGAAGATCAAGCTTTCAGCCGGCGTCGATCTTAGCGTCGTGGCGGCGAAGACGCCGGGGTTCGTCGGCGCTGATTTGGCGAACATCGTTAACGAAGCGGCCTTGCTGGCGGCGCGCGAGGGGAAAGATTCGGTGGAAACTTCAGACTTCGACGAAGCCATTGAACGAGTCATCGCCGGCTTGCAGAAAAAAAGCCGGATAATGAATCCGCGCGAAAAGAAGACGGTTGCCTATCACGAGGCCGGCCACGCGCTGGTGGCGGAGCTGGTGCCGGGCGCGGACCGTGTAACCAAGATTTCGATTATTCCGCGAGGCGTGGCGGCGCTCGGTTACACACAACAGTTGCCTACCGAAGACCGCTATCTTATGACGCGCTCCGAGCTGATGGCGCGAGTTTATGTATTGCTCGGCGGCCGCGTCGCGGAAGAAATGGTCTTCGACGATGTCTCCACCGGCGCGCAAAACGATTTACAAAAAGCCACGGAAATAGCGCGAACGATGGTGACACAGTTCGGTATGAGCGAGCGGGTGGGTTTGGTGGCGCTGGAAGGGCCGCGAACGCCGATGTTTTTGCCCGTGCCGACGCCGAGTCAAAGAGAATACAGCGAGGAAACCGCCCGATTGGTCGACGAAGAGATCAAGAAATTGCTTGCAGAAGCCCACGCCAAAGTGCAGGAATGTCTTGCCTCCCACTGCCAGGCCCTCGAAGAGCTGGCGAAGCTCTTGCTCGAAAAAGAGGTCGTCGAACGGCCGCAACTGCAGACGATTTTGCGGGAGGCCAACGGCGCTCATGCGGGCTCAAAGGAAACGATCGCCGAATTGAACGAGCCGCAAGCGACCGATGGTCATAGCGCCTAATCCATCGCCACCCCGATGGTTTTCTTTGCTCTACCTATTGCCAAGCCCCATTATTCATGGTCCAAGGAAGAATCGCGACGCTGTGTGAACCGACGCGTACACCAGGAGAGCAAATTTCCCGTGCTTCAGTTTCAATGTATGTTCAACGTACTCCAGTACTCGGTCATCGGGAAGAACCCGCTTGCCCGCTACGGCGGGTTTCTCGGTATTCGCACTCTTGCGACTTGGCCATGTCTGTTTTCGCGCGAATGAAAAGAAAGCGCCGCGAATATGTGGCAAAGTCCGGCAAATTTTCTGGCATAAGCATTGCTCACCAGTCAGCTTGCCATGAATAGAAAAGCAAAAACTGTCGGTGGTCTATGGTTGGTGGTTTTCTTCTTGCTAGGCGTCTCCTCCGCCGCGGCGGCGTACGAAGAAATCACGATCAGCAACGGCGGCACGATTAGGGGGACAGTGAAGGTCGAGGGAAAAATTCCCAAGCTGCCGCCTTTGCAGATTTCCAAGTTCAAAGAGGTTTGCAAGGATGTTCCGAATGAGGCGCTGATCGTCGGCCCTGGACAAGGGCTGCGCTATGCGGTGGTAACCCTGGAAGGGATCAATCGAGGCAAAGCCATTGAGAAAGAAGCGCAGCATGAACTTGATAATTTAAACTGCCGCTTCGTTCCCCACATTTTGCTGGCCAGCGTCGGGCAATTCGTGGTGCTCAAAAACTCCGATCCCATTTTGCACACGGCGCATGCTTTCTTTGCCGGGGCCCAGCCTGCTTTCAACGTCGGTCTCTATCCCGGCAGGGTGAGCCGTAAGCCGTTGGTTACTCCCGGTGTGGTGCAGATCCGCTGCGAGGTTCATCCTTGGATGAACGCCTATATCGTGGTCGCGGATCACCCCTATCAGGCGCTCACCGATGTCTACGGAGAATATCTGATCACCGACATCCCGGCGGGACAGTATAAGCTGCGCGTATGGCATGAGAGTTTAGGCGTTTTGGAGAAAAATGTATCGGTCAAGGCCGGCGACTCGCAGGCTGTGGAGTTTGTCTATGTTCCAACACCAGGAGTGAAAAAATGACGCGAGGATACAGATGGGTAATGGCGCTTGTGCCGCTCGTGCTCGGCGCTGAATTGTACGGCGCTGATGTCGAGTCCAAAAGCGGCATTATTAAAGGTGTGATCACCGTGGTAGGACGCCCGACAACCGAGGCGGTGGTTTCGGTGGAGGGAATTGCGCCGGAAGTCATTAAAGCGCGAGTCGCTGCGCCTAAATCGAAAAAGGCTGTGATGAATCAAAGGGAGATGAAATTTGTTCCCCGGGTGCTGCCGGTGCTGGTCGGCACCACGGTTGATTTTCCCAATAACGATACGACCTGGCACAATGTTTTTTCCAAATCCGAAGCTAAGGACTTCGATCTCGGACTTTACCCGCCGGGCAACACGAGGAGCACGACTCTCGACAAGCCGGGGGAGGTACGAGTGCTCTGCAACGTTCACCCGGTTATGGAAGGCTTTATCGTGGTCAAAGAACATCCTTATTTCAGCGGCACCGATCAACGCGGCAATTACCGCATCAATAA
>DATBLC010000270.1:0-51900 GCA_036555515.1 Binatia bacterium
CAAAGGTTGTTTTCAGGCCCTGCCGGCGGGCATTTCCACCTATGGAGAGGACGGGGTGGTGGCCGGCAAGGCAGAGAACCATTGACCGCGATCGGAAGGGCTCGCCTCTCGGTCGCACACTAGCGACATAGTCTCTAAATAGCGAACTCATTAGTAACTCCCCTCAGTGGACTGCCGGTGTTCAGTTGTTCTGCTAATGCGTGTAGAGCCTTCGCTAACCCTCAGAGTGAGACTTTCCCGTGAGTAAAACGAAGCATCTCTGAGTTTCAATGAGCGTCGTTTGCAACACTGCGATGAATAAGAGCAAACTTACCGACACGGGCCTTGTTTGGTTTATTTTGTTTATGATTGGCGGCTGTCTTTTTGCCATTCAATATTCTACTTTGCCTAGGATCAAGGATTTTATTCTTTCCTTGTCCCTCGGGGATCATACCCAGGTGATAAGACGCAACGCGATGAAATTGTTCATCGATAACTGGTCAACGATTCTCACCCCGTTCGATCTTTTGATGCTCTCGGGATTGTGCCTTTTGCTCGTAGCCTTGGTGTTCTCAGAACTTCTTGGTAGTAGGCTCTCGCGCTTTCTTTTCCTCCTCGGCAGCCAACGAAAAGCTCTAATTTTATTCCTGCTCCTGACCTCCGTACTGATCACGAGGTATTATCTTAATCCCGGCAATGTCTTCATGGGTGATTCTGAAACCTATACGGTCCGCAGCTGGATGTTCGCCGAGCACCTCAAAAACATGCAACTTCCCGTGTGGTCAAACTATTGGTATGGCGGCTTCCCGCTGCTGCAGTATTATGCGCCGTTGCTGTTCGTCGTGATCGCCATTTTCTATCTGATCTTCCAGGATATCGATGTCGCCACGAAACTTGTCCTATGGAGCTCCCATATTGGCTCTGTTTTTATCATGTTCTATTTCCTTCGGCAGGTAACGCGCAACGATTTATCTTCGCTGCTTGGATCCTTGGCTTATGCGCTGATGTTCCATCGCATTTATATCGTGTTGTACCAAGGAGACCTGCACCTTTCTCTGGTATTCCTGCTCTATCCGCTGATCCTTCTGATCATTGAAAAGTATCTCAATGGCCGGCTTTACGGCCGAAAAGCGCTTCTTTGTTTCACTTTCGCTACTTCCGCGCTCATCCTCACCCATCACGCTTATGCCTTTTTTGGTCTGGTGTTTGTCGCCCTCTATTTGCTGGTAAGAGTGATTGCCTGGGAGAACACTTGGGCCAGCAAAATCCAGGCACTGTCGTTTTTTGCATTCAGTAGCATTTGCGCTTTCCTCGTGAGCGCTTTTTCACTCCTTCCATTCATTCTGGAATTGCAGGACGTGCGGGGAATGCCAAAGGTGCCCTTTCACTTGCTGCTACCGGTGCTCCCTTCTCTGGAAGCTTTGAATATCATTATCGGGACGATGGCTCGTTGGACTTTGGTGGGACACAACGGCAACGTTACCTACGTCGGCATTTCGCTGATGATATTTTCCCTCCTATCAATCGCATACATCATCAAGGAAAGAAATGGTGTTGGATGGGCTCTCGTCATCTGCGCTATTTTCGCGTTTTTCACTCTGAAATCTAACACCAATTACAACGTTAAAAATTTTAATTTTGTCGTGTTTTTTCTCACTGCTTTGGCGGTATACGCGACGGATGGGGTGCGATGGATGTTGGGTACCTCAGCGATCGGCGAGAAACTCATGGCGCGATGGGGACCCCTTTTCCAAGCAAAAGTAACGCTTGTGCTCCTCGCCCTTGTGCTCGTTGATCTAGGGCCAACCACCTTTCAAAGCGTGTATAACGAACGGGGGGATTTTAAACTGGCCGTTTACGATGAGTTACGAAGGCGCGACGGCGATTTCAAGGTCATTGAGCGGCCGTCGATCAGACACGATCCCAAAAAAACGCTGCGCGAGAATTTCGATCCGACGAAGCTGGGTATCGTCTCGGTACACGCGCCCATGCAGACGCCCCTGGGTTGGTTCCATGAAGGAAGCCCGAGATCCATCAGCTACCACGCGGAAATGGTCAAAAAGCTCCAGCTGGATCTCCATGAGGAAGCCATTTCCGATTTAACACTCAAGGGGCTTTATCTGATGGGGGTTAAATTCATCTTGTTCAGAGACCGTTACCACTACTATGCGCCGCCTTTAAAACCAAGTCCCCGGTACGTAGTGAAGGGTCTTTACGTTGAACTGAACGACGTCCGTCCTCTGCTGGTTTCGACGAAGTTGCTGCACGTTAAAGACGTTTCGAACGATGACGCGCGCAACATCATCGAGCGCGGCTCGTACTTCGACGAAGAGATGTATAATTTTGATACCCCTTATTACGATCAAATCGTCAGGCCTCTAATCGAAACGATGAACATGGATTTAAGTCGCGGCACCGCGGATTATTTAATCCTGCGGGACGATCGTATGCCGCAGAATACGAGTGTCCCCCCCGGCAAATTTAATGTGCAGGTAAGCGATTTCTCGGTCTCGATTGATTCTGTGACCGTTAAATACGTGTCCACCGGCGATGGCTTTGCGCGGCTTCCCTATTCCTATTTTCCCTATCTGGATATCCGAGTAGATGGAAAAGCGGCCCCGTTCTATCGCTCGGCGATGCACAATATCGTCGTTCCAATATACTTGGGCGAGCATACCGTCCGCATCTTAGGGCGGGCGTCGCAGCTCAGCAGGTGGACTTTCCTCTTATCGCTGGCTTCCCTCATCGTTATTGTGTTTCTTCCGTCTCCAATCCTGAATTACTTTGGCCGCCGGTGAGCGAGCCGGGAAATCGACCCTTTGTCGAGATATTTTTATAGTTTCAATTGGCTGGATGTGTCAGTCCCCGCCGTCGAGCGAGGTTAACTTGTCCAGAAGGTAGGACGAACGATGGAACCCAACGCGATGCGCAAGATTGATTACTACCTCGGTATTCCTTTGTGCTTCGTGATCACGATTTTTTATCGGCTGCAAAAAGGTTTGGGGTTTCAGCGCATCGCGCGGAATGAAAAACCGCGGAACGTTTTGTTTATCGAACTGATCGAGATGGGGAGTACGGTGATCGCGTATCCAGCGATGCGGGAGCTCAAAAGGAGATATCCAGACGCTAATCTATATTTTCTGTTGTTCAAGCAGATTGAAGAGACGATTGACCTGGTGGATGTTGTTCCACGGGAAAACGTGATGACCATCGATAATGGGTCGCCTTTCTCCGTGTTAAGGGACACGGTGAAATTGATGTGGCGCTGTCGAAGACAAAAGATCGATACCGTAATCAATTTGCAGATGTTCGTCCGGTATAGCGCAATACTGAGCTTTTTAACCGGCGCCAAGCGACGGGTCGGTTTTTACCGATATAATCAGGAGGGTATTTACACGGGGAATTTCTTGACCCACAAGGTCATTTACAATCCCCATATTCACACGGCCTATTCCTTTCTAGCGTTGGTTTACGCGCTGGACGCTCCTACAGAGCAGGTTCCGATGGTCAAGTTTTCGCTCGATGACGCAAATCTGGAATTGCCGAAGATCACCCTCGAGGAAACCGCCAAAAATAGGATTTGGAACATATTAAGGGCCGTCAATGCCGAAATCGATGAGACGAAGAAAATAGTGGTGGTGAACCCAAATGCGAGCAAACTGTTTGCCATGAGGAAATGGCCCCTCGAAAAGTACGCGAGCCTGATAGAAATGCTTTTAAAGGACGAAGACGTTTATGTCGCCATCACTGGAATAAAATCAGAAAAACCAGACGCGGACTACATATGCAGCCTGGTCAGGGACAAAAGGGTCTTGGATCTGACGGGGAAAACCGCTTTGCGCGAGCTTCTCGATCTCTACAGTATAGCGAAAATTCTAATAACCAATGATAGCGGCCCGGCGCATTTTGCTTGTCTGACGAATGTTCATGTGGTGGTGTTTTTCGGGCCGGAACTGCCCAACCGTTATAAACCACTGACGGACAGATGTACGGTGGTTTATTCGAACTATGCCTGTAGTCCCTGTGTCGGCCCCTATAACCAAAGGCTGACTCCATGTAACGACAATCTGTGCTTAAAAACCATTAGCGTGGATAGCGTGTATCGACTGTTGCGGCCTTTGCTTCATGAACCTTCGGCGGCGAGACGGGTCGTGTCCTCGGGAAGAATATGATGAACTGTGCCGGCCGGGAGATTCTGGTTACAGGGGCTGCAGGCTTTATTGGGAGCCACCTTGTTGAAGAGCTCGTCAAACGGGGTAACAAAGTCCGGGCTTTTGTCCGGCATACCTCATTGTCAAGCGTGGGCCATCTCGTTTACTTACCAGACAAGGTCCGGCGAACAATAAGAATTATCGCTGGTGACGTCAGAGATCCAGATGCTGTTAGAAGGGCAGCCGATGGGTGTGACGTAATTTTTCATCTCGCGGCTTCCATTGCCATCCCTTACTCCTATCTTCATCCTCGCGAGGTTCTGGAAACCAACCTCATGGGCACATTGAATGTTTTGACCGCCGCCCGAGATTTGAAGGTCAGTCGAATGATTCATACCTCCACTAGCGAAGTCTACGGCACGGCTCAGTCGGTTCCTATTGATGAGCGACATCCCCTCCAGGGTCAATCTCCCTACGCTGCGAGCAAGATTGCGGCCGATAAGCTCGCTCAAAGTTTCTATCGTTCGTTTGAAATCCCCGTGGCCATCGTCCGGCCGTTTAACACTTACGGCCCTCGGCAGTCTGATCGAGCCGTGATCCCTATGATCATTTCGCAGGGGTTGGTGAGGGACGAGATCAAGCTGGGTTCCCTGGAGCCAAGCCGAGACTTTACTTATGTTACAGATACGGTTCAGGGATTCATTAAAATTGCCGAAGTAGACGATGCCCTTGGACAAGAGATCAACCTGGGAACAGGTCGAGACATTTCCATCGGCGAGCTGGCCCGAATGATCTGTTCCCTTCTGGGCAAAGAGTCGTTTCAGATCGTTGAGGAAACCTCGCGCCTTCGTCCGAAAGCGAGCGAAGTGTGGAGGCTGCAGGCGGATAATTCTAAAGCGAAAAGGCTGGCAGGGTGGGAGCCCAATGTCGCCTTGGCCGAAGGCTTAAGAGAAACGATTGGGTGGATCAGCCAACATCTCGATCTCTATCAGGCCAGCAACCCGGAAGGTCGGGGAGGCATAAGTCAGTGAAGGCCGTTATCCTCGCGGGTGGAAAGGGAACCCGGCTCCAACCGTATACGGTTGTTCTGCCCAAACCGCTGATGCCGATTGCCGATGTGCCGATCCTCGACGTGGTGATCCGACAACTCAAGGCACATGGTTTTCGAGACATCACCATCTCCGTCGGCTATCTCGCCGAGCTAATCATGGCGTACTGCAGGGACGGCGAGCGCTACCAGCTTCAACTCTGCTATAGCACTGAAGAGGAACCGCTCGGAACAGCCGGCCCCCTAGCGGAGATCCAACATTTAGACGATACGTTTTTAGTGATGAACGGAGACATTCTGACCACGCTAAATTATTCTGATTTGATCGCTTACCACAAAAAGCACAAAGCGACGGCAACCATTGCCACGCACAGAAGGAAGGTTGTGATCGACTTTGGGGTCATGGAGATAGACCGGCATAGCAACGAGCTGCGGGAGTATCGAGAAAAGCCGACCCTGGAGTACTCTGTCAGCATGGGAATCTATGTTTTTGAGCCCGAGGTTTTGCGCTACATCACGAAGGGCCAGAAATTGGACTTTCCTGAGCTCGCCCAAAAGCTTGTCGCAAGCAGGGAAAAGGTGCTGTGCTACTTTAGTGATGAATACTGGCTGGATATCGGACGACCGGATGACTATCGAAAGGCAGTAGAGGAATTCGATAGTCTAAAAGATCGACTGTTAAAAACCTGAGGCATGGTGAAAGCGCTGGTTACCGGTATCCATGGTTTTGTCGGCCGCCATCTTGGGGAATTTTTGCTAAGGAAGGGAGTTGCCGTTGTTGGAATTCAACACATCCGGAAACCGAAGACAACGACCTCATCCCCTGTGAAGCTATATACCTGCGATCTCAGGGACTACAACAAGTTACTTTCGATAATCGACGACTCCAAACCCGATTACGTTTTTCACCTCGCTGCCCGAAACCAGGTAAGTAATTCCCTCGCTAGCCTCCGCGAGCTTTTTGAAACAAATGTTCTTGGAACTCTTCATCTTCTACGGGCCATTCAAAAAAGTTGCCGCCCAAAGATTCTCATTCCGATCTCAAGCGCTGTCTACGGTTTTACGCCAACGCGGCGGAAGATCACAGAAAACCGCTCTTTGCTCCCCGTCACGCCCTATGGGGTGAGCAAGGCTGCCCAGGAATTGCTGGCGCATCAGTATGCGCACGAAGGACTGAAAATCCTCATCGCAAGGAATTTCAATCTGATCGGGCCGGGACAGCAGGAAACCTTCGTGTGTTCCGGTTTGGCAAGACAGTTCGTCGAAATCAAGAGAGGACTAAGCCGCGCGGAGATTCGCGTCGGAAACCTCAAGAGCCGGAGGGATTTCTGTGATGTCAGGGATGCGGTACGGGCATACTGGTTATTGTTGCAACATGGAAATTTGGGCGACGTTTATAATATTTGCTCGGAAAGATCGTACTCGATTCAGACGGTCCTGCGAGCCTTAACGAAGATCACAGGGATAAAAGGAAACATCGTGATTGACTCGCCGAGGTTGAAGAAGGTCGATATCCCTTCGCAGATAGGATCCTATGCAAAACTAATGAGGCATACAGGCTGGAGGCCTGAGGTCGCTCTCGACCAGAGCCTCCGGGATCTCGTCCGCTACTGGCAGAAAGTGCTCTGAGGCAAGCTCGTCGCGCTAGTCAGACTGAGCTCTGCCAACAGCGATAACGTATCAGCGTTCCATCCATTCCGCTGTCATTTCATGAGCCTCTCTTTGTTAGGGAATCCAGCGAACTGCTGCATGCGCCTGTTATCCGTATGAACAGAGCTACCGTTCTTCACTTGATTGAGAGCTTGGCGTTCGGCGGGGCAGAGATGACGGTTTCGCGGTTAGTTGTCCACTTGCGGCGGGGCGCGTATCACCCCATTGTGTGCTGTCTCACGGGCGGTCCTCTCAAGACAGAAATTGAACGCGCAGGCGTTTCAGTGATCACCCTTGATATTAGCAGGCGCAGCATCCTGCTTCTACCGCTCTTTTTATTGGATGTCGGGCGAGCCCTGGTAAGACTTTTCCTCATTGTGCGCAGGAGCAACGTCGATATTATCCACGCGCATCTTGTCGACTGTGCGATGTTGGGCGGGATCGTTGGAAAACTGTCTGGCGCACGCGTTATAGCAAGCTTCCCTGGCCCGAATCTTCTTCCACTCGCCCGAAATGCCGGCGATCCGCGGAATCATCTACGGAGATTTTTTTACTGGATGGGAGCGAAACTTGTTGATCGATTTGTTGCGGTTTCTGACGAAGTGAAGGAGATCTTGGCGGAAATGGCCGGCGTGGACCGGGAAAAAATTGCCGTCGTCCATAGCGGCGTTGATTTGAGCGAGCACCACCGGCCAGGTCCTTCGGAGTCGCTCTATGCCAGCCTTGGTCTTGCGCCCGACGAGACCATCATCACATGTGTCGGCAGATTGGTCCCCAACAAAGGACACCGATTTCTGATCGAAGCGACAAATGAAGTGGCCCGGCGCCATCCGAAAGTAAGGCTCTTTCTCGTCGGTGCAGGGCCGTCCCGGGAGGCGCTTGCAAAGCTTGTCTTTGAGCTCGGGCTCGAGCAGCATGTTCATTTTCTGTCCGATTTTCCAGATACGCAGGAAATCCTCGCAATCACCACGGTCTTTGTTCTTCCTTCTTTTGGAGAAGGTATTTCTGTTGCGCTGCTCGAAGCCATGGCTGCCGGTAAGCCGGTAGTAGCCACCGCGGTGCCCGGAAACGCTGACGTGGTAGTGTCTGGGATAACCGGTTTGCTAGTGCCGGCACAGGATGCTTCGGCGTTGGCGCGAGCCATTGACGAATTGCTGACGGATCCATGCCGAGCCCGAAGAATGGGCGCCGCAGGAAAGGCGAGAGTAAAGGATCACTTTAGTTTCGAAAACACGCGGCGTCGTATTGAGGCGCTCTACGACGAGATGACGGCATGCAAATGACAAATGGATCAAGCAAACCATGAGAATAGGTATTTTAGTCGCGGGCTTGCCGCCTGAAGATCTGGGCGGGACAGAGCTGCAGGCTGCTCAGGTTGCGGGGCTATTGTCCCGTAACCATCAGGTCACCGTCTGGACGAGATCGCAAAATCGTCGATCGCTCCTTGACGAGCCCAGGGATTTCTTGGTGGAAATAAGGAAAGTTATCAACCTCCCCGTCGCTAGATTTCCACTCGACATCTTCTCGACATTGTGTCGTATCGGCCGATCGCGACCCCGGGTGGACGTCATTATTGCGTATCAAACCGTGATTGACGGACTGATCGGCGCGCTTGCCCGGCGACTCTTTAAAATTCCGGTGCTGGTGTTCGTCAGGGCCGAAAAGGAATACAAGTTTCACGATTTTCGCAAGAGCAAGACGTTTGCCCCTTTCGTGTTCAAAAACGCCGACAGGATTATCGTTCAGTCGGGCAGGATCAAGAGCGACGTGCTGCGTGAGATTGCCCGCTATGGACCCAAGGGTCTGGCGGAGATCGTGCGACAGAAGCTGGCTGTTATTCCCAATGGCGTTTCGTCGCATCCGCCAAGAGCCGCAAACGGCGATAGCATTCTGTACGTGGGGCGTTTGGTCAAGGGGAAGGGCGTGGAATGCCTGATCTCGGCGATGAAGCGTTGTCCCGAAGAGCGGCTAGTGGTTGTGGGCGACGGCCCCGAACGGCGAGCTCTGGAGCTACTTGCCAAGAATCTGACCAACGTCACCTTCGTTGGTCAAGTGCCGCCGGCAGGAGTGTCGGGCTATTTACAGAAAGCCCGGACCTTTGTGCTGCCCTCCTTCAGCGAGGGATCTCCTAATGTCGTCTTGGAAGCTATGGCACACGGCGTTCCGACAATCGCTACGGAAGTCGGAGGCATTCCGGATTTGATCCAGCACGGCGAGACCGGTTTTCTAACACGGCCAGGCAACGCCGAGGAGATCGCCCACTACATCAAAAAATTGGCGGGAGACGAGGGACTTAGAGATCGGCTGGCGACCAACTGTTTGCGCGCCATCCGCCGATATTCGTGGAACAACGTCATGCGGTTGTACGAGGACCAGTTGAGGGGAGTTGTCGGCGACCACCGCTGTCTAAAGCGTATCCACTGCCAGTCCTGAGAATAGCATGCGTGCTCAGTTAGACCGCTTCTTTGGTAAGCACAGACCCGCGGTGCTGGTGGTCGGTGACCTCATGTGCGACGTGTACCTGTGGGGTAAAGTGAATCGCATCTCGCCGGAAGCGCCGGTGCCGATTTTCGAAGGCATGGAACAAAAGCAGGCATTGGGAGGCGCGGGCAATGTGGCGGCTAATCTCCGGGCTCTCGGCTGCGAGGTTTTTCTACTCGGGGTGGTCGGTATCGATGCTGCGGCGCAACGGGTTCGCGATTTGTTGCTGCAGCAGGGAATGGGCGATTCCTGGCTGCTTGAGGACTCCGGTCGTCCAACCACAGAAAAAACGCGGCTGATCGCGCATCAACAGCAGGTGCTCCGATTGGATCAAGAAAGCCGCGTGCCGCTGTCGGCAGGGCTTGTGGAGCGGGCTCTCCTCCATGTCGAGAACTTGATGCCAAAAGTCGACGGCGTTGTATGCTCGGACTACTGCAAAGGAGTATGCACCAAGCCCCTCCTGCGCGCTCTATTTTCCATTGCGGGTATGGCCGGACGTCCGGTCATCGTCGACCCAAAGGTACAGGATTTTTCGCTCTATTTAGGGGCGACGGCGCTGACGCCCAATTTGGCGGAAGCAGAGTATGCTGCTGGTTTGCCCGTCGATAGTCCTGGAGGTCTGGAAGAAGCTGCAGCTGTGCTTTTACAGAAAACCGAGGCGCGCGCGCTCCTCGTGACTCGGGGTAAGGAGGGCATGTCTCTCTTTCATCCGCCCCAGGCACCCGTGCACGTCCCTGCCCGGGCGCGTGAAGTTTTTGACTCCACGGGGGCGGGCGATACCGTGGTCGCTGCTTTTACGGTGGCTTTGTTGTGCGGATTCTCTTTACCTCAGGCTACCTACCTCGCAAATGCCGCGGCCGGCATCGTGGTTGGCAAGGTCGGTACGGCCGTGGTTACTCCGGAAGAGTTGGACGCGTGTCTGACAGACGACGATTCATGGCGAGATTGAACGAAATCGGAAAACCGATGTCCTGCGCGCCGGCGCGATGAAGAAGGGTCGTCATTACTTTTCGCTTGAATAATTTCCACGATGCCAAAATCGTTATTTGAGCTCTTGCGCGCGGTTTATCTGCGCTTCCCGGAAAAGATGCGCCCGGCCATGAAGGCGGGCTTCTATGGATGTTTGATCAGATTTAAAGCGATTTTCCTCTTGCGCCGGGTGTATAGAGCCAAGCGGGTGGAGTTTCTCTATTTCGACATCGCCTATCTTGAGAGAACCGAACTACTGGGGCCGGGAAAAGAAGAAGTTTTGGTGGAGACCTTTTTCAGTGTGGTGAGTCCGGGTACCGAGCAAGCGATCCTTTGGGGGCTGCCCGGAATGCGTCATAACTTTCCTTTCACGCCGGGCTATTCTGGAGCCGGTACAGTTCTTAAAGTTGGCAGCAAGGTCAAAGGCTTCCAGGTGGGGCAGCGGGTTGCCGGGATGATTCATCATGTAAGTCATGAAACGCTTTCGCCCAGCCTGGTGTTTGAAATTCCTAGCGGCGTCTCTAGTGAAGAGGCGAGCTTCATCGTGCTTGGCATTATCGCTTTGCAAGGCACTCGTAAAGCCCGCATTGTGCCTGGGGATAGGGTGGCGGTCGTCGGCCAGGGATTGATCGGCCAGCTCTGCTGCAAATTGGCGCGCTTGTTTGGAGCTTCCGAAATTATCGCGGTGGCTTCTTCTAGAAGCCGAGAAAACATTTCATTGCGCGCTGGCGTGGATGTCTTTTTATCTCTTACAGACGGAAAGCAAGCATTGCGGGACGTCCGGGCGGATGCGGTGATCGAAGCTGCGGGAATGCCACAAGCCATTGCGTACGCCTGCGAATGCGCTGCGAACAAGGGTAGGGTGAGCCTTGTTGGGAGCTCTCGTGGACTGGGGCGCGAGCTGGATGTATGGGAGCTGATCCAGAAGAAAATGTTGACCCTATCGGGTGCGCACTCGACCACCATGGCCGCGAAGGACCCGAGTCCGGGACGCTGGACTTATGATCAGGAGGGCAGGCTTTTTCTGGAGCTTTTGGAAACCGGCCGACTGCGGGTTTCGGATCTCATCACCTGGCGCGCCAGGCCGGTCGAGTGTAATTCAGTATACGAAGCCTTGGCTGATGGCGGACAGGGGCACGTGGGCATCCTCTTTGACTGGAAACAAGACGGCAAGCCGATGGCCCTGAAAAAAGATCGACGCGACGCATAACGATTTGAGGAGCGGACTGTGGAGCCTTTAGCGATAGCCGTGGTTGGCGCTGGCGCCATCGGCCAGTTTGACGCGCGCGAAGCGATAAAATCAGGCGCCGCAAAAATTGCCGGCGTGTTCGACGTGAATCATCATGCCGCGCGGGAGCTGGCTCGCTCTTTGTCCAGCCGCTTCTATCCCTCGTACGAGGAACTATTAGAGAGCCGGCAAACGGAAGCGGTGCTGTTGGCGGTGCCCCATCATCTGCACAAGAGCATGGCCGTCGAGGCTGCCAATCGGGGTAAACATGTCCTCGTGGAGAAGCCCATGGCAACAACCCTCGAGGACGCCGACGAAATGATTGCCTGTTGTAAGAGGAACCACGTCCGCCTCAGCGTTAACTTCAGCCTGCGGTACCTGCCCAGAAACCAGAAAGCCAAAGAGTTGATTGCTCAGGGAGCGCTGGGCGATATCACCGGCGTTCAGATCATCGCTCATGCATTCCGCGAGCGCGGTTACTGGATCGGCGGGCGCAGCCATTCGCCGGATGATTGGCGCGCTTCGCGAGAAAAATCCGGCGCCGGCGTCCTTTTCATGAACGTTTGCCACGTCTTCGATTATGTATACTGTCTCACTGGCCTGAAAGCGACGCGAGTCTACGGCGAGTATGCAACGCTCGCCTCGCCCGCCGAGGTGGAGGATATCGCGAGTGCCACTTGCCGATTCAATAACGGCAGCATCGGGAGCATCAGCGCCAGCACGATTATGCGGGGAACCGACCAAATAGAGGAAAGAATATGGGGTACCCACGGCACGTTGATCCTCCGTCCGGAAGGTCTGTCCTTCTACTCGACGCGTCCGATTGACGGCAAGAGGCCGGGAAAAGTCTACACGTTGTCAAAATTTTCGGATGTGAGCTGTACAGCCGAGTGGGTGCATCGCTTCGCCCTTGCCGTCCGCCAAGAAAGCGAGCCTGAAATATCTGGAAAAGAGGGATGGGAGAATCTCGCCTTTATTTTGACGATAGGTCGCTCGCTGGAAATCGGAAAATCTTTGGCCGTGCCTCAATTCACCGACTGTCATCAGGAGATTAGGCATGGAGCTTGAGGGCAACTCCCGGGTCAGAGTGCTCCTCGAAAGGCAATCCTGCTCCGAAGAAGCTTTGCAGAGTTGCTCTCGCTTTGGAGTTGGTCGAGTGCTTGGCAGTTCTCCCAAAAATTCCGTGCCGTCAAACGGCGCTCTCGTCCTCGTCAAGACTGACGGTAGAGAGGATTCCGAAATTGCCGTGAAAAAAATCGACTGCATCCCTATCCCGGATGATATGGACGCCCGTCTGGCAATTTGGATTCCGCCTTTAGCTTTTGCCTTGTGGATATGGGAAAAATTGTTTCTCGAATTAGGCGAAGTGGCCGTCTATTCGGGAGGCATGCCTTTGGCGGAGCTCGTCGGCCAAGTCGCGCTGCGGCGCGGTGGTTGTCCGGTCATCAGACTCGGAAAGCACGTCTGCGAAAATTCGCGCCTCGGCATCGAAGCGTTAAGCCTGCAGGACCCAGAGCTTGCAGTAGAAAGACTAACGCGGCGGGTCGCCGGCAAAACGGGATTTGCGGCGGTAGATCTGAGCGGCCTACCTGAAATCATCGACGTCATTTTGGAAGCTCTCCCGCGCTGGGGACGGCTTATGCTCCTCGGCTTCGAGAGCCGTCCCGTTACTATAGATTTCTATAAGAACGTTCATTACAAGGGAGCCGTGATTTTATCTGCCGTTTTCGACCCGAGCTTGGTTTTTGCGAAAGACCCCGAAGTGATCGCTCAGCTCCCCAAGGCCATTCGAATCCTGCGGAGCGGGCCAGCAGGACAAACCCTATTGGCATCTTCGGGCTGCTACTCTTAAGGGATCTTGAAGAAACAGAGTCGAAAAAAACGCATCCTCTGGGTCACGTTTCATTTCCCGCCAAGACAGAGCGGCGGTGTGTTTCGGCCTATCAGGATTTACAAGCATCTGGACAAAGAGCAATTCGAGATTGATTTTCTAACGATTTCTCTGCTCTCAAGTTACCGGCTGGCGACCCGGGACGATACTCTTCTGGAAGAGGTGACTCCGAAGCCCGCAGTATACCGAGTACCCAGTGTCGAACCCGAGAGTTGGCTACGCGGCCTTGTTGGTGAAAAGCGTAACGGCAACCAACCCTCACACTCTCCAGGCGCCCAGGCGCCAACGCAAGCAAGGCTGCCTCCCGGTGAAACATTCGCGAAGCGCTTTCTGAAAAGTATCTATCGCCGACTCATCATGCTTTGTTACTTTCCGGACCAGGTTTTCTTATGGGGCTGGCTCTCATCGCTGAAAGCTCTCTGGCTTCACCTGAAGAGCCGTTACGACCTGATCTATACAACCTCGAATCCTCCAAGCGGCCACCTTCCGGGTTTAATCCTTAAGTCGTTTGGTGTCAGGTGGATTGCCGATTTTCGGGATGGCGGAAACTTGTGGATCAAGAAGATTCAGGGCTACCCCAAAGGCGCGCTCCGACAGCAGGCGGACTTCTATTACGATAAGTGGGTTCTCGATAGGGCCGACTACGTGATCACGCAAAGCGAATTGCTGAAGGAAGATCTCTCAAGGGTTTATTCCGTAAAACATTCGCGCTTCAAAGCCATTCCCAACGGATACGACGAGGAGGACTTCGCAGGAGCTGAAACAGCGCCTGCGCCATTTACCAAAGCGGCAGGCGAAATTCATCTGCTGCATGTAGGGTCCTGGGTCGTGAATCCTGGAGAGATCGACATGATCGTCGAGCGGCTCAACGCGCTTCAATCGGCTTTGAAAGAACGGCATAGAGAATTACTTTTCCATGCCGTCGGCAATGATTTGCTTGGCAATCAGCAAAGGGCATGCACGATTCGCTTCCGCTACTGTTACCACGGGGTTATTTCTCACCCATTGCTGCCACCCTATTTGTTGGCGGCCGATTGTTATTTCATGTCCTCTTCCGTGGGGAAGTTGGTGGACGGGGCACGGGGAGTTCTGCCGGGAAAATTGTGGGAGTATTTGCGCGGCGGCAAACCCATCATACTTTTTGGACCCCAGGACGAAGCCTGGCAAATCATCAAAGATTCGAAGCTGGGGGTTTACCTGGGCGAATTGCACAGCGGCAATGAGCTCTGTGCCGATGCCCTGCTTCGCCTTGTTGACGAAGCGAGAGGTTTGCATCCGAGAGTGAGCCAACACAGTTGGGAATCCAGGGCCCGGGCCCTCCAGGAAGTCTTACTAGGGGTACTGCGATAAGCGCCACCTCATCGGTTGACGAGCATGAAGATCGCAATGCTAGGGCTTAAAGGAATCGCTTACCCTGGTGGCGTGGAGAACTTCACCGAGCAAGTTGCCTGGCGTTTGGCCGAACGGGGACATCAGGTTACCGTCTATGTGCGTTCCTACGTGGGGGACGAAGAGAACGGCAATTATAAGGGAGTACGTATCCGCAAATTGCCTTCCGTTAATACAAAACACCTGGACACAGTCACGCATACTTTTCTCGCGACTTTTGACGCGCTGGGTTCCGATGTGGAACTATTGCATTTTCACGCCCTGGGTCCGGCGATCTTCTCGTGGATTCCCAAGCTGAAGGGAATCAAGACCGTCGTTCAGGTCCATGGCCTGGATTGGCAGAGGGAAAAATGGGGAATAGCGGCCAAGACGTTTCTAAAGTGCGGCGAGTTTACCGCGGCTCATTTTCCTCACAGAACCATCGTCATTTCGCTGGCGCTAAAGCATTACTTTGAGCGCAAATACCACCGGAGCTTCGATTACGTTCCCAATGGCGTCGATACCTATCAGCCGCGCGATCCTCAAAGGATTAAAAAATGGGGGCTGGGCAAAGGAGACTATATTCTGTTTCTTGGCAGGCTTGTGCCGGAAAAAGGTTGCCATTATTTGTTGAAGGCCTTTCAAGAGATTCAAAGTCCCATGAAACTCGTAATCGCCGGGGACAGCAGCCATTCCGATGCTTATGTCGCACGTTTAAAGCAAAACGCCAATTCACGAGTCATTTTTACCGGTTTCGCCAGAGGCGAACTCGTGGAGGAGTTATTCAGTAACGCCTATGCTTACGTTCTTCCCTCCGACGTGGAAGGTTTGCCGCACTCGCTTTTGCAGGCCCTTAGCTTCGGCAAGTGCGTATTGGCGAGTGACATACCGGCAAACGTGGAGGCGCTGGGGGATTGCGGCTTGACCTTCAAGAACGGCAGTATCGAGGATCTAAAGAAAAAAATTCTCTTTCTCTTCAACCATCCCGAGTTTACTCTGGCCCAGAAGGAGAAGTCTCAAGCGAGGGTGCGCACACATTATGCATGGAATCAAATCGTCAATCGTCTAGAGCAGATCTATGTCGAGTGCCTGAGTCGGTAAATTCCGCGTCGCGATCCATCCGCAAACGCCGACAAATTTAGCCAGGGTTCCGGCAAATCAAAGTCGTTTAATCTCCTATCCCTCTTAGCGATCACACTGTCGTCACCGTTACCGTGCTTGCGTCTCCTCCGGGCCAGGGAGTTTTTTAACCATGTGTGGGATTTACGGTTATCTCAGTTTAAAGAGAAGCATCGACCCAGCGATTTTGCGCTCGATGGGAAATATCCTCAGGCATCGGGGACCGGACGATGAAGGTGAAATGATCTCGGAGAATGGAGATTGTTGCCTCGGGCTTGGTCATCAGCGGCTCAGCATTATTGACCTTTCCCGTGCGGGCCGACAGCCGATGAGCAACGGCGACGGGAGCATCTGGATAACTTACAATGGCGAGATTTATAACTTTGGGATCCTGAGAGAAGAACTAGAACGGAAAGGATATCAGTTTCGGTCCAACTCGGACACCGAAGTTATCATCCATCTCTACGAAGAGCTGGGAGTCCGATGCCTTGAACGGCTCAATGGCATGTTTGCCTTTGCACTGTGGGACCAGCATAAAAAAACTCTCTTTCTGGCTAGAGATCGGATTGGCAAGAAGCCGCTGCATTACGTTCTTTCCAGCGAAGGCATTGTGTTTGCCTCTGAGCTAAAGGCACTGCTTACGCATCCAGGCGTTTCGCGGGAAATCGACCTGAAGTCTTTGAATCGATATCTCACGTACGAATACGTCCCAGCTCCCGACACCATCTTCAAGTCGATTAAGAAATTAGAGCCCGGCCATTACTTGCTGTACCGGCAAGGGGCCACAGAGCTGGTCCAGTTTTGGGATATACCCCTGACGGATAACCCGATGGGGTACAAAACGGAGGGCGAATACGTCGAAGATCTCAGGGAAAGACTGGCCGCGGCGGTCAAGTCCAGATTGGTTGCGGACGTGCCCGTTGGAGTGTTTTTGAGCGGCGGTCTTGACTCCGGCATGATTGCGGCCTTGGCTACGAGAGCTAACTCAAACTTAGAATGTTTCAGTATAGGTTTTGATGAACCATCCTTCGACGAGAGCCGCTACGCTCGGGAAGTGGCGCGGGCTTTAAATGCCGAACATCGGCTGATGATGTTCAGCACGCGCGAGATGCTGGATATCATTCACAGACTCCCGGACTTACTCGATGAGCCCTTGGCCGACGCTTCAATCCTTCCCACCTATCTCCTGTCCAAGTTTGCTTCCGAACGGGTGAAGGTAGCCCTGAGCGGGGATGGCGGCGACGAGCTTTTCGCCGGTTATCCGACGTATCAGGCGCATAAACTGGTCACCTATTACGATTCCCTACCGGGTTTCTTAAAAACCGCGCTCAGGAGTGTGGCGTTTCATCTACCGGTCTCCCACAACAACATCAGCACAGAGTTCAAAATCAAGCAGTTCCTTAAAGGAGCCGGGGTGGCATCCGAGATCAGGTTTTTTATCTGGATGGGAGCGTTTACCGAAGCGGAAAAGCGACGCCTCCTGAGTGAAGAGGTGAAAAACGAGCTGCGAAACCATAACACCTATGAGGATATTTTTAATTATATCAGTAGGAGCAAACTGACTAAGGATATGGAGAGGATCCTCTATCTTTCCATGAAACTCTACCTGCAAGACGATTTGTTGGTCAAGGTGGATAGAACCAGCATGGCTAACTCATTAGAAGTGAGATGTCCGCTGCTGGATCACGAGCTGGTTGAATTCGTTTGTTCGCTGCCTATGTTTTATAAGCTCCACGGAATCAAGACGAAGTACCTCTTCAAGAAGGCGGCAGCGGGGTTTCTGCCGGCGTCGATCATTCAAAGACCCAAAAAGGGCTTCGGGATCCCGGTCTCGCGGTGGCTATGCGGCGAGCTTAAGGATCTGATGATGAGTCATTTGAACCAGGAGACAATTGCCAGGCAAGGACTATTTGACTGGAGTTATATAAAGGGCCTAATGGATGCCCACATTGGGAGACGTGCGGACCATCGGAAGTTGTTATGGCCGCTTATCGTGTTCCAAATCTGGTATGAAAAGTTTGTCGCGAGGCCCGGATGAAAAGGGCGGTGCTCGATTTTTGTACGGTTGCCTTATGGCGGCGGTTAACAAACGGCACGACCCAACCAAAGGCGCCGGGCGGCGCGGCCCGCAAAGTAACCGCGGACCCGGAAGACCAAGTATTTCATCGTCGTAGACCGCAAGGCCAACCTAAAAACCGTTTGATGATAGCTCTTGGGATCTTTGCGCTCGCGCTCGGACTGCGAGTCTGGGGGATCAGCTTCGGCCTCCCCTACGAGTTCGATATCGATGAGGTCCATGAAATCTTGCGAGCGTTTAAGCTTGGCCTGGGAGAGTACCAGTGGAGCTTTGGAAAGGGCGGGCTATACATCTTACTTTTTGTTGAATACGGGTTGATTTACGTCGGGGCGTGGTTGATGGGTTGGGTTGCAGACGCGCATGAGTTTGCGATTTGGTACGTTTTGGATCCCTCGCCTTTCTATCTCGCGGGTCGCCTCACCGTGGCTCTAATGGGCACCTTGACCTGCGTGGTTGTCTATTTTATCGGCCAGCGCGTGGCTGACTGGCGGGTCGGACTGGGAGCAGCCTTCATCGGGGCCAGCGCTGCTTTTCATGCGGTGCATTCGCACGTGATCAACGTGGACGTTGGTATGACCCTAGCCCTTTGGAGCAGTATCCTAGTCTATCTACGTTATGAGGAGACCAAAAAATTGCGTCGTTTGGTCGGCGCGGGAGCTCTCGCAGGCGTCGCCGTGGCCTTTAAACTCCCCGGCGCGATCGTTCTACCGGCCTTGTTCATGGCGATCGGCACCAACGCCGAAACTCAATCATACCGGACGAAGTTGAAGGAAGCTGGTGTGCTTGTTCTAACGACGCTGGTGACCCTGACTCTGATAGCTCCGGAATGGATTGGCAGCTTGGCCGCTCTCCATGAAAATTTTTCTCAGATCCTGAGGCGCAGCCCGGCCGCCACAAACGGTAGCGGTGCCGACCTCCGAGACTCCATCGATTCAATTACAATACTCGGCGGGGACTGGAGTTGGTATTTAACAACCCTGTTCAGGAATTACAACTTGGCCCTGACGTTGAGCGCGCTTGTGGGAGCCGGTTTGGGGGTGTGGCGCAGAGAGCGTTGGCCGATTATTTGGACCGTGCTTACCGTGGTTTTCCTTGGCATTATATTTTCCGCCGACCGAGGTTCAAGTGAGCGTTATATGCTACCCGTCATGCCTGCATTGTGGCTACTGAGCAGTTTAGCGGTTGTCGAGATATCCCAACGGCGCTGGTGGCTGATCGCTCCAGGGTTAGCTTGCGTGGCCGCGTTCTCGCTGTTTGTCCTCGTACGGCAGAATTACGAGTGGACGCAACCTGACACCCGCGTGATAGCTAAAAGATGGATCGAAGCGAACCTGCCGGCCGGATCAAAAATTCTCATGGATGGAATGCGCTACCGCTTTGTCCAGAGTCCTCCGCTTCGGCCTGATCAAGTCACCGTTACTCGTCTGGCGGCGCAGGCTGGCGCCGAGTCTGAGAACATTAATCGAACGGGTGTACAGTCGTATCTGCCTGGAGAGGCCGGTTGGGCGGGTGCGTCAAAAGGGACCTGGATGCTGTATGCAGAGGCGATGAAGCGGGTGCAAGGGCCGACCTATGCGCTGTACTCGACCATTTATGGACTCGGAGTCGAGGATCTTGGTTTCTACATTCAAGCCTGCTTTGATTACATCATTATCAGCTCTTACAACGCGCGACGGTTTACTTCTGAAATTAACCGCAAACGCTTTCCGCGCAGCGCTGACTTCTACCGGGGGTTGGATACGGATTCGCGATTTCGTGTCGTTTACGCCGTAGCGCCGATTCCCTGGGAACGACCGGGACCCCAGATTACCGTCTACAAGGTTCCTCAGTGCGGGCAATCGGAGAAGCGTTTCTAAGGCGGGTACTCTCAGAATGAAGGTACTTTTAGCCCACAAATTTTTCTACCGTAAGGGGGGCGGAGAAGTCTATTTTTTCGACCTCATGACTCTACTCCAGGCCCACGGTCACAATGTCATCCCTTTTGCCATGCGCCACGAACTGAATTCCGCAACCGACTACGATAGGTTTTTCGTCGACAGTACCAACTTCGAACAAAAGGCTTCTTGGGGCGGCGATTTTCGAAAAGCCATGCGGATTCTGTATTCGCGGGAAGCCAAACGGAAGCTGGCGGCCCTCCTGGATTTGGACCGTCCTGACGTAGCACATATACACAACATATACCATCAAATCTCGCCGTCGATTCTACCGGTTCTAAAACGCCGCGGCTTTCCGGTTGTCATGACGGTGCACGATTTAAAGCTATTGTGCCCAAACTATAAGATGCGCACGCAAGGTGCCATCTGTGAGCGCTGCAAGCCGCACCGGTTTTATCAGGCTGTGTTGCATCGGTGCGTTAAGGACTCGGTCTTGGCTAGCGCCGTGTGTGCCGTGGAGGCCTATTTGCACACTTACTCTGGGGTGTACGAAACTAATGTGGATATATTCATCACGCCTAGTCGCTTCTACCAAAGCAAGCTGGTTGAGTGGGGCATGCCCGAGAAAAAGATCGTTTTCATTCCGAACTTTACCGATCTGAATCAATTTCCTCCGGAGTATGGGGGAGAAGACTATTGCGTCTATTTTGGACGGCTCGCGGAGGAAAAGGGACTGCTTACGCTTGTGGAGGCCATGCGTCGAATTCGAAGAGGCACGCTCTTGATCGTTGGCGATGGACCCCTCTCCGCTGATTTGCAGGATGCCATTAATAAATATCGGCTGAAGAACGTCCGCCTCACCGGATTCAAGGAAGGAGCGGAATTGGCGAACTTGATTCGTCGAGCGCGGTTTACCGTTTTTCCGTCGGAATGGTATGAGAACTGTTCAATGGCGTTAATCGAAAGCTATGCGTGGGGTAAGCCGGTGCTTGGGGCCAATATAGGGGGAATCTCGGAAATGATAGACGAAGAAGAGACCGGCCTGCTCTTCGAGCCGTTCAGCGTCGAGGATTTATCGGAAAAAATAGAGTATTTGCTTGGCCATGAGGATGTGGCCATGCGCATGGGGAAAAAAGCCAGGGCCAAAGCAGAAAAGGAATATGGCTCGGAACAGCATTATTCAGCGCTGATGCGTTTGTACTCGAAATGCATTGGGTCGGAAAGTGAACGGAAACGAAGCTTGGCAACGGCTAACATGAAAGATAACTGATCGTGAGCGACCCCAAGGACCGCGGATAGCCTAGGAGGAGAAAATGGCCCAGGACGAGAACGAAGAACATATCCTCTATAAGGTCGTTGTGAACCACGAGGAACAATACTCAATTTGGCCCAATGGCCGGGAAAATCCGGCGGGCTGGCGCGACGCGGGCAAGACCGGTCCGAAAGCGGCATGTTTGGCTTACATCAAGGAAGTATGGACGGACATGCGGCCGCTCAGCCTGCGCCAGCGTATGGACAAAGCCACAGGGGAAGGCTAGCTGCGCGGCCGGCTCACGATGGTTCAAGCCAAGCGACTTTGAGCCGAGGGATTTCGACCAAGTTTTTGGGGACGCTGGATTGGCAGCAAAGACCGCCGATAGTCGTTGGTTCATTCGCACGGTGCCGAATCCGCGGGCGCGCCTGCGCTTGTTTTGCCTGCCGTACGCCGGAGGCGGAGCTTCGGTCTTTCGCTCTTGGTCAAATGTGTTGCCGGACTATCTTGAGGTTTGCGCGGTTCAGCTCCCGGGCCGGGAGAACCGGGTTCGAGAGCAGCCGTTTTGGCATATTTCAGGAGTGATTGATATCCTGACGGAGCTCATCAGGCCCTATCTTAATTTACCTTTCGCCATCTTCGGCCATAGTGTGGGCGCAATTTTGGCGTTTGAACTGGCCCGGCAGATCCGCAAAGTGTACAGGCTCACGCCGACTCACTTGTTCGTTTCCGCGCATATAGCCCCTCACCTATCTTCTCCAGAAGCTCTCCATCGCTTGCCTGACGCTTCGTTCATCGAGGAACTGCGAATGTACGGCGGCATCCCGGAAGTTTTGCTGAAAGAGGAGGAGTTGATGCGGCTCTTGCTTCCTAGCATCAGAGCGGACTTTGCCATCAATGAGACCTATGTTTACTCGGATGGGGAGCCGCTGGAGTGTCCGATCTCGGCTTTCGGCGGTCTCCACGATCCAAAAGTAAGTTCCGACTATCTTACCCCGTGGCGTGAGCATACGTGCGGACCCTTTAGCCAACACATTTTGCCTGGCAATCACTTTTTCTTACAGAGCTCCAAAGAGCTGCTACTAAAAACCATCGTCGACGACCTAACCCGGGCTTTAGGTCGGATGGATGCCGTTACGGGGTAAAAGACCAACTTAATATGGATGATCTCAGGCGTATAGAACTTGCTCTGCTTGAGGATCCTTCGGTGGCGGATTGTGCGGTTCTGACGCGCAATACGAACAGCTCCAACAAAGTAATCATCGCCTATCTAGTCCCAGGCGTAGCCTTTACGCCGGACCGGTTAGAGGCTCGGCTTAAAGCGGTTCTTCCATCGCAATTGCTTCCCTCCGGCTACGTGCCGGTGTCGTCGATTCCATTGACTCCCGAGGGCCGGGTAAATGAGCACGCCTTGACGGCCTTGGCTGTGGTGGATTTAGATTTGCTTCGGCGTTGGGACGACCAACTTCGAGCGGTCCCGGCAATCGAGCGCGCGATCGTGCGCCTGGAGGCGGTAAATGAGTGCCCATCGATTTCTCACCTGTCGGATTTGCTCCCCGGATGGAAGACCGTTGCGGGCGCTTCCAAGCAGGAGACGGTTCCGGCGCGTTTAGCACCCGACATCGCCCGGTGTGCGACGAGAGTGCCCGCCATAAGCCATGGTGGTTTGTTAGCAGAGGCTGATGGTCCAGCGACTCTGGCGGCGGCCTTGCATCGAGCTTGCCTCAAGTCCCCAGAAAAAGGCATTGCTTTCGTCGAGCGCGATGGTTCCGAGAAATTTCAAGCTTATCCAGATTTGTTGACGGCTGCTCAACGCGTTTTAGCGGGCTTGAAAGAAGCAGCGTTAAAACCCGGCGATAAGGTAATTTTCCAACTGGACGGCCATCGGGACTTCGTTGCGACATTCTGGGGCTGCGTCCTGGGCGGGTTCGTTCCGGTGCCGATCGCGGTTTCGACGACGTATGCGGAGGTGAACAGTACCGTTAGGAAACTGCAAAACGCTTGGGAGATGTTCGAGCGCCCATTGATTGTAACCAGCCGGGCGCTTCATCCGGCCGTGAGTTCCTTGTCCGATCTTCTCAACCTGGACGGTTTACGGGTCAGCATTTTCGAGGACCTCAATTCAAAAGAGCCGGATGCCGATTGGCATCGGAGCCAGCCTCATGATCTGGCGATACTGCTCCTGACATCTGGTAGCACGGGCATTCCGAAAGCCGTAATGCAGAGCCACCAGAGCCTCCTGCACCGTTCAGCGGCAAGCGCCCAGACGAATCATTTTTCAAGCCAGGAGGTTTCGCTAAACTGGTTCCCCCTGGATCATGTGGGGGGTATCGTGATGTTCCATATCAGGGACGTCTATCTGTGTTGTCAGCAGATACAGGTCCAAACAGAGTTCATTCTAAGCGATCCGCTGAGATGGTTAGATCTGATCGAGCGGCATCGGGTCACCGTCACCTGGGCACCTAACTTCGCCTATGGTCTGATCAATAGTCAAGCAGAGCGAGTCCAAGCCAGACGCCGGGATCTGGCTTCGCTGCGATTCATCCTTAACGGCGGCGAAGCCATCGTCGCGAAAACAGCGCGCAGATTCCTCGAGTTGCTGCGCCCCCACGGACTTCCCGCTACCGCCATGCACCCTGCCTGGGGTATGTCTGAGACCGCTTCAGGAATTACCTATTCCCCTCGATTCACTTTAGAATCGACGTCTGATGAGGATCCGTTCGTCGAGGTGGGATCTCCGATCCCGGGGATTTCCCTGCGGATCGTCGATGCTCAGAACCGGCTCGCCGAAGAGGGCGCCGTCGGCTCTTTGCAGGTTAAGGGAGCATCCATTACCTCGGGCTACTACGGCAATCGAGAACTTAACGATGAAGCTTTCACCGAGGACGGGTGGTTTAAAACCGGAGATCTAGGATTTCTCCGTGACGGGCGCCTGACCATTACAGGCCGGGACAAAGACGTTATCATCATCAACGGAGCGAATTTTTACAGCCACGAGATTGAAGCGGCGGTGGAAGAGATCGCGGAAGTGGAAACGTCCTACACGGCCGCCTGCGCCGTTCGGGACTCGAGCGCCGACACGGATCAGTTGGCCATCTTTTTTCAGCCCAAGTGCTCTGCAGACAACCGCGTCGCCGAGTTGTTGAGAGTCATCCCCAGGACGCTGCTAAAGACGATGGGTATCAACCCCGCTTACTTGATCCCTTTGCCAAAGGAGAAGATACCCAAAACTTCCATTGGCAAGATCCAGCGATCCCAGCTCAGCGAGCGTTTTGCGGCCGGCGAGTTCGATGACGTGCTCAAGCGCGTGGATATTTTGGACGGCAACGCGAACACGCTTCCCGATTGGTTCTTTGACAAAGCCTGGCGTCGGAGAGAGATAAGCACCCTCGAGCCGCAGGCGGGGGCAGGGCAATCGCTTGTTTTCGTTGACCAGCGAGGGTTGGGAACGCTCCTATGTGCGGAACTGAATCGTCCGATCCGGCGCTGCGTGATTGTCGAGGCCGGCTCCGAATTCTCGAGAATCAACAAATTTCATTATCGGATCGATGAGAACAATCGGGCGGATTACCTTCGACTCATGCAGTGTCTCGCCCAAGATGCGCTGGCGATTGACCAGCTTTTGCACCTATGGACCTATGATGAAGGCGCCGGCGATTTATCGAACTGGGATGAAATCGAAAGGTCCTTGGCTCGAGGGGTTTACAGTCTGCTATTTTTGGTCCAGGCGTTAAATCAGGCACCAGGCTCCCGATTCTCGACCCGACTTTACGCGGTGTCAAATAGGGCTCAGCCTGTCCGGGAAACCGAGATGGTTTGCTGCGGGAAAGCTGCGATGCTTGGCCTGATGAAAACCGTGTCTCAGGAGCTGCCTTGGATTGACTGTCGCCACATTGATTTGCCCGGGGAAAGCTCCGAGCAAGACGCCGCCTGGGTATTGCGCGAACTCCAAACCGTTCATCGAGAAAAAGAAGTGGCCTACAGGGGCGGAGAGCGCTGGGTCGCCCGTCTGCGCAAACTCGATATGCGGCGGGAGACAATCCTGGAGAGCCCGGTCAAGAAAAACGGCATGTACCTGGTAAGCGGCGGGTTGGGCGGCATCGGGCTGGAGATCTCGAAATACTTGCTCAAGTATTATGGCGCCAAGTTGCTGCTGTTAGGCCGCACTTCTCCGGCTGAAAAAGGCATAGCCGCGGTGGCCTCGGAAAAAGCGGATCTGTTTTCTCAGCGCCGGCTGGCTTTGGAAGCAATGGGCGGAGAGGTCATCTACGAGCCGGTCGATGTGTGCAACTTCCAAGAATTGGAAGCGGCCGTCCGACGAGCGGAAAATCGCTGGCAAGGCTGCCTGGACGGAGTGATACACCTGGCAGGAGTCTACCGTGAGAATCCGATCGTAAATGAAACCCGCGATAGTTTAGCCGCGCTGCTGCGGCCCAAGGTGCTGGGAACGTGGACGCTCCATCAATTGAGACGTCATCGACCGGATATGCTTTTCATCCATTTTTCCTCAGTAAATGGTTTTTTTGGCGGAGCTAACGTGGGCGCCTATGCCGCCGCCAACAGTTTTCTCGACGCCTTCAGCCATTGCCAGCGCTATGAGACTTCGCGACGAACTTATTGTTTCTCCTGGAGCATGTGGGATGAGATCGGCATGAGCCGCAATTATCCTTTAAAGGAATTGACCCGGGCCCGAGGTTACTACGCTCTTTCAGCGGCGCAAGGGCTGCATTCCTTTCTCGTCGGTTTGCATCATGGAAAAACGCACCTTTTTGTGGGTTTAAACGACGGCAACAGAGAGATTCGAAAGTATATTGAGCCAGCACGCCCACTACAGAAAATCACCGCCTATTGGATCGCGCGCTCCGATCAACCCGGCGCGGCCGAGTTTCGAAAATGCCTTGTTGGAGATCGGTTTGGCACGGCGACGACCTGCGAATTCGTCCAGCTCGAGACCATGCCCCTGACGTCCGACGGGGAGATTGATATGCCGCTTGTTGCGGCTGGAGGCGCAAGCGCAGAGCGAAGGGCGAGGGAACCCATCGCGCCGCGTACCGAGCTGGAGCGGCGGATCGCAGTCCTGTGGCAAGAAGTTTTTGCCGCGCCGCAATTTAGTATTCACGACAATTTTTTTGACGCGGGGGGCGATTCCCTCATGGCTATGCGTCTCTTGAGCCGACTGCGCGAGGTTTTTAGCGTCGACATGTCTTTGCGAAGATTCTTTGAAGTCCCCACCGTGGCTGAATTGGCTGCGGCCATCGGCGCCAGCACAACGACTGAGAAAACCCTCCCTTATTAAGGAGTCCACAATTGAGTAACCAAACAGCGACCGAGGGGTGAGACCTGGAGAGCGCGGGCACAGGAGCGCAAAGGTTGTTTTCAGGCCCTGCCGGCGGGCATTTCCACCTATGGAGGGGACGGGGTGGTGGCCGGCAAGGCAGAGAACCATTGACCGCGATCGGAAGGGCTCGCCTCTCGGTCGCACACTAGCGACATAGTCTCTAAATAACGAACTCATTAGTAGCTATTCTAGAAATACGAAACGGGCAGTTCTCCTCGCCTGTGTCGATTCACGTTCTTGATTCGACGCTATTACCGAGAGTTATACCGTTGGAGGAAAATGATGAGCGCAGTTTCAACCCCCGAGAGCAATAAGGCGGCCACAGTTGAATCTGAACTTCCGCTTTCCCATGGTCAGCGGGCGATGTGGTTCCTGAATCGTCTCGCTCCGGCGAGCTCGGCGTTCAACGTCGTTTTCGCCGCGCGAGTTCTATCGCCTGTTAACCCGACCGCATTGCGGCGCGCTTTTCAGTCCCTCCTCGACCGCCATGCCGTCCTGCGGACTACATTCTTCGAGCGCGACGGTGAACCCAGGCAGCGAATTTACCGCGGCCTGAGGGTTGATTTCAATCAAACCGCGGTTGCCGATTGGAGCGATCAGGCCTTGTACGACCGATTGGTGGCGGAGACGCGCCGTCCTTTTGACCTCGAGCATGGACCCGTACTGCGCTTTCACCTGTTCAGCCGAACCGAGACCGAACACTTTCTCGCGCTGACAATTCACCATATTGCCATCGATGGTTGGTCGCTTTGGATCTGTCTGGACGAGCTCAGAATCTTGTACAGCGCAGAAATGTCCGGGGTGAAAGCAGCGTTACCCCCGCCTGTGTGGCAATACCCGGACTACATACGTTGGCAAGAACAAATCATCGGTGGACCGGAGGGCGAGAAACTCTGGGCCTACTGGCAAGAAAAGCTCGGCGGCGAGATCCCTGTGCTCAACCTGCCGACGGACCGGCCCCGTCCGCCGATGCAGACGTTCCGCGGCGCGTCCCATTTTTTCAAACTAGACGAGGTATTGACAAAAAAGCTGAAGTCCTTCGCACAGGCTCAAAGGACGACCCCGTTTACGCTGCTGTTGACGGCATTTCAGGTATTGCTTTACCGCTATACCGGACAGGAGGATATTCTTGTTGGTTCGCCAAGCTCCGGACGGCAACGCACGGAGCTGGAAGGGATCGTCGGGTATTGCGTCAATCCAATTGTCCTGCGCAGCAAGCTTGCCGGCGACCCTCCGTTTAAAGTCCTTCTAAAACAGGTGCGAGAAACAGTCCTCGATGCCTTCGAGCGGCAAACTTATCCTTTCCCTTTGCTCGTCGATCGGCTCCAGCCGCTCCGAGACCCGAGCCGCTCCTCGCTTTGCCAGGTTATGTTTGTACTGCAAACACCGCATCTACTCCGGGAGGAGGGGATATCGTCCTTTATCCTGGGTACTCCGGGAGGACGGGTAACGCTCGGCGAATTGGTGCTCGAGTCTCTCCCCCTTCCAATACAGCAGGAAGGTCAGTTTGACCTAACGCTTCAAATGGTCGAGACGAGAGAAGCGCTCTCTGCCTCCTTCGATTACAGTACGGATCTGTTCGATACAGCGACCATGGTACGAATGGCAAGCCACTTTACTACCTTGCTAAAGAGCATCGTTGAAGCTCCGGACGAGCGCATTACGGAATTGCCGCTTTTAGTCGATGAAGAACGGCATCAACTGCTGGTTGAGTGGAACGATACAAAAAGAAACTATCCCAAAGATAAGTGTGTCCATGAGCTCTTCGAAGAACAAGCGGAGAAATCTCCTGACGCCGCGGCGGTTATATATGGAGAGCAGCAGCTCACCTACCGGGAGCTGAATCGGCGCGCCAATCAATTAGCGCATTATCTAAGAAAGCGCGGTGTGGGTGCGGAGAGCTTAGTGGGAATCTGTGTGGAGCGGTCGCTGGAGATGGTGGTGGGACTGCTGGGTATTCTCAAGGCTGGCGGGGCCTATGTGCCTCTGGACCCTACGTATCCCGAGGAGCGCTTAGGCTTCATGATGGCGGATACTAGAACCCCGGTGCTACTAACCCAGGAGAAGTTTTTGACTGAAATCTCGCATCACAGTGCGGTGTGCCTGGATGCGCACTGGGGAAATATTGCGCAAGAAAGTGAGGAGAACCCAGTCGCGGCAGTATCGGCGGACAACCTCGCTTATGTCATCTACACTTCCGGTTCTACGGGAAAACCTAAAGGTGTAGAAGTAACTCACCGCGGTGTCGTTCGTCTCTTGTTCGGAGTGGACTATGTGAACCTGAAGGCAACGGATAGCGTTTTGCAGCTGGCGCCCATCTCATTTGACGCCTCTACTTTCGAGATCTGGGGAGCCTTGTTGCATGGGGCCCGGTGCGTGCTGTTTCCTGGAAACGTCCCCACCGCCATGGAGCTCGGAAGCGTACTCCACAAAAACAGCATCAGTACTTTGTGGCTGACCGCATCGCTGTTCAATGCGGTGATCGACGAGGCTCCAGAAGCGCTGGCAGAGCTTGGCCAATTGTTAATCGGGGGCGAGGCGCTCTCGGTGGCTCATGTACGGCGTGGACAAACACTATTGTCCGCAACCCAGATGATTAACGGATACGGTCCAACTGAGGGCACGACATTTACCTGTTGTTATCGTATTCCCAGTGCGATCGATGAATCACTGAGTTCAATTCCCATTGGCCGCCCAATTAGCAACACTGAAGTATACTTGCTTGACCGACATTTGCGCCCTGTTCCTGTCGGCATTCACGGTGAGCTTTATATTGGCGGGGACGGCCTGGCCCGTGGTTATCTCAATAGCCCTGAATTGACATCTGAGAAGTTCATTCCCCACCCGTTCAGCGATCAAGCCGGAGCTCGCCTCTATAAAACCGGCGACTTGGCACGCTACTTACCTGACGGAAGCATTGAATTTCTCGGGCGTCTCGATCACCAGGTAAAGATCCGAGGCTTCCGCATCGAGCTGGGTGAGATCGAGACTATACTGGCCCAGCATCCGGCCGTTCGAGATTCGTTAGTCATTGTGCGGGAGGACATCCCCGGAGATAAGCGCTTGGTGGCGTATATAGTGGCGCAGGAGCAGCTTGATCATGAGCAGGTAGTGAGCGATCTGCGCGGGTTTGTGCGAGCGAAGCTGCCTGCGTACATGGTGCCTTCGGCTTTCGTGGCGCTCGAGGCCATGCCGCTGACGCCCAACGGGAAGGTGGACCGCAGTGCACTTCCAGTCCCTGGGCACACGAGCGCTGAGTTAGAAGGAAAGTCCGAGGCTGCTCGAACTCCAACGGAAGAATTGTTGGCGGGGATCTGGTCAGAGGTCCTCGATGTGAAGGAGGTGAGCGTCCACGACAATTTCTTCGATTTGGGGGGGCACTCCCTACTAGCGACCGTGCTGATATCCCGTATACGTAATGCGTTCCACATGGAGTTGCCTTTGCACGTCCTGTTTGAGGCGCCCACTTTGGCTGAGTTGGCCGAGCAGATTGAAGCGATGCGTCAGAAGCTAGACTGGTCACGGGATGTTTCCGCTGCCAAAGGTAGCGGCCGTGAGCAGGGAGGATTATGAGGACTATCGAGCTTCTGTCTTACCTTCGCAGCAAAGATATCAGGGTCTGGCCGGACGGAGACAAGCTGCGCTACGACGCGCCCCCAGGCGCACTCACACCCGATTTGCGCAAGGCGCTATTAGAATGTAAACAAGAAATCCTCTTTTTTCTACGCAGTGATCAAATTGACGCGAGCAACGGTCCTCCGCCGATACTGCCCGTCGCACGCGAACGAGGTTTGCCGCTTTCCTTTGCCCAGCAGCGGCTGTGGTTCCTGCATCAGCTAGCCCCGGCTAGTGCTTTCTACAACAGCCAAGTACCGCTTCGGTTACACGGTCATCTCGATCGAGCCGCGTTGCAGCGCAGTTTAAACGAATTGGTGGTTCGTCAGCAGGTCCTACGGACGTTTTTTAACACGGAGCGAACCACCCCCGTCCAGATCATTGACGCGCCAGCGCCCGTCATGGTTGCCGAAATTGATCTCACCCATCTGCCGGACACTGAGCGGGATGCGGAAGTACGGTTGCTTATGGCGGCAGAGGCACAGCGACCCTTCGATGTGTCTTGCGGTCCTCTGTTCCGGGTGCAGTTATTTCGGCTGGCAATCGACGATCACGTACTTTTGATGACGCTACATCACATTATCACCGACGGTTGGTCGATTGGGGTGTTGGTGCGTGAGCTGGCTGCCATGTACGAAGCTTTTGCTGGTGGGAAACCATCACCGCTTCCTGAATTACCGATTCAGTATGTCGATTTTGCGGTATGGCAACGAGAGTGGCTACAGGGAAAAGTTCTTGAAGGGCATCTTTCCTACTGGAAGCAGCGCTTGCGCAACCTGCCAACGCTGCAGTTACCGACAGATCATCCACGGCCAGCAATACAGACATATAGCGGTGCCTACGAGATGTTAGTTCTTAGCGTGGAGTTGAGGGAGGCTTTGAAGGAGCTGAGTCGTCGGCAAGGAGCCACCCTGTTTATGGTGTTGCTGGCGGCCTTCAAGGTGTTGCTGCATCGCTACAGCGGCCAGGAAGATATCGTGGTGGGTTGCCCGATTGCCAATCGTAATCGGGCCGAGATTGAGGGGTTGATCGGTTTTTTTGTCAACAGTCTAGTGATGCGTACTGAAGTTTCAGGCGATCCGAGTTTTTTAGAATTAATCGCACGGGTGCGGGAAGTGGCTCTAGGGGGGTATGCTCATCAGGATTTGCCGTTTGAGAAACTGGTAGAGGAGTTGGAGCCGGAGCGGGATTTAAGCCGCAATCCGCTGTTCCAGGTGATGTTTGCGTTCCAGAATGCACCCATGCCGCCACTAGACCTCGGCGCTCTGCGACTGAGCCTAATGTGGGTCGATCCTTTAGCGGCGCGATTTGATCTGGAGGCTCACGTATGGGAGGAACCCGAAGGCCTGGAACTTTTTTTCGTTTACAGCACAGATTTGTTCGAGGCCTCTACGATTAAGCGGATTGCACGGCATTACCGAACATTGCTGGAAGGCATTGTCGCAAATCCGGAAAAACGACTCTCCGAGTTACCGATCCTCTCTGAAGCTGAGAAGCATCAACTGCTCGTTGAATGGAACGATACGAAAAGAAACTATCCCAAAGATAGGTGTGTCCATGAGCTCTTCGAAGAGCAGGCCGAGAAATCTCCTGATGCCGTGGCGGCTGTTTATGAAGAGCAGCAGCTCACATACGGGGAGCTGAATCGGCGCGCCAATCAATTAGCGCGCTATCTAAGAAAGCGCGGCGTTGGGCCCGAGAGCCTAGTTGGGATCTGCGTGGAGCGGTCGCTGGAGATGGTAGTGGGACTGCTGGGTATTCTCAAGGCTGGCGGGGCCTATGTGCCGCTTGATCCGCTCTATCCGACCGAGCGTTTGGTGTTTATGGCGCGTGACACGCAGGCGGCGGTGGTGCTGGCGCAGGAGCATCTAAGGGACAAGCTGGCGGGCTATGAGGGGCGGGTGGTGTGCTTGGATGCGGATTGGGGTTCTATAGCGGGGCAGCCTGAGAGCAATCCTTGCAGTGGAGTGAGATCTGAGCATCTGGCTTACGTGATTTATACTTCAGGATCGACCGGGACGCCGAAGGGAGCGTTGATCACGCACGGTAATGTGTCGCGCTTATTTGCTGCCACCCGATCGTGGTTTCAATTTAGTGCGCGGGATGTTTGGACCTTGTTTCATTCCTACGCCTTTGATTTTTCGGTTTGGGAGCTTTGGGGGGCGCTGCTTTACGGCGGCAAGGTGGTGGTGGTTCCCTACGAGATCAGTCGCTCGCCTCAGGCATTTTATCAACTATTGTACAAGGAGGGGGTGACGGTTCTAAATCAGACTCCCTCGGCATTTCGCCAGCTCATGGGGATTGAGGAGGGAGCGCAGAGGGGCGAGGAACTTTCGCTCCGTTTAGTGATTTTTGGCGGCGAGGCCCTCGATGTTCAGGGTCTGCGCTCCTGGTTGCAGCGTCGCGGGGATAAGCGGCCGCAGTTGGTGAATATGTACGGTATTACAGAGACCACGGTTCACGTGACTTACCGTCCGATTGCCATGGGTGATTTGGCAGCGGCGCAGCGCAGTCCAATTGGCGTGCCCATAGGTGATCTTCAGGTTTATCTACTGGATACGCACTTTAATTTGGTTCCTGTGGGTGTAGCGGGTGAGATGTATGTTGGGGGCGAGGGCGTGGCCCGAGGGTATCTGAACCGCGCGGAGTTGAGCGCTGAAAGATTTGTTCCCCATCCCTTCAGCGACAAGCCCGGGGCGCGTCTTTATCGCACCGGCGATTTGGCGCGCGTACTGGCGGACGGGAAGCTGGAATTTTTAGGTCGTGTTGATCATCAGGTAAAGATTCGCGGTTACCGCATCGAGTTAGGTGAAGTTGAAGCTGTGCTGGGACAACATCCGGAGGTGAGAGAGGGGGTGGTTGTGGTGCGCGAGGATGAACCTGGGGACAAGCGCATGGTAGCTTATATTGTGGGGCATGGCGCTAGTGCTCCGCTGCTTGGCGAGTTGCGCGGATATTTGCGCGGCAAGCTACCCGAGTACATGCTGCCCTCGACAATAGTAGTGCTGGGGGCATTGCCGCTCACCCAAAACGGCAAAGTGGATCGCAACGCCCTGCCCGATCCCAATTCTCTTTCTTCCGAGTCCGACGCCGGCGATGCACTGCCCCAAAGCGAGCTGGAACAGATGATCGCAGCGGTCTGGAAAGAGTTGCTAAAGTTGGACCGGGTCGGCGTGCACAGCAATTTTTTTGACCTGGGCGGCCATTCTATACTTCTAGCCCAGGCTCATGCGAAGCTAAGCGAGATTACCCAGAGAGAGATCCCGATGATTGTCATGTTCCAATTTCCGACCATCAGTTCTCTGGCCGGTTACTTGAGCCAGGAACACGCGGTTTCCGCAGTGATGGAACAAAGCCGTGATCGCGCCAATAGACGCAGAGAGCTGATGGATCAGTCCCAATTCAGACTCCGGCGCCGGCCACCGCGCACTCAGGATCCGCCATGACCAATTCACAGCTAGCCGAACCTCTTTCCGGCATTGCGGTGATTGGCATGTCGGGCCGATTTCCTGGGGCTAAGAGCGTAGACGCATATTGGCAAAATCTGCGCGATGGCGTGGACTCGATTGCGATTTTTTCAGACGCGGAGGTCGTGGCCTCAGGCATAACACCCGAGATGCTGCGGAACTCAGATTACGTTAAGGCGGGTGCCGTGCTAGAAGATCCGGAGTGGTTTGACGCGGCCTTCTTCGGCATGAGTCCAAGAGAAGCGCAGATCATGGATCCCCAGCAGCGCATCTTTTTGGAATGTGCCTGGGAGGCCCTGGAGGACGCGGGGTATGATTCTGCGACCTACGCCGGTCGGATAGGTGTTTATGCCGGCGTGAGCCTGAACACCTACGCCCTCAGTCTCTATTCGCGGGTCAACCGCGACGAAGTGACAAGCGACATTCAGGCGTTGATTGCCAACGATAAAGACTTCCTGGCGACGCGGGTCTCTTACAAGCTGGGGTTGACAGGACCAAGTATCGGTATTCAAACGGCGTGCTCGACATCTCTCGTCGCCATCCATCTGGCGTGCCAGAGCCTGTTATGCGGTGAGTGTGACATAGCCCTAGCTGGCGGAGCATCCGTAAAATTTCCGCAGAAGGTTGGTTATCTCTACCAGGAAGGTGGCATCTTGTCACCGGACGGGCGCTGCCGGGCCTTTGACGCCAAAGCGCAGGGAACGGTTGGCGGAAGCGGCGTTGGCGTTGTCGTTTTAAAACGATTGGCCGACGCCATTGCCGAGGGAGATACCATTCATGCGGTCATAAGAGGGTCGGCGATTAACAATGATGGCGCGGTAAAGGTTGGATTCACAGCGCCCAGCGTGTCCGGTCAGGCCGACGTGATCGCGGAAGCTCAAGCCATCGCAGGGGTCAATCCTGAAAGCATTGCCTATATCGAGGCCCATGGAACTGGAACCCCTCTGGGTGATCCCATCGAGCTCGCGGCACTGACGCAAGTTTTTCGTTCCGCCACTGAACGTACGGGTTTCTGCGCGATAGGATCGGTCAAGACGAACATCGGCCATCTTGATGCGGCGGCTGGGGTTGCTGGATGCATCAAGACTGTGCTGGCGCTAGAGCACAAAATGATCCCTCCGAGTCTGCATTTTGAGGAACCCAATCGCCAATTCGATTTCTCCCACAGCCCATTTTACGTCAATGCAGCTCTTGCGGAGTGGAAGGCGCAGGCGCTACCGCGTCGCGCCGGGGTTAGTTCCTTTGGCATCGGCGGCACAAACGCTCACGTCGTTCTCGAAGAAGCGCCGCCGGCCGGGCCTGCCGAACAAACCCGGCGAGCGAATTTGTTGGTTCTCTCCGCTCGATCTCCTCGTGCCCTCGAGGATGCGACGGGAAATCTGCTCCTTTACTTCAGGCAGCATCCGCAACTCAACCTCGCGGATGCGGCCTATACCCTACAGGTTGGGCGGCGGGCATTTGGCTATCGGCGTTTTCTGGTCTGCTATGAGCCCGATGATGCTGCCCGCGCGTTGGAAGCGCTGGACGCCAGACGGGTCATCACCGCCGACCAGGAGCCGGCTGATCGCTCGGTGGTGTTTATGTTTCCGGGGCAGGGGTCGCAATCTCTGCACATGGCGGCAGAGCTCTATAGGGTTGAGTCCAGTTTTCGCAACGAGGTTGATGCATGCGCGAAAATTCTCTCGCCCCATCTCGGCGTGGACCTGCGCGCCGTGCTTTACCCAGACCCCGGACAAACCGAGGAGGCTGCCGCACGGCTCAATCAGACCGATATTACGCAGCCGGCGCTTTTCGTGATCGAATACGCGCTCGCCAAACTATGGATGCGGTGGGGCGTGTATCCGCAAGCGATGATCGGCCATAGCGTCGGCGAATTGGTCGCGGCTTGTCTCGCGGGCGTTTTTTCTCTGCACGAAGCACTGGGCTTGATAGCCGCGAGAGGCCGGCTTATGAATGACCTTCCCGCGGGCGCAATGCTCGCGGTGCCTTTGCCGGAATCAGAGGTGCGAGATCATTTGGGTGAATTTCTCTCGGTAGCGGCGATTAACGGGCCATCCGCCTGCGTCCTGTCGGGTCCTGTGCAGGCTATCGCTGCGCTGCAACAAAAATTTTCTCGACGTGGCGTTCTATGCCGCAGGCTGAATACTTCGCACGCCTTTCACTCAGCGATGATGGATCCGATCTTAGAGACGTTCACTGACAGGTTTAAAGCCGTCGCGCTTAAGCCTCCTCGAATTTCGTTTATTTCCAACGTCAGCGGAACCTGGATAACCGAAGCGCAGGCGATGGATCCCAAGTATTGGGCAAGTCATTTACGTCAGACGGTGCGTTTCTCCGACGGCCTACGAAGTGTGTTAAAAGGATCGCCGTGTCTCTTACTGGAAGTTGGTCCGGGACAGACGCTTAGCTCGCTGGCGAAGCAACATCCGGACAGTGCGGAACATGTTATCCTGTCCTCGCTGCCCCGTTCCCGGGGCTCGCAGTCCGATACAGAATTTGTTTTAAGCGCGCTCGGCCGTCTCTGGCTTTCGGGTGTGCGCATCGACTGGAAGAAATTCCACACCGACGAACGCCGCCGTCGAATTCCCCTGCCGACCTACCCGTTCGAGCGCCAGCGCTACTGGCTTTCACCTGCGACGACGACGCCCAACGATGAACCGCGTCAGGTTTCCTTAACTAAAAAGGCGGATATTGCAGATTGGTTCTATGTTCCCTCGTGGAAGCGGTGCCCGGAGATCTCAGAAACGCCAGGTCCGAGCCCGGATAAGTCCCGCTGGCTTGTGTTCAACGATTCCTGGGGTTTGGGTCTGAGGCTAGCGATGCGCCTGGTCGCAAAAGGCCACAATGTTATTAGCGTGACCGCGGCGGCGGACTTTGCAAAGCTCGGTCGAGATGCTTACACGATCGACCCGCGCCGCCGGGACGATTATATCGCCCTGTTCGGAGATCTGCTCGCATCGGGCACTAGTCCCAACGCTATTCTTCATCTATGGAGCGTCGCGCCGGACGACGGCGGGCAATCGTCGAAGAACTTTCGCGAGAGCCAGCAAGAACTGGGTTTCTACAGCCTGTTATTTTTAGCGCAAGCGCTCGGGGACCAGCATATGTGGGACCCGCTACAAATAGTCGTGGTGACGAGTAACGTCCACGAAGTCACCGGCGAAGAGCTGATATGCCCAGAAAAAGCAACTATTCTGGGACCCTGTAAGGTCATACCTCAGGAATATCCCAACGTAAAATGCCGTTGCATCGATGTCGCGCTGCCCACTGTCGGCGGGTTAGAGGAGCAGCATCTGTTGGACCAACTCACGGCGGAGCTCTCGGGGCAGGTTGGCGAGGCTCTGGTTGCTTTCCGCGGGAAGTACCGCTGGGTGCAAACCTTTGAACCGGTAAAGTTGACAGGGAATCGGCGTGGGAACGCCCGGCTGAGAGAAGGCGGGGTTTATCTTATTACGGGAGGCTTGGGAAGCCTTGGTCTTGCTGTTGCCGAATTTCTCGGCCGCGAGGTGAGAGCAAAGTTGATATTAATCGGCCGCAGTTCATTCCCCAGTAAAGATGAATGGCAAGGGTGGCTCGACGATGCTATTCGTGCGGATTCCGAAACGCAAGAAAGGTCGGTGATCCGAAACAAGATACGCCGCTTGCTGGCGTTGGAACAACTGGGCGCTTCGGTCATGGTTGTTACGGCCGACGTGGCCAATGCGGAGGAGATGGAAACGGTGGTCGCGGATGCGTGTCAGCGGTTTGGCGCACTTCATGGCGTTATCCATACAGCGGGGATTTTAAACGACGGCATTATTCAACTGAAGGAGTCTGGCGTTGCCGAAAGTGTAATGTCGCCGAAGGTGAAAGGGACGCGGGTCCTGGAAGCCGCCCTGAGAGAGATGAAGCTGGATTTCTTAGTGTTGTTTTCCTCTCTGCGCTCCATCGTCGGTGGAATAGGAATCGTAGACTATTGCGCGGCCAACGCTTTTCTCGATGCGTACGCGCATCACAGTGCAGCGAAATATGGCACTTTCGCGGTTTCTGTGGACTGGGGAGTCTGGCGCGAAGACGGCATGTCAGCGCGGGGCGCAGCGCAAAAGCCGGCCCAGCGGGAGCCAACCGCAGCATGGCCGCTCGCCTTTGAAGAAGGAATGTCTTCCGAAGAGGGCGTGGAGGCGCTGCGGCGCATTCTAAGCGCTTCGTTGCCCCAGGTTATTGTATCGACTCAGGACTTCCATGCCGTGTTGCGGCATTTCGATTCCGTTCTTAGCTCGGATCCGCGGCTACCCTCTGAGAGGCCTGCTCAGACTCAGCAGGCTCACCCCCGTCCTGAAACGGCATCATTATACGTGGCCCCGAGAAATCCGATTGAGCGAGTGATCGCCGAAATCTGGCAAGAATTGCTTGGTATTGAGCGGCTGAGCGTTGACGATAACTTCTTCGAGCTGGGCGGGGACTCCGTCATTGGACTCCGATTCATAACCAAAGCGCATCAGGCAGGAGTTCGGCTCACTAACAGACAGATCTTCGAGCATCAAACTATTGCCGAGCTCGCTGCTGTGGCTCAGGTGGGCGAGGTAAGCCTGCCGGCTGAACAGGGTGCGGCGATGGGAGCGGTTCCGTTGACGCCAATCCAGCTTTGGTTTTTCGAGCAGCGTCTCCCTGACCCGCATCACTGGAACATGGCGATCATGGTCGAAGCAAAACATTCTTTAGATCTCCGGTTGCTGGAGCGGGCTGTCGAACGATTAATCGCGCACCACGATGCGCTGCGTCTGAGATTCGTCCAGGAGGAAGACCGTTGGTGCCAACGCTACGTGAGCGACAATGATGTTAGCGTCACGCGCCTCGATTTGTCGAAACTGGGAGCTGCGGAGCGCGCCTTCGCTCAGGAACAGGCCGCGGCACAGCTTCAGAGCAGCTTGAATCTTTCCTCGGGCGCTCTCTTCAAGGTTCTGCTGTTTGACTTCGGCGCCGAAGCGCCCAGTCGCCTGTTGCTGGTCTGTCATCATCTCGTCGTCGATATCGGATCCTGGCGCATTCTGTTGGAAGACCTGAGCACGATCTATCAACAGCTTAGCGGGGGAGAAGAGATTCGGCTCCCGCCTAAAGCCCATTCTTTCAAATATTGGGCCGAAAACGTTGCGCGCCAGGCGCGCTCGAGCGCACTTCGGGACGAGCTCGAATACTGGCTAGCGCCACAGCGCTCGCGGGTTGCGCGTCTACCGGTGGACTTTCCCGGCGGCGCTAACAGCGTCGCCTCCGCGCAAAGGCTATCCCTATCGTTGGATGTCCAAGAAACGACAAAGTTATTCGAAACGAGCGAGGCCCGCCGTGCGCCCATCAGCTATCTGTTGCTGACGGCCTTGGCGGCGGCCTTCAAGAACTGGACCGATGAGCAGGCGTTTCTCGTCGACTTGGAAGAAGACGCGCGGGAGATCGTTTTCGAAAGCGTAGACGTGTCCCGCACAGTCGGTTGGTTCACCACGGTTTATCCAGCGTTATTGAATCTCGAGGGAGCCTCAAGCCATGAGGAAGCTTTTCGCGCTGTCAGCGACCAACTCCGTAGCGTGCCCAAAAATGGCATCGGCTATGGCTTGCTCCGTTACATGCTCGGGAACGCGGGTATCGCGGATCAACTGCGATCGCTTCCCCAGTCCGAAGTTATTTTCCTTTATTTAGGTCGCTTCGATGGAGCTTTAGGCGCGGCCCCTTGGCTTCGATTGGCTGAAGGCGTCACGGGTCCCGAGCGTAGTCCCCGGGGAAGCCGGCGACATCTTTTCGAGGTTGTCGCCAGCGTTTCAGAAGCGGGGACATTGAAATTCCAGTGGCTCTTCAGCGAGAACCTTCATCGGCGCTCGACCGTTGAGTCCTTGGCGCAGAGCCTCGTTGAAGCGTTGCGCACCCTTATGAACCAACTGCGACTTACGGCGGTGGAGGGTTACCGGGCTGTTGATTTTCCGGGAGCTCGGTTGGACCAAAAAGAGCTCGAACACTTCATCGCCAGCATTGCGAAGTCAGCGAGCGGGGATTGATATCATCCCGATAAGTTCCATGAACACGCAAGACATTGAAGACATCTATGAACTGTCGTCCCTGCAACAAGGGATACTTTTTCACAGCCTGGAGGCGCCCCAGTCTGGAATATACTGCATGCGCTTGAGCTATGCGTTGCGGGGCAGCCTGGATGTTAGGACCTTCGAGAGGGCCTGGCAACACGTTATCGATCGCCACCCGATCTTGCGGACCTCGTTTCATTGGCAGGATCTCGCGAAACCCCTCCAAGTCGTTCATAAAAAGGTCGAGCTCAAGCTGGAGTCCCATGATTGGCGGATGCTCTCACACGATGAGCGAGCAGACCGCATCAAGGCGTATATTGAAGAAGAAGGACGGCGGGGGTTTAGATTTACCGAGGCGCCGTTGATGCGTCTGGCGGTCTTCCGGAGTGAAGATGAGGCCTACCACTTGATTTGGAGCTTTCATCACGCGCTGCTGGATGGAGGATGTAAATCGCTGATCCTCAAAGAAGTGTTTGAGAGCTACGAAGCGCTGCGTCATGACCGGCCCCTGACACCGAATCGTCCCCGTCCCTATCGCGACTATATTCTTTGGCTGCAACAGCAAGATCTGGTGTCCGCCGAGAAGTTTTGGCGCAAAGAGCTTGAAGGATTCACAGCGCCGACGGCGTTAGGGGTCGAGCGCGCCGAGGCCGCCGTTTTGGTCGAGGAGGAAGTCTACAATGAGCAACACGTGCGGATGTCCCAGGCAGCCACAGCTGCCGTGCAGTCCATTGCCCGTCGGCACCATCTGACGTTGAACACATTAATGCAGGGTGTTTGGGCGATTCTCTTGAGCCATTATAGCGGCGAGGCGGATGTCCTCTTCGGCGCTACCGTTTCCAATCGTCCGGCGGATCTTGAAGGAATGGAGCAAACTGCGGGATTATTTATCAACACTCTGCCGGTGCGGGTTCGCGTGGACTGGCAGGCGCCGCTGCTCTCCTGGCTCAAAGAACTCCAAGCCCATCAAGCCCGCGCGCGTCAATACGATTATACTTCCTTGCTGGATATCCAAGGGTGGACCGAGGTACCCAGAGGCCGCCGGCTATTCGAAACTATTCTCGCGTTTGAAAATTTCCTCGACGATAGACGACAGCAACTGAGCGGTCTCGAAGCGCGCTTTGAGCGAGCCTATGATTGGTCAAACTATCCTTTGGGTATCGAGGTGCTGCCCGGCTCCGAGCTTTTGCTGGCTATCATCTACGATTCGCGTCGTTTTGCCGAAGACACCGTCGCGCGCATGCTTGGGCACTTGCAGACTTTGCTGCAAGGGATCATAAATGCGCCTGAGTCCCGTTTGGCCGATTTGCCGTTATTGACAGATAAGGAGCGCCACCAGCTGCTTGTGGATTGGAATGCCACGGCAAGGAGTTATCCGCGAGATCAAAGCCTTCATGAGCTTTTCGAGATGCAGGTAGAACGCACACCCGAGGCTGTTGCCGTCGCACTGGACGAACGGCAATTGACCTATCAGGAGCTCAATCGGCGTAGCAATCAACTGGCACACTATCTTAACATGCTAGGGGTAGGTCCTGAAGTCTTGGTTGGGTTGTGTGTCGAAAGATCACTGGAAATGGTGGTGGGAATACTCGCCATCTTAAAGGCCGGGGGCGCCTACGTGCCTTTGGACCCGGTTTATCCAACGGAGCGCCTGGCCTTCATGCTCGAAGACGCGCGCGTTGCTGTGGTGTTGACCCAGGAACGATTGTCGGAGCGCGTGGCGTCCCATGGGTTGCCACAAGGGCGGGCGATTCGGCTCGACGCCGACTGGGAACTTATTGCGCAACAGAGCGATCAGAATCCGCAGTGTAGGACTGTCCCGGAAAATCTGGCCTACGTCATTTACACCTCGGGTTCTACGGGAAGGCCCAAGGGAGCGATGATCCGGCAGCAGGGCTTGATAAACTATTTAACCTGGTGCGCACAAGCCTATCCCATGGCTGATGGGCAAGGCGCTGTGGTTCACTCCTCGATCGCGTTCGACCTGACAGTGACAGGGCTGTTTGCGCCGCTCCTTCAGGGGCGGCGCGTAACGCTGGTGCGGGAAGAGCTCGGCATGGAAGGTTTGAGCGCGGCGTTGGCCAAGGAGCACGATCTAAGCCTAATCAAGATAACGCCATCGCACTTGCAGCTGCTCGGCCGGCAATTAGCGCCGGAAAACGCGGCGGGGCGCACTCGAGCCTTCATTATCGGCGGCGAGAACTTGCTGCCTGAGCATATCGCCTTCTGGCAAGAGCACGCGCCGGAAACGGCGCTGATTAATGAATACGGCCCAACGGAAACCGTGGTCGGCTGCTGCGTTTATCGAGCCCGTAATGACGAGCCTATGGCGGCGTCGGTTCCGATCGGCCGGCCGATCATCAATACCCAATTATATATTCTTGATGAGCGCTTGGCGCCTGTGCCTATCGGCGTGACGGGCGAGTTGTACATCAGCGGGGCGGGAGTGGCGCGGGGCTATCTCAATCGTCCGGATTTGACGGCCGAGCGTTTCCTCCCAGATCCGTTCAGCGCCGAGACCGGCACCCGCATGTATAAAACCGGAGACCTGGCACGCTATTTGGCAAACGGCAACATCGAGTGTCGCGGGCGCGCGGATCATCAGGTCAAGATTCGCGGCTTTCGCGTTGAACTCGGAGAAATCGAGTCGGTGTTGAGTCAGCACCCGGCTGTCCGCGAAAGCGTCGTTGTCGCCCGGGAAGACGTGGCTGGCGACAGGATGCTCGTCGCCTATTGGGTGGGGGCTGAGGAGCCCGCAATCTCGCCAGCCGAGCTGCAAAACTTTCTTAAGCAGACACTTCCCGACTACATGATTCCCGCTGCCTTTGTGGCGCTGGATACCTTGCCGCTTACGGCCAATGGCAAAGTGGACCGCCGGGCGCTTCCTGAACCCGGTCAGCTCAGATCCGCATCCCAGGAAAACTATGAAGCTCCGCGCACGACGATGGAGTCTCTCATTGCCGAAATCTGGCAGGACGTGCTGCACGTCGACCGCGTAGGCGTGCAAGACAACTTTTTCGATCTCGGGGGTCACTCGTTGCTCTGTTTACCCGTGATGGCGAGATTGGAAAAAGAATTAGGAATTCGGATCACTCCGCGAGATCTAATCCTGCAAACGCTCGGACAATTGGCTACTGCTTGCGAGACGAGACAGCAAGCCCCGGGCGCCAAACCCGCTGGCCTTAGGAAGCGGATGTTGAACGTTTTTCGGCGGGCGGTTTCTTGAGCCCGAAGACAGCGAAGCGGATCGAACGCGCGATTTTTTGTTCGCTTGGGAAATGTTCATGGCATTGCACGACAGAGCCGCCGTTTCCTGCAAAACTGTCCGCCGCGAGGGGCAAGCGACTCGAGCTATTAGCAACCTGAGAGGAAGGCAGCAATGAACAGAATTATTTTGATTAATATGCCGTTTGCGGCCTTGAGTTCCCCCTCAATTGCGCTAACCCAGCTCGAGTCAGTTTTGCGGAATCAAATCGGGGACCGAGTCGAGATTGAAATCCTGTATTTGAATCAGGACTTCGCTCGGTACTTCGGGATAGAACTCTACCAATATGTCGTCGATTCGCTGGATGCCAACAACTCGGGGCTGGGGGACTGGGTATTTCGCCAAGCCGCTTTTCCCGAATCGGCCGACAATACCGACGTCTATTTTCGGCGTTATTTTCCCCGCCGCAGTGAACAGATCCAAACGCTCAGAGCCGCCATTTTGGAAAAGCGATCCGGGATGAATGGATTTCTGCTCGATTTGATCGATGAGTACCGAATCGATCAGGCGGCTATTGTTGGCTTCACGTCTATGTTTGCACAAAACGTGGCTTGTTTTGCTATGGCGAAAAAGCTCAAGGAGCGCAATCCCAACGTGACTATAGCGATGGGTGGGGCGAACTGTGAGAGCCCCATGGGAGAAGAGATTGTCACGCACGTGGAGCAGGTTGATTTTGTTTTTTCCGGACCATCATTGAAGAGTTTTCCAGAGTTTGTCCAGCATTACATCAATGGCGACCTCGGACAGTGTCACCGCATTAATGGCGTATTTTCGAAAGCGAACTGCTCCGCCGGGGCACCCGGAGGCCCGGGCCACATAGGAGAAGAGCTTAGCATCGACGAGCCAGTTCCACTGGATTACAAAAATTTCATCCATGTCTTCGAGCAAAACTTTCCAAATGGCGGCTTCGAACCGATTTTGCTTTTTGAAACCTCACGGGGGTGTTGGTGGGGCGAGAGAGCGCACTGCACCTTTTGCGGCTTGAACGGCATGACCATGCAGTATCGGGCCATGGCGCCGCAATTGGCCATTGAACAAATTCAGTCTCTATTCGAGCGATACTCCTCCCGATGTTCGCACTTCGAGTGCGTTGATAATATCATGCCGCAAAGTTACCCGAAGCAAGTATTCCCTTTTCTCCGTCCGCCTCCCCATGTGTCCATATTCTACGAAGTGAAAGCAGACCTCAATGAGCAGGAGTTGGAAACTCTCGCCAGGGCGAGGGTGAAGAACATTCAGCCGGGAATCGAGTCCTTGGCGACCTCCACTCTAAAGTTGATGAAAAAGGGAACCACGGTTTTTCAGAATTTGAGTTTGCTTAAGAACTGCGTCGTCCATGACATTTTCCCGAGGTGGAATCTACTGGTGGGATTTCCGGGAGAGGGCGAGGAGGTTTACAAGAAATATGTGGAGGACATACCGCTGCTAACACATCTGTGGCCGCCTTCGGGTGTTTTTCCGGTGCGCTTTGATCGCTACAGTCCCTATTTTGTTCGGGCAAAACAATACGGTTTGGACCTCCACCCCTACGATTTCTACAATCTCGTCTATCCCTTCGGTGAAGAAGTATTGGCCAATATGGCCTATTACTTTAAGGACCACAACATCAACACGGACTACTTTCAAGTTATGGTCAAGTGGCTAGGTTCAATTAGGGAGAAAGTAGAAGCCTGGCGGACGCGATGGCTTGGCGATAGTAAAGCTTCGCCGCCTCTGCTGGTTTTTAACAATACCGGCAACAGGATGATAGTTTACGATTCCCGGGGAACAGCGGCGGTCGAACACCTTATGAGCAATCTTGGCGTAGCGGTGCTGGAGCTCTTAACCAAGCCGGGAAAAGTGATGGACCTCGCAGCGCATTTCAAATCTATTCCGGACCATGAATTAGAAAAAGAACTGGCTTGGTTGCAGGAACGCGGGTTGGTGTTTCAAGAAGGCGATCGTTTCATGAGCCTGGTCCTTCCTCAAGGGACCAGAACGGAGCATGAAAGCAGAGAACTTTACCCCGGCGGTATCGGGACGAGCTGAGGACTTCGCCAGGATGATCGCGGTTAACCGAATCGAGCTTCATCAATATAATGCAATAGAAAACCCTGGAGGATGACAATGAATACCGGCTTAGCATCGAATGAATTGGCAAAACAAAAGGCTCTCTTCGTGATTTCGGACGTTAGCGAGCGGGTTGCGCCATTGGTGGCCGGCTACCTTCAAGCCTACGCTTGCACGGACCCGTTCGTGGCGGAGCATTGGGAATTCGACCAGTTTGTCTGCACGATCGGGAAAACCAGCTTTGACTCGTATCTGGACGCGTTGTTGCAAGCCGATGCGGACGTGTACGCGTTCTCCTGTTACGTCTGGAATATGGGCTTGATCAGAAGATCTCTCGTGCCGCTTTTGCGCCAGAAGCCGAAAGCTCGCGTGATTCTCGGCGGCCCGCAAGTGATGCACCTCGCCGAGAGATATCTCGATCCGAACGAGGAGCGGGTGGTTCTATGCAATGGGGAAGGGGAACGGACTTTCAAAGAATACTTGGTCGAACTGAGCAAGCCCGAGCCGGATCTGACCCGTGTTAGAGGCTTGAGCTTTTATCGCGGCGGCGAGCTGATCACCACGGAGTCCCAGGATCGTATCAAAGACCTTGACGAAATTCCCTCACCCTTCCTGAACGGCTACATCAAGAAAGGTTCCTACACGACCGCTCACCTGGAAACCAACCGGGGTTGCCCGTTCAAATGTCAGTACTGCTATTGGGGCGGCGCGATAGGCGCGAAAGTCAATAAGATGAGCGAGCAGCGCATTATGGACGAAATCACCTGGCTAGCCCAGAATCATGTCATTTACATCTTCATCGTCGATGCCAACTTTGGCATGCTGGATCGCGACATTCGGTTGTCGGAGCATATTGTGGCTTGTAAAAAGCAATACGGGTTTCCATTGGTAGCCGCCTTCGCCAGCTCCAAAAACACTCCTGGGCGGGTCAGCCAAATCGTAAAAAATTTCCATGAAGCCGGAATGCTTTCAACGCAGTCCATCGCATTGCAGACGCTCAGCGATCAGGCGCTTGTGAAAATCAGCCGGGATAACATCAAACGCTCCAGTTATGAACAACTGCAAAAAGACCTGCATGAACAAGCCACAAGCTCGTTCGTCGAGTTGATTTGGCCTCTTCCCGGTGAGACGTTTGAGTCTTTCAAGTCTGGTATCACCCAGCTGTGCGAATCCGGAGCCGAAACGTTCAGTTTCTACCCCCTTTTTCTACTCAACAATACGGAAATGGATAAAAACAAAGAGGAGTACGGGCTCATCACAGAGCGCACGATTGAGCCGAACAGCGAGGCTGAACTCGTGGTCCAAACCAAAGAAGTCTCTCGCGAGACGTGCTTAGAGGGTTGGCGGCTGATTTTTTCCACGGTCCTGCTCTACAACCTCCGGGTGTTGTATACGCTCGCTCACTATCTGCACCATAATGGACTTAGGTCCTATGGGGATTTATTCATTGACTTCGCACAATTTTTGAAGGCGCGTCCAGAATCGCCGCTGGCCAAGCTGTGCGAAGAGATTCTTGACGTTAAAAGTATTGTATTTTCCACTCTCGGTCGCATTGCCCACCAGGCATGCCATGAAAGCCGCGATGTCGCTGACGAGCTCATCGGAGAATTCGTGTCACTCCAGCCGTGGTGGCAGGATCCTCAGGCGCGGGCATTTTACGAAATCGATCTGATCAACAAGGCTTATATCTATTCCAACACCGCCTTCCGCCCCAAAAACTATCGCTTCCGCTACCTCCGGGTACTCGATGTAACCACCGATGGATACGTTGTACGGCTGCCGCAGGATCTCCTCATGCCTCTGAAGGACGTCCTCGGCACGAAAGCGGTCTTTCACAACGATGTCGTTCATGTGCGTCATCGCCAGAAGCAGCTGCCCTACATGAAGACGGAAACCGCGGAACACAATTTTCTTTACTGCGAGCAAAAACTCATGACCATCGGAGAAATCCTGCCCCTCTGGGAAGATCCCCAGCACGTTCAGGCGGGCGAAAATGAGGGCATCAACGACCGCGGTGCGAAGATAGCGCCCATTCGCAACGCTGCTTGAGGATTTGTCCCGCCTGGCACAAGTGGATATCGAGCCGTTTTATTTTGGCCCCCCTGCGTCGCGCCTTTTCGGATGTTATCAGGCGTCGCTCCCTGCACGACGGCGACGTTGCGGTGTCGTTCTGTGCTACCCCATGGGCCACGAATATGTTGCCGCGCACCGAGCGTATCGCCAGCTCGCTTCGCGGCTGTCCCAAGCTGGGTTCCCTGTGCTGCGTTTTGATTTTTACGGATGCGGTGATTCTGCCGGCGATACCAGCCACGGAAGCATCGGCCGGTGGTTGGAAGACGTCGCCACGGCCGCGGCCGAGTTACGCAAAAGGGCCGATATCGCCAAGCTAGCTCTGGTTGGCCTGCGTCTGGGCGGATCTGTTGCGATGATGGCTGGAGCCCAACGCGGCGATATCGATGCTATTGCGCTTTGGGACCCGGTGATCGACGGAAAATCCTATCTCCAGGAATTGACCAACGCGCATCGCCAGATGCTGCGGGAGCATTATCCCCAGAGAGACACCAATGGGGCAGAAGAAGCGGCGACGGAGATCTTGGGGTTTCCTCTCACGGAGCTTATGGCCGCGGAGCTTTTGGATGTCAATTTGTTAGCACTTAAGCAAAAGCCCGCAAATCGCACCCTGCTCATCGAAAGCCATCACGAGGCCGCCTGCAAGCGCCTCATAGAGCACTTCCAGAGCGTCAATGCCGCCTGCGACTTTAAAGAGATTCCCGGGCCCCAGATCTGGAAAGAAGATATGAATCGCGTGCTCGTGCCCAGCCCAATTTTGGACGCAGTCGTCTCGTGGCTATCCGGAGTTTACCGGTGAGAGAAGAAGCAGTGCTGTTCGGGCGAACTAACGCATTGGTTGGAATCATCACTGATCCTCCCCAAGCAAAAAGGAACGCCGAGCTTCCGGCTTTCATTCTCTTGAACGCGGGGATCGTTCACCGCGTCGGTCCTCATCGCCTTTTCGTCAAGATGGCTCGATACCTTGCATCCATGGGGTTTATCGTTCTTCGTTTCGATCATTCGGGCATCGGAGATAGCAACGTTAGGGAAGACAAGCTGCCCTTTGAGGCGAGCGCCATAAGCGAAACTCAAGATGCGATGAACTGCCTGAGCCGGATGAGGGATAGCAAGCGATTCGTGCTGTGCGGTCTTTGCTCGGGAACGCTCACGTCTTTTAGGACCGCGTGCGGCGACTCCCGCGTCGTCGGAGCCGTGCTGCTGAACGCCCTTTTGGAGTCTCCCGAGACCATCAGCGCAAACACGGTATCCTACGTTATCGATCGCAAGATAGCGCGCAGCTATTTTCATGCGAAATTGTTTCACGTTCAAAGCTGGCTAAGATTTTTGACAGGCGAGGCGGCCTACGGCAAGATCGCGAGAGTGCTGTATTCGCAATTACGCGGCGCAATTTTCAATGGACGAAAGGTCGCGGGCGAGAAGAATCAAGTTATTGCCGACCTGCGTGTGCTGTTTCACCGTGGTGTCAGCATATTTCTTGTTTTTAGCGAGGGAACCGGTGTTCTGGAGTACTTCCGGCTGAAACTCGAGCCTGAGCTGCATAAGCTCAATGTCAAAAACTGGAGCGTTGAAATTATCCAAGAAACCGATCACACATTTACGCTGCTGCGGCATCAAGCGCAGCTTCTTCAAGTCGTCGGCCGTTGGGCTAGCCAGACTCTCTTGAATTGACAAACCCCGGAGACCCACGGGTGAGCTTTAGAGATAGATCTGTCATCTATATCGGTAGCCACGTAGCCAGTTCCGTGTTTCCTCTGCTGGCCAGCATGGTGATGGTGCGATACCTCTCGCAATATGAGTATGGAACGTACCGGCAAATCATGCTCCTGGCGGTGCTGCTTCCGACTTGCATCGCTCTGGGCCTTCCGCAGAGCCTGTCTTACTTTATACCCAGAGCCGCGTCTACCAGGGAAAAGAAGCAGCTGGCGCTCCAGATGTTTTTTTGCCTGTCGGTTCTGGGCGCCGTGGCGGCTGTCGTCGTTTACGCCTTGCAGGATCATCTAAGCAGAAGCTTCTCCAACCCGGACCTGATATCGCTTTCACTGATATTCAGTCTCTATATGCTGTTTATAGTCCCAAACAAGTGCGCCCAGGCCGCACTGTTGTCGCTCGGACGCATCAACCTGGCCACCTCGCTGGATGTGACGACCGATGCGTGCAACTTTCTGTTTGTGGTCTTCCCGCTCGTTTTGGGCTACGGGCTGCGGGCGGTCTTATTGTCCCTGCTCGTTTTCTATGCGCTAAAGTTTGTGTTGGTGTTGATCATTCTCTTGAGCCTCGAAGGTGGTTTTCCGAAGCTCTTTGACCGCGGGATATTAAAGGCACAAGTACTATATTCGCTACCGCTCTGGTTGTCTTTCCTGGTGGGGGCGACTCGCGCCTATGTGGACAAGTTCCTCGTCGTGTTTTTATATCGACCCGAAGACTTCGCCATCTACTCGCGGGGCGCATTTGAACTTCCCCTGGTCGGATTGGTGCCGTTCGCATTGAGTAGCTTGTTGGCGCCCAGGTTTGCCGAATCTTTCAGTCGAGGGGCGGTCGCGGAGGTCATTGCTTTGTGGCAGGAAATGGCCAGGAACGTGTCCCAGCTATTTTTTCCTTTGTTTATTTTCTGTTTCATTTTTGCGGAACCGATCATCACGCTGTTGTTCACATCACAGTACAGCGGCGGAGCCGAAATTTTCCGTATTTATTTGTGCCTTCTGCCCTTGCGAATTGTTTCGTATAAAACCATCTTGATCGCGACCGGCGCAACGAAGCCCATTCTGAGCGCGGCTGTCATTGGCTTCGTTGCCAGCGTGGTTTTGGGAATTGGATTTCAAGCGATGCTCGGATTGCCCGGCCCAGCGATTGGAAATGTGATTGGAGAAGGGCTCGGGTTCGCTTACATGCTATGGCACTCCAAGCAGGTGCTTCACGTGTCCTGGTCCGCGCTCATCCCGACGCAGAGGTTGGCGCAGCCGCTCTGGGGCGCGGCGTTGGTGGGCATGGTCATCCTGCCTCTACAATCGACGGTTCTGGAGCATCCCGGCTTGGTGGTCGTCTACGGCGCGGTTTATTTTGCCGGCTACATAGCTTTCATGAGAATTTTTCGCTTTTTCACTGAAGAGGATTGGGCCTTGATCCGTAGATGTGCCACGTTGAAGGTCTTGCGTGATCTGAGGTGACGTATCGATGCGATCACGTTTCTTTTGATCAAGGCAAGGTGTCTTTTGCGCTGACATCAATCTCCGAGAAGGCTGTTTCGATCGCACCAACACCATCAAACTGATCGGCGCTTTGCCAGTTAGATCCCGGGTTTTCGAGATTTGCTTTTGATTCCCTTGTTCGCCTTCCCGCTCCAGCTCCCTGTTCGCCCCCCTACCAGGGTTCATCCCGCCGCAAACCTGTAATCCTTCTCCTTTAGTTAGTATCGCCAACTCGCCGCTAGCCCGCCGGTTGAACACCGGTGGTGCCTGCTGGGAATGGAAGATCGAGAATCGCGATCTTCTATTGTATTATCTTTGCCTCCAAAGACCGTCCCGCTCGTGAATACTTTTTGGCGTGCTTGGCAGCGCCCGTAGCTCAAACGGTTGATTCCACGGCAGACGCAACCCCATGACAGTGCAGAGGCGTGAAATTGAAGGTGTGTGCGCTGCACCAGTCTCGATTGGGAAATTTCACGCTTGACCTGGAGCGCTACGCGATGCTAGATGGCAATAGTTCCTGCCTAGCCGAAAATGCCAGACGCGTATGGGAATGGAGAGTGCCGCGATGAAACCAGTTCGCTACGTCATGATCGTAATAGTGCTTGCCGCGAGCGCCGCGGCTACTGCCGCGCACGCTGACATGCAAGACGATATCGACCAGGCGGTGAGCATCATTGAACGATTCCAGGAAATTCCCGAGCAAGCTATTCCGCAGGCGGTTTTCCGAGAGGCGAGAGGCGTGGCGATTCTCACCATTACCAAAGCCGGGTTTGTTTTCAGTGGCCGCGGTGGAAGTGGTGTAGTCGTTGCTCGAACCGAAAGGGGATGGAGCGGTCCATCTGCGATCGGGACAGGAGGGATAGGATTCGGATTTCAAGCCGGAATCCTCGTCTCCGAGCATGTGATGATTCTTAACACCCACGAAGCCGTGGACGCATTCTCAAAAGACGGTAATGTTACCCTTGGGGGCAACCTCAGCGCCGCGCTCGGTCCCATCGGGCGCTCCGCGGAAGCCGGCGTAGGCGTGCAGGTGGCTGTGTATACTTACAGCCGAAGCCAGGGGCTTTTCGCAGGCGTCTCTTTGGAGGGTACCGTTATTGGGAACCGGAATGTGGCCAACGAAGAGTATTACGGCAGGCCGATCACAGCGAGCGACATTCTGGCCGGAAAGGAAACGCCTCCGGCCAGCGCACAAAAGTTGCTGAACACCCTATCGAAATACTGACGCAATGCCTGACTTTATGCATCGCTCTCATCAAAGAGCCAGATCCTCCCAGCTCTGCGTGGATCGGTCAATAACGACCTGCGTGATCGTGACCCTCAAGCTTCAGTAACTTTGTTGTAGAGTCCGAACAATAGCCAGGTTAGCACCCATTGGGCAATAAAATTGCCCCACTTTCCTCGACCGCCGACTTCGTCTCTGCGGCTTTGTTTCGCCCGCTCAGCGCCAATCGCCGTTTTAACCAGCTTTTCCTCTTCCGGAGGCGGAACTACGGCAGGCAATCCAAGGGATTCCAGCCGCAGCTCGCGGCTCCAGCCCTTTGTATGATACAGGTGCCCGTCCTCTTCTTCTTCAACTTCTTCGTGGACTTCTTTAATAGTTTTTCTTTCTTCTGCTGTAATTTGCTGCTTCAAAACCGCGGCGGCAAGGAGCCCGCGCCAGATAGCTTCTTGAATAGGTCTATGATCTCGGGCTCGCGGGGCACTTCGCGGACGAGCTTCTCAAATGCTTCCGGCATCAGCGGTATCGAATTTTCGCCGGTGAGCTTCTTCTGCT
>DATBLC010000271.1:0-27991 GCA_036555515.1 Binatia bacterium
GAGAGTTAAAGCAGCACAAGAGCCGTTGAGCTTTTCTCATGAGGAATCCCATTGGGGTGAGTACGGCAGCGCTGGCAACTCAGCGACGACGATCATGGTTCCTTTCTGGCAACGAGGGCAGCGGCTAAGATCAATGCCCGTGAGTTTAAGCAACAAGTCCTTGCCTGAGAGATTAGGACGGGCAGGCCGCGCCGGATTGAGACGGAGGCATTGAGTGAGGGCTTGTTTCTTGGTTCGGTTGGCGAGGCGATGCCGGCACACTGACCGCTGCACTGCCTTCGGATCGATTTCTCTTCAGTGAGTATATCTTGGCGCTTTCCATGTTGTCTCCTCCCGTAGCGGATGCCGTTGAGGGTTCGAAATCCAACCGTACACAGTAGTCAATCGGCGCGACCCCGATCCGACCTTGAGGACCGGAAAGGGAACGGGTTTAACTGAAACCAACTCCGTCGGCGCTTGAAACGGCGGCATTATGGAGAACAGTTGGATCGAGTCGCGGAATTTAGGTGTCGCGCTATCCGGCGGCGAATTAGTCAACCATGATTTGGGGAATTTTATGAATCCAGAAGCGGTTGAATTTCCTGGATTCCGGGTCGCGCTAGCTTTCGCCAGCTTGCCCGGAATGACGAGCGGATTATGCAACGAACTTCAGAGACACCAGACTTAGCCGTTCGCCCTGAGGACCTCAAAGCATTGGCGGGCGAACGGCTGATTGCGACATAACTTCTAAAGGCGGAAGAAGCGCGCGGCATTTTCTCCAAGGATTTTATCCTTGACTCGGGCCGGCATATCGCTTCGCTCGCGCCAGCGCGTGACGTAGTTCTCTTCCGCGGATGGGTCTCCGTGTGGGAAGTCAGAGGAACACATGAGGCCATCCTCCCCCACATGCTTCAACAGATAATCAAAATCCTCGTCCCCTTCGCAGTTCACGAAGGCCCGTCCCGAACGGAAAAATTCCTCTGGGTCGCGGTAGTACCGGCGGTCAATCGCATTATCGACGGGCCGTCGTTGCCCTTGATAGACAATTACGCTGGGCGGCTCTACCCGGCGCCTTATTTGCTGCATCGCATAGGGGACCCAGGCGGAGCCAGTCTCCAGGAAACCAAGCCGCAGCTTGGGGAAACGGGTCAGCAGGCCCGCGCCCATGGTGTACATGAAGCCCCACATGACAGGAACAATGGCCGAACAAAAGAACGCATGGGAATCAGAAAAGAGCTGAGTTACCTGCGGGGAGCCCCAACCGAGATGGATGCAAATGGGAAGGTCCAGGCCAGCGGCTTCCTCATAGATCGGAAAGAACTCCGGATCGGCTAAATTCCGATCCCACACCATTCCCATGGTGAAAATACCCGAAGCTCCCAGATCGCTTGCCCTGCGCATCTCCTCAACGGCAGCCCCTGGGTCGCGAAACGGGAGAAGCGCTACCCACCTGACGCGGCCTTTTGACTTTGCGCAGGCTTGACCGACGTATGTGTTGTAGGCGTGAAATAGGGCACCTTCGAGTTTCACATCCTCGGCTACAGCAGCGAGAAACATTGTGGGGAAGACTATTTGGCTGTCGATGTGGAACCGCTCCAAATCTGACACCCTGGCTTCCATGTCTTCCAGAGTCTGTGACCCAAGGGACACATCGATCTTTTTCGACCGTTCCGCCCACGGCACCGGAGCGGTCGTACGTCCGCGGCTGCCAATGTTAGGAACGCTTTTCCCCTCGATGAGCCAACAGCCGTTGAAGTCGCCCCGGACTGTGTCCGCCGGCATGTGGACCGGGATCGGCCGTCGCGGGTAGAACTCCTCGGGAAGATACTTAAACATGGCTTCCGGCTCAATGATATGTCCATCCGCGTCAATCACGTTCATTACGTCTTCCTCCGCTAATTGATTTTTGACTGACGGCGTCAGTCTATCGGTGGCCCAAAACCCCTGTCAAGCAATTTTCTTTTGACCAATTGACCATGCAACGCCTGGCCAGAGAATGCTGTCTGGAGAATTAGCAACGAGTTCTGAAGTCGACTTAATCCTCAAGCCAGACAGGTGCATAAATGGATTCGCTCGCCCTGAACAATAACCTCATCAGGCATGCTTCGACTCCGAGGTCTCGGTATCACCGGTATCGGACTTATAGCGAGGCCTCCATAAGCGCCACCGGGCAGGTCTTGAAGATTTGATGCAACGCTAGTCCCATCTGGCCGCCTTTGGTTTCGCATGCGGACAAATTTTCGCCGGTCAGAATGTTGTGCCAACGGACTGGTGTTCCCTGGAGCAAAGGTAAAACCGCATCCTTCCAGACTGGCTCTCCCAGCGGCGGGCGGCCGGGTGGTAAAATACGCGCCAGAAGCCGCGGTGCGGTAGCTACGACCCATCGCTCGCCGAAGCGGCGCGCGAAAGCGCAGATATTCTCGCGGAATTTTCCGGCGGCATAGAGCGGTAGATAACGTCCCCGTTGAAACAGCTCCTCGTGACCGCGACGGAAGTTTAAAGCCTTGTAGATCAGATACAGTTTGACGCGCCCGTCTCGCCAGTGGGAAAGCAGATCGCATAAAAGGCCGGCACGATCCGTTTCCTCGCCTCGCTTGAGCTCTTCGAGAAGAATTCTCCGTTTGGCAAAGTCCACCGGCCGGCGGTTATCGGGATCGACCAGGCTGAAATCCCAGAGTTCGGTCCCTTGATAGAAATCAGGCACTCCGGGTGAGACGATTTTGAGCAGTGTCTGCGAAAGGGAATTGAGCATGCCTGTGTAGGCGATCCGCTCATGGAATTGACTGAAATCATCAACGAAGCCATCAACATTGTCGGGGGCGAGAACTTGCGCCACGAATTTTTCCACTGCGTCATCGTACGCTTCGTTTGGGTTCACCCAGCTCGTGTGAACTTTAGCTTCCTTGATCGCCTTCTGCATGTACGCTGCGATACGCTGGCGAAACTCGTCGGACGCCGCGGCAGTTGGCGGTTCGGCAGGCCAGGCGCCGACTAGCGTCTGATAGAAGCGGTACTCGTCGTTGCGGTCAGGGGCGAAGTCGCCGTCGACCATGACTTTTTTAGCCTCATTGAACTTTGTCCAGCGCATCAGCGCGGCGCGCCACTCCGGCGCGATCTCGGAAAGTGCGTCGATGCGGGCGCGCGCGTCCTCGCCGCGCTTGGTGTCGTGTGTCGTAAGCGTCAACATGGCATGGGGCCAGTATTTCAGCCGAGCGCTATTTTCTCGATGGAACGCCTCCAGCGAGGTGCCGAACGCTTCCGGGTCACCGCCCACTTCGTTCAGGGAAATCAAACGATTGTAAACGTAAAAGGCCGTGTCCTCGACGCCTTTGGCCATCACCGGCCCGGTGAGCTGCTGAAACTTCATGACGAAGTCGATGACGGCTCGGCGGTCCTCTGGGCGGAATCTGCCAAGATTTCCAAGCGACAAGGTATCGCCGATGAAATCGAAGATTGCCCGCGCCGTGCGCGGGTTGCGCTTCCTGGCTTCTTCCACCGCCGCTTCAATATATCTGCGGTCCCGCTCCGACACTTCGCCCTTCGTCCCATCCGCGTAGGTGCGGTAAACTGAAAGACAGGCGATGACTTCGCGGATCGCGAAGGTCAGCCCGTTGAGCGTGAAGTCGCGGTAGTGGCGGTTGCGCTCCGAGATGTCATCGAGCCGATGGCTCAGAGCATTGATCTCGCTGGCGAGGGCGAGCAGCATGATCATCTTCTTGCGCGAATTCACAAGCTCGCGATAGCTGCTTTTTGCGCCGATGAAGTCACTGTAGATTTTGTCAAACGCCCGGCGGCTCGCCCCGCGCACGAAAAGGCCGTTCACCTGATTGAGAAAGTCATACCCTGTGGTACCGCAAATCGCCCATTCCTTCGGCAACGGCTCTCCTTTCGAAAGTATTTTTTCGGCAACGATGTACAACGGCCGGGAAAGCAACCCGTTCCCGCTGGAACTCACATCGGCGTTTTCACCCAACTGGCTTTGCAGGAGTTGTCGGAAGTAATCGGCCGGATCCCGCAGGCCGTCCGGATGATCGACCCGTAAACCGGTGACTTTGCCCTCGGCTAAAAGCCGAAGAACGAGTTGGTGCGTGGCTTGGAAAACTTCGGGGCTTTCGGTGCGGATTGCCGCCAACTCGTTGATATCGAAAAACCGCCGGTAGTTGATCTCCTCACCGGCAACGCGCCAAAAGGCTAGTCGATACGGCTGCGCGTCCATCAATTGGTCCAGCAGATTGAAGCTCCGAGGATCGCCGACGCTGCCGTTAAATTCTCGCACCGTCGCATCGATAGCGCTTCTCACGTCGGGGCTTTCCTGATAGAGCGCGGCTATGCGCCGTTTGACGATTTCCTTTTCCCGCCGCAGCTCTTCGAGTTTTTCCGGCTCCGCTTCGGTGCGCGGCGGCAGATGACTGATGGCAGTTAGAATACTTTGAAGCTCGAGCAGATGCGCGTCGTCTTTGGCGAGTGTTTCCGTCAAGCGGTCGACCTGATGTGACAAAATGGTGCTATAGGTGCGCGGCGCGACCGGCAATTTGGCATCGTAATAGTAAATGAAGAAAGCGCCATCTTCGTGAGCAAGCCGTAACTTGCCTTCCTCGAGCACGATGCCATATTGATCCTCGAGGACCGGCAAAAGCACCTTGTTTTCCAGGTGCGGGTTTACCGGCCGCCAATCGATGTCGAAGTAAGACGCGTAATTCGAACTGGGGCCATTTTCCAGAACGTCCATCCACCACGTATTGCTGGTGCCCGCTATACCCATGTGATTGGGCACGATGTCCAAAATAAGGCCCAGGCCTTGCGATTTTAAGCTCCGGGCATAATCCTCAAAAGCATCCTCGCCGCCGAGGGCGGGATCGATTTGGCTGTGGTCGACGACGTCGTAGCCATGCAGGCTGCCCGGGCGCGCCTTAAAAATCGGCGATGCGTAAACATCCGAGATGCCAAGGTCGTGCAGGTACCCGATTAGTTCTCTAGCCGCAGCAAAGCCGAAGTCTTCGTGAAATTGCAGACGATAGGTGGCCGCCGGTATACGCATGCTGCTTATTCTTGTCACCTAACTGCTGCGACGGCGGGCAGTGACACGCTTGATGCGCGAATTTTCCGTCGATTCGGTCAGACTGAACAGCGCCAGCGATCTTCCTTCCATTTGGTAGGTCGCTCGACGGCGCATACGCGGTGAAAGGCGCACCATCCCTTCCCGCGTATCCAAGAGGAGCCGCCATTGGCAATTCGGTTTTAGTTCTGGGAGCACGAACGGCACAGCCTCGAAATGGGCGTTGAGCAAAATGAGCAACGTATCATCGACGATACGATTGCCGCGCGCATCCGTTTCATTGATCGCATCGCCGGCAAGGCTGAGTCCGAAACAGCGTGTTTCGCTGTTGTCCCAATCCTGCCCCGTCATTTCTTCGCCGTCGGGACGAAACCAGGTAAGGTCCTTTACTCCCGATCCGCGGATCTCGCGCCCCTGAAAAAAGTGGCGGCGCCGTAACACGGGATGTTCATGAAATATCCCGATCACGCTCCGGGTGAATAGTAGCAAGGATTCGCGCCGCGGATCGAGATCCCAATACATCCACGAAATCTCGTTGTCCTGGCAATAGCCGTTGTTGTTGCCGTGCTGCGTCCGGCCGATTTCGTCACCGGCCAATAACATCGGCACGCCTTGAGACAGCAAAAGCGTCGCGAGAAAGTTTCGTTTCTGCCGCTCGCGCAAATTCAGAATGGCTGACTCACCGGTGGGCCCCTCGACGCCGCAGTTCCAGCTGAGATTGTCGTTATGACCGTCCTGATTATTTTCACCGTTGGCTTCGTTGTGTTTTTCGTTATAACTGACCAGATCGTGCAGCGTGAAGCCGTCGTGGGCCGTGATAAAATTGATGCTGGCGTGCGGCGTCCGGCCGCTCTGGCCATAGAGATCGCTGCTGCCGGTCAAGCGATGAGCCATACTGCCGACGTGGCCGGCATCGCCCCTCCAAAAGCGGCGCACCGTATCGCGGTAGACACCGTTCCATTCTGCCCAGAGGACCGGAAAATTGCCCACCTGATAGCCGCCTTCGCCCAAGTCCCAGGGTTCGGCGATCAACTTGACTTGGGACAAAACCGGATCTTGCTGGATGATATCAAAAAAGGCTCCGAGCCGGTTCACGGCGTGCAGCTCGCGCGCCAGTGCCGACGCGAGGTCGAAACGAAAACCGTCCACGTGCATCTCCAAAACCCAATAGCGCAGGCTGTCCATCACCATGCTTAAGACGTTGGGATGAGTCATGTTCAAGGTATTGCCGCATCCCGTGTAATCCATGTAGTAGCGATAGCCCTCGGCCTCCACAAACGCACACCGGTAATAGGCCGAGTTGTCGATGCCGCGAAAGCATAGCGTCGGACCCAAGTGGTTGCCCTCGGCCGTATGGTTGTAAACCACGTCCAGAATTACTTCGATGCCTTCGCGATGCAGCGTCTTGACCAGGGTCTTAAATTCCGCCACCTGCCGTCCCAGCGCTCCGCTGCTCCCATAGCTCGCGTCGGGCGCGAAGAAACCGATTGAATTGTAACCCCAATAATTAGTCAGGCCCCGATCGACAAGATGCTTGTCCGCAACGAATTGGTGCACCGGCATCAGCTCAACCGCGGTAATCCCCAACGAGCGAAGGTAGTCCAGCACCGGCGGGCATGCTAATCCGGCGTAGGTGCCGCGCAAACGTTCGGGCACCTGTGGATGACGCGCGGTGAAGCCTTTGACGTGCAGCTCATAAATTAATGTCCTATGCCAATCGGTGCGCGGCGGCGCATCGTCTCCCCAACTGAAAGCCGGATCGATAACGACGCACTTCGGGAGCCCCTCTGCGCTATCGCGCGGGTCTGGCGCCAGATCAGCATTCGGATGGCCGATGGTGTAGCCGAATAAAGCATCGCTCCACTTGATCGTGCCGGCGATGGCCTTGGCGTAGGGATCGAGCAATAGCTTGGCCGGATTGAAACGATGACCGCGCGCCGGTTCGTAGGGACCATGAACACGATAACCATAGAGCTGTCCGGGCCGCAGTTCCGGCAAATAGATGTGCCATACTTGACCCGTCTTCTCCCGTAGAGGGATCCGTGCCATTTCGTTCTTGCCGTCAGGCCAATCGAATAAACAAAGATCGACACCTGTCGCATTCTCGGAAAAGAGCGAAAAATTGACTCCCGCGCCATCCCAGGTGGCGCCGAGGGGATAGGGTTTACCTGGCCAGACTTTCATCGCGTTAGTTTAGCTCCGCGATTTTTTCTCTTGGCCTGTTTGACGCGTACGAATAGCGCCGCGCACGTGGGCGGCAAGCGAAACTCAAAGCTTTCTGTGGACTCGAATTCCAAAGGCAGAGAGCCGCCAGCGCCCTGCCAACGCGGATCGCTTGAGTCAAGCGCTTTGCGCCATCGCCCCGGCCCCACCGGCACGGCCAATAAGACTGGCGCAGTATTGAAGTTTAATATTGTCGTGACGATTTCACTGCCGCTCCACCGGCGCAACTGCAGCACGCGATCTTTGTCGAAGCCGAGAACGTCACACTGCTCTTTGCTCAACTCCGCCAACGGCGCCAGCTCTTTTCGTAGGCTCAGAAGTTCTCGATAGAATTCCCGGAGCGTGCGGAATTTGCCATCGCGTTGCAGTTGATGGTTGAGCTTGGCGCATAGAAAAGTTTTTTCATCCTGGGGATCGGAAGGCTTCCCCGGCCAGCCGAAAGACGCGAACTCGAGGCGCCGGCCGTTGCGCACGGCGTCGATCAAATCGGCATCGCTGTGGCTGATGAAATACTGGAACGGGGCCTCTTCAGCGTATTCTTCGCCCATGAACAATAACGGGATAAACGGCGAAAGGATCACTGCGGCGGCGGCAAGCTTTAACTGTTCGAATGAAACCAATTGGCTCAGCCGTTCGCCGAGCATGCGGTTACCCACTTGATCGTGATTCTGGGCAAAAACCACAAGACGTTGGGCGGGAATATCTTTGGTTGTCGTTCCGTGCCTGCGCCGGCGGTGCGCTGAATACTCGCCGGAATAAACGAATCCCTCCCGATAGGCTTTGATCAACTGGCTAAACTTGCCGTAGTCCTCATAGTAACCGGATCTTTCGTTGGTCAACAGCCCGCGCAGGGCGTGATGAAAATCGTCGTTCCATTGCGCATCGAAACCATAACCACCAAGCTCCCGGCTGCGAATCAGCCGCGCGTCGTTGGCCGCGCTTTCACCAATCAGAAAAACTTTGCGATTTAAGGTCTTTGCATGTTCGCGCACTTCGTCGGCCAGTTGTTCGAGAAACGTGTAGGGTGAATGGTCGAGAATCGCATGCACGGCGTCGAGCCGCAGCCCGTCGATGTGAAACTCGGTGATCCAATTAAACGCGTTGGCGATAAAATAGCGTCGCACATGATCGCTTTCCGGCCCGTCGAAGTTCAACGCCGGACCCCACGGAGTTTTGTAGCGATCGGTAAAATAGGGGCCGAAATCGGCGAGATAATTTCCCTCCGGTCCGAGATGGTTGTAGACCACGTCGAGGATAACCGCCAAGCCGACTTTATGAGAAGCGTTGACCAATCGCTTGAGACCTTGCGGCCCGCCGTAGGAATTTTGCACGGCGAAGGGCAGCACACCGTCGTAACCCCAATTGCGGCTTCCCGGAAATTGCGCCACTGGCATGAGCTCGATGGCCGTTATGCCAAGATCTTTGAGCTCGGAGAGACATGGCACGATTGCGTCGAACGTTCCGTCGTGGGTGAATGTACCAACGTGCAGCTCGTAGATAACGTGGCTCTGCAGAGGCAAACCCATCCAGCGAGAATCTTCCCACGGAAAATCCTCGTCGACCACTTCAGAAGGGCCGTGGACGCCTTGAGGTTGAAAACGTGAAGCCGGATCGGGCCGCTCTTTCTCACCATTGAGCCGGTAATGATAGAGAGAGCCGCATCGAATATTTTCAGCCGCCGCCGAATAATATCCGTCTCCGGAATGATTGAGCGGCACGGAGCGCTCGCTTGGGCCGACAATGATTACCTCAACCGCTGAAACCGCCGGAGCCCAGACGCGAAATAGGCACCGGTCGTTCTCAAGCTGTATTGCTCCAATACGTTGGTCAAGCATTACCCTGCGCTCTTGAGAAACGATACCGATAAGGGCGGCAGCGTGAGCGTCACGGAGTGGGATCGGCCATGCAGCGGAACAGGCGTTGCTTCGGCCCCGCCGAGATTGCCCATGTTACTGCCGCCGTACTCCGCCGCGTCACTGTTCAATGCTTCTTGCCAAAAGCCCCCGCGGGGTGCGCCGACCCGGTAACTGTAGCGCGGCACCGGCGTGAAATTGCAGACCGCCAGAATGATCGTCGAGGTCGTTTTGCCCTTGCGTATCAGACTCACCACGCTACTATCGGCGTCGCCGCAGTCGATCCATTCGAAGCCGGCGGGGTCGCAGTCCCATTGATAAAGTGCCGGTTCACTTTTGTAGAAATGATTGAGGTCGCGCACCCATTTCTGCAGGCCAGCGTGCAGCGGATGCTCCAGTAGCTCCCACTGCAAGCTCGCGTCATGGGCCCATTCGCGCCATTGGCCGAATTCGCCGCCCATGAACAGCATTTTTTTTGAGGGTTGGGCGTACATGTAGCCAAACAGCGCGCGCAGATTGGCAAACTTTTGCCACTCGTCGCCCGGCATTTTGCCAATCAGCGATCCCTTGCCGTAAACCACTTCGTCATGGGAAAGAGGCAGGACAAAATTTTCATGAAATGCATAGAGCATGCGAAACGTCAGTTTGTTGTGATGGTAGCGGCGATAAAGCGGATCTTGGCGCATGTATGCCAAAGTGTCGTGCATCCAGCCCATGTCCCACTTGAACCCAAAGCCCAAGCCACCGACGTAATTGGGCCGCGATACCATCGGCCAGGATGTTGACTCCTCGGCGATGGTTTCGACATCCGGGTAATGCTCGTAGACGGCCGCGTTCATGCGGCGCAGAAATTCGATCGCCTCGATGTTCTCCCGCCCACCGAATCGATTAGGTATCCACTCGCCTTGCTTGCGCGCGTAGTCGAGATAGAGCATCGACGCGACCGCGTCCACGCGCAGGCCGTCGGCGTGGTATTTGTCGAGCCAGAAAAGCGCGTTGCTGATCAAGAAACTCTGCACCTCTGTGCGGCCGTAATTAAAAATATAGCTGCCCCAGTCGGGGTGATAACCTTGACGCGGGTCGGCGTGTTCGTAAAGATGCGTGCCGTCGAAGTATGCCAAGCCATGCTCGTCGGCAGGAAAATGTGACGGCACCCAGTCGAGGATCACGCCGACGCCGCGCTGGTGCAGCATGTCGATGAGATACATCAAGTCTTGGGGCGTGCCGTAGTTTCCCGACGGCGCAAAGTAGCCGGTAATTTGGTAACCCCAGGACCCGAAAAACGGGTGATCCATGATCGGAAGAAATTCGACGTGGGTATAGCCCATATGGTGCAAATAGTCTGCGAGCTGTGACGCCGATTCGCGGTACGAAAGCGAGCGATTGCCTTCCTCCACGACGCGCCTCCAGGAGCCGACATGCATCTCGTAGATCGCCATTGGCTTGTCCAGGCCCTGGCGCTGGCGCCGTTCGCCCATCCATTCCTGGTCGTTCCATTTATAATCGAGATCCCACACGATGGACGCAAACTTTGGCGGGATCTCGTTAAAGAAGGAAAAGGGATCGGCCTTATCCACGTGGTAAGCATTGAAGCGCGAGCCGACGTGATACTTATACAGCGTACTTTTGCCCACGCCTCGGAGAAATCCTTCCCAAATGCCTGACTGCCCCTTCGGGGATAAGCAATGCCGGCCTTTCTCCCAACCGTTAAAGTCGCCGATGACGCTGACATCATTGGCGTTTGGCGCCCACACCGAGAAGTAGGTGCCGCTAGTGCCATTCAGGTGCACGATATGGGCGCCGAACTTTTCGTAGAGACGAAAGTGGCTGCCTTCGTTGAACAGATGGAGATCGTCGTCCGTAAGCAGGCTTACGGCATCCTGGGGGCTGGCCAATGTTTTTACCTCCGGTCCTTTGTGTGCCCGTGATCAATCTAATTAACCCGCGGATTTGAATATTTCCAAAATTCCTTCCACGGGTACACGCACCCAGTCCGGGCGATTATTGAGTTCATAGCCCAATTCGTAAACCGCCTTCTCAAGCAGGTAGATATCCAGCATCAACGAGACTTCCGGGCGGGATTTGGGCATGAACACGGCGTCGCGCACCGCCGAAAAATAGCCTTTTAAGTAATTCACCGATACCCACAAGTTCCAAAATGCCGCCCAAGGCTGCAGTTGCGCAGCGTCCTCCGGCCTGTACTCATCGCTATTTAATTTTGTCACCCCTGCGTAGCTGAACGAGCGCAACATGCCGGCGACGTCGCGCAACGGCGAGCGCTTGAGCCGCCGTTCGGTGATGGGCCGCGATGGCTCGCCTTCAAAATCGATGATGACAAAGTCCCTACCGGTAAAAAGCACTTGTCCGAGGTGATAATCGCCGTGGCAGCGCACCCGCATCGCGGTAATTTTTGCATCGACTATGCGCCGGAATCGCTCGAAGATCGCTTCTTTTAGCTTCAAAACTTTCTCGGCGCCAGGGCGTCTCTCGGCCGGCAGACTCTTGAGTCGTTTTTCCAACAGCGTCAGAGACTGATCCGCCAGTGTGCGCAGGCTCTGATAGAGCGAACGGCGGTAGAGCGGCGTAAACGGCTCCGGGACAAAGGCGGGGTTCTTGTTGTCCATAGCCAGGGCCACGTGTAACTCGCCGGTACGTTGTCCTAAGCGGTGGGCCGATGGCAGGTAGGACCCGATCAATTCTTGCGCGAATTCTGGGATTTCACGCTCCGCCAGGTTGACCAGAGGTTCGCGCGGCAGCGTGGCCAACGCGGCATCCGGATGCCGCGCCACAATGTCTTCGAAATAATGGCCGAGGCCATCGAGAGTATAGCGCCAGGCATCGCCTTCGTTGGCTATCAGTCCTTGCAAGATGCCTACCGTGGTAGCCTCGCCCCTTCCCTTACGAAGCTGGAGGGAGCCGGCGAGAGGCGGAGTATGCGCGAAGGCGGCCCGCTCCGTGAGAAAGCGGCCGATCTCCAAGTCGGGATGGATCCCCTCAGCGACTCGGCGGAAAAGCTTCAGAATCAGCCGGTCACCATAGACCACGGACGTATTGCTTTGCTCCCGCCTGAGAAGCGACGGCTCAAGAGTCACGTCCGCACCGCCGTACAGTTTGCGAAAGGACTTCGACGGCTCGGCAGACAGTTCAGCGTTTGCGCCCTTGAATCGCCGGCCGCGCGCTATCGCCGCCAGCAACGCCTTGCTAAAACTCGGGTCGTAGATAGCGTCGTAAAGTAAGCCCTCGATCTCGCGACCTTTGTTCTTGATCTTTAACTGCGCGATCACCGCCTGCGGGTTTGCCTGGCGCAGCTCGAAGGCGCGATCGCCGGCCGCAAAGGAAAGCGGAATCAGGTAAGTTTCCGAAGCGGCGCCGTGATATTGCACTTCCCAAGTGGTGAAAATGGCGCTCGCGGATTCGACAGCAAATGGAATGATGTCAACGCTCTTGACCGCGCGGATTCGCTGCGCCTTGCCGCCAAACCAACGGCAACTGGGAAAGTAAGCCGGCAGTGTCCTCTCGAGGACCTGCCGCGCCTTGTTCTCCAATATCTGCTCCCAAGCGCCCGACACTTCCAATTTCGCCGGCTCGAACCCTTCGACGGCCGCGCGGGATTCAGTCATTTGCGGTTGCTCAAGTTTAAACCAGTAAAAGGTATGCGGGCCGAAGGTGAGAAAATAGGGCAGCTCGCCGATAGGTGGAAAACGCGTGTGGCCGAACAGCTCCACCGGCACCATGCCTTTGTATGCGGACAGATCGAGCTCCGCGCAATTGACAAAACGGGAAAGGTTGGCGGCTACCAGGATAATTTCAGCCTGATTGCGCCGGATGAAAACCAGTACTTTACGATTTTCCGGCAAGAGAAATTCGATGCTACCTTCGCCGAAGGCGCGGTAGCTCTTGCGCAGTAGGACCAGCCGTTTCATCCACCAGAGGAGCGAGCTGGGATTTTGTTGTTGCGCCTCGACATTGACCGTTTCGTAATGATGCTCGGGATCGATGATCACCGGCAGATACAACTTTTGCGGATTGGCGACGGAAAAGCCCGCGTTGCGGTCGGCGCTCCATTGCATGGGCGTGCGCACGCCGTTGCGATCGCCGAGGTAGATATTGTCGCCCATGCCGATCTCGTCGCCGTAGTAGATCACCGGCGTGCCGGGCAACGAGAACAGCAAGCTGTTGAGCAGCTCGATGCGCCGCCGATTGTTGCCCAAGAGCGGCGCCAAGCGCCGACGGATGCCGAGGTTGATGCGCGCCTGCGGATCGTTGGCGTAAACTTTGTACATGTAATCGCGGTCCTCATCGGTAACCATTTCCAGTGTCAGCTCATCATGATTGCGCAGAAACATCACCCACTGGCTCGATTCCGGTATCGGCGGGGTTTGTTGCAGGATATCGATAATCGGAAAACGGTCTTCCATATGGAGCGCCATGAATAGCCGTGGCATCACCGGGAAATGAAACGCCATATGGCACTCGTCGCCGTCGCCTAAATAGCCGACCGCGTCCTCCGGCCATTGGTTCGCCTCGGCAAGCAACATGCGGTTTTTGTATTTTTTGTCGACATGCCGCCGGAGCTCCTTCAAGAAGGCGTGGGTCTCCGGGAGATTTTCGCAGTTTGTGCCTTCGCGCTCATATAAATAGGGCACGGCATCCAACCGGAGGCCATCGACACCCACGTCGAGCCAGAAATCCAGAACACCAAAGACGGATTTCTTTACTTCCGGATTGTCGAAGTTCAAGTCCGGCTGGTGCGCATAGAACCGATGCCAGTAGTAAGTTTTGGCGACTGGATCCCACGACCAGTTGGAAGGCTCGAAGTCCTTGAAAATGATGCGCGCCTCGGGAAATTTGTCCTGGCTGTCGCTCCAGACATAAAAGTTACGCGCCGAACTGCCGGTTTCAGCAGTGCGCGCGCGTTGAAACCAAGGATGCTGGTCGGATGTGTGATTGATGACCAATTCCATAATGACGCGGATGCCGCGCCGGTGCGCCTCGCGCAGAAACGCCTTGAAGTTTTGCAGCGTGCCATAATCGGGGTGAATGCTTGTGTATTCGGCGATATCGTAACCGTCATCGCGCAGTGGAGAAGGATAAAACGGCAAGAGCCAGAGCGCGGTAACGCCCAGGTCCTGTAGGTATTCGAGCTTCGCCGTCAGGCCGATGAAATCGCCGATGCCATCGCCGTTGCCGTCGCAAAAGGCGCGCACATGGGCTTCGTAGATCACCGCTTCCTTGTACCACTGCGCCTGATCCTCCAGAATCGATGCGCTGTGTGATCTGCCGTTCATACTCTTCTCATTTCCGTTATAGAAAATAATCGAAATCTTGCTCGCGACGCAGCCGGTGGCGCACTCGGAAAATTTGCGCCGGCACACTCGTGGGGTCGAGCTGCACGAAGTTTCGCGCGCCATGCCAGAGATAGCGCGCGCCGGTTAACAGTTCATGCATCTGATAGGGTTGTTGGGGTTGCAGCCCGAGCGATTTTGCCTCAAGCTCGACCCAGCCGGACTGGCTATGATGAGGATCTAGATTCACGACGACGACGATTACGTTGGTCAGGTCGTCGGTTTGTTTGCTGAAGCAAATGAGCTCGGAATTATCGACTTGGTGAAATCTCAGACTGCGGTCGCTGTGCAACGCGCGATTGTCGCCCCGGATGCGGTTCACGAGTGCGATGATCTCCTTCAAGCTATCTCTTTTAGCGAAATCCCAATGTTTGAGCTCGTATTTCTCCGAGTCGAGATATTCCTCACTGCCCGGCTGGCGCGCGACATTTTCACAAAGCTCGAAGGCCGGACCGTAGATGCCGTAATTCGCCCCGAGAGTGGCGGCGAGCACCAGGCGCGCGACGAACGCGGGGCGACCGCCAAACTGCAGGTACTCGGTCAAGATGTCCGGCGTGTTGGGCCACAAATTCGCCCGGAAATATTCCGCGATTTCGGTCTGAGTGATCTCGGTGAAATATTGGGTTAGCTCCGCTTTTGTGTTGCGCCAGGCAAAATAAGTATAAGACTGGCTGAAGCCGAGCTTGGCCAGCCGGTACATGACTTTTGGACGCGTGAAAGCTTCGGCCAAAAAGATCACGTCGGGATACTTTTTCTTAACCTCTACGATGACCCATTCCCAAAACGGAAACGCCTTGGTGTGCGGATTATCGACGCGAAATATGCGTACGCCTTGGTCGCACCAAAAGATGAGAACACTTTTCAGCTCCCGCCAAAGCGTTTTCCAGTCCTCGCTCTCGAAGTCGATGGGATAAATGTCTTGATATTTTTTGGGTGGATTCTCGGCGTATTGGATCGAACCGTCAGGACGTTTACGAAACCACTCGGGGTGCTCTTTCACGTACGGATGATCTGGCGTGCATTGAAGAGCGATGTCGAGGGCGATTTCCAGACCATGCTCCTTGGCCTTCGCAACCAATTCCTGAAAATCCGTTAGCGTCCCCAGTTGCGGGTGAATCGACTTATGACCGCCCTCCTTCGCGCCGATTGCCCAGGGGCTGCCTACATCGGTCGGCTCGGCGCTGACGGAATTGTTTTTACCCTTGCGGAACGACGTCCCGATGGGATGGATGGGCGGCAGATAGAGGACGTCGAATCCCATAGACGCAACGTAGGGCAGCCGCGCGACGCAATCCTTAAACGTCCCATGGACGCCGGGCTTCGGCGCACAGGAGCGTGGAAACATTTCGTACCAGGTACTAAAACGGGCCTTTTTGCGATCCACGCTGACGCGAAGTTCTTTGCTGTAGGTAACCGGCCAACGCCGGTCGGGGTATCGCGCCATCAACGCGGACAGTTCGTCGGTCAACGCCAGCTGAGAGGCCTCCTCAGTTTTTCCGCGCAGCGCCTTGGCGAAGCGTTCAAGGATCTTGCGATCGTCGCCCCTAGCGCGCTCGGCGGCAAGCGCCACGATTTCGGCTCCGCCCGACAGGTCGACGGCGTCACCCTGCCCGGCTTCCGCCTTTTTCGCAAAGCCGTGGCGCCACGATCTGAAGCGATCGACCCACGCTCGGACAGTGTAGTAATAGTCGCTTGGTCCGACGACTTGGAATTCAGCGCGCCAAACATCGTTAGCCAACGGTTGCATGGGCACTTCGATCCACAGACCGCGCTCTCCACTGCGATAGAGGAGGACCGCCGACAATTCATCGTGGCCGTCGGCAAAGATATCGGCTTCCACAACAACCCGCTCTTCGTCGACGCGCTTGATCGCGAACCGGCCGCCGTCCACAACCGGCCTAACGGCGTCAATGACGACGCGCTCGCGGCCCTCGGCGAAGACCTCTAGGCCCATTCGGCGATCCGTCTTTCCGCCGGTGTTGTTTTTTCGTTTCCTATTCATTGAACGCGGCCTGCGCGCGCCGCGCCCACACGATCGCGGTGTAGGTGAGAATCGCGACGAGAAAAATGTTGGCGAATTCGCCGACTGTGACTATTGCGAATGGCATCACGGACTCGTTATTTATTTTTACAGAGTCGTCGGGCTGGCCCGGCTTTGTTAGCCCTTGCGGTACGCTCAAATTTTTTTTCTAAACTGATTGCAGTCGTTACGCAAGCGCTGTGCCGCAAATATCCTCCATTGGGATGACCAAACGCGCTCATAACACCATCATTTTGGGTCGAATACTATGTGCGTACCAGGACGGGAAGACAAAACGGGACCATAAGTTTTTGCAACGCGTGAACCTAGTCGGCTTGCCAGCCCGAGATTAACGGGGCGACCGAAAGCGGATACAGTTGTCTGCTTTTCCCTTCGGACCGGAGGCGGAATCACCTACAATTATTCATTTCTCCAAAGTCGCGCATGGAACAGGCTATCAGACTCGTCGAGAACATTCTGTCAGCGTCTCCTAGGGCACTGTCTTGGAAGTCTGTGATTCAATCGAGCGCCGCTTTCGCGAGGAGGGGGCGTCCCAGATTCCAGGAAATCCAAAGGCTTCTAGGTTCCGCTTCCGCGGGAATTCGTTTATTTGCGATCAACTTTCCATTCTCCGTTACTTTCAGGTCTACTTTGATAAGCGTCAAGACTCCATCAGATCTTCGGCGATAAGCACCTGGCCGGAAAAGTGTTTCTTCACCTCCTCGGCCCATGGCGTGTAATCGTCAGTACCGATCCGTTGGGTCAGGTGCGTCAATACCACAGTCTTGACGTTGGCGTGTGTGGCCATCTTCGCGATATCGTTCAGAGTCATGTGTCCTTGAGCACGTTCCTCCTCTGTCTTGCAGATCGCCAACCCTGTTATGCTGAACGGCGTGGCGGTAGCCGTGGTCGAAGGGTCTGGGGCATCTATGGATCATCGGAGTGACGGCGCGGTCACATCCTGCACTGTGAGCCATGCGTCGAACGTGGTCGGGGCAAGCCGTGCCTCCGGACCGGGTAAGAGCATCTCACCGGCAGCCTCCACCCCAAATAGGCCGCTCCTCCAGCTTGGAATCAGCTGGGTAGACTCACCCCGAGCTAACAGCGTGCGCCGGGCCATGTCGACCAAATCCTGGGGCTCCGGTCCGGCAAGGTCGGTGGTGCGGCCTTGCGGCTCGCCCGCGGCGATCTCGGCAAGAACATCGCCGACGTCAGAGGCTGCGACCGGCTGCACCAGAAGGGGAGGCACAGTCGCGATATTGCCCTGCCGTGTCCACTCGACCACCATCCCGGCGAATTCATGAAACTGCGTGGCGCGCTGGATCGTTAACGGAATCGGACCGGAAGAGAGAATTTCTTCCTGCAGGCGCTTGCCGGCGTAGTGCGCGTTGCCCTCGATACGATCCACGCCAACAATGGACAGCAGCACATGGTGTCTCACCTGCGCCCGTCGCTCAGCGGCCAGGATGTTTCGCGTAGCGGCGGCGAAGAGTTTCTTGGTCACCTCGGCGTCGGGAGCCTGCACGTTGGTGACGTCGATGACGGCGTCGACTCCGGCGAGGGCGTCATCGAGACCTTCGCCGGTTGAGACATCGACGCCGCGCGAGCGGGCGACCACAACGGCGTCGTGTCCCGCCCGCCGCAAGGCCTCGACGGTGTGGCGACCGGCGGTGCCTGTACCACCGATTACTGCAATACGCATCGAACTCCTCCTAGCGAAGTCAGTTGCCATACTTAACGTAAGGCGGACAGCCGCGGGTATCTGGCGATATATAGCGTTTTATCCACCAAAGCCTGGAGGCAATCAAGCCTCGGTGAGATCGCGAAGATGACCGGGGTCGGTGGCGTGAAATCCGGTGAGAGCTTTGAGGAGGCGGCTTGCCGGGAGCTACGTGAAGAAACAGGCCTGGACGTTCCAATCAGTCCTTGGGTCTGACTCGGCGCGCCGCTCGCGCTCAGCCGCGGTCCAAACCGCCAACTGAAACGCGATGTTATACAGCACGCCGAATCGCAAAACAGAATCCACTATCGATTGGCCGAATCTCCAACTGGTCGTCAATTAGGGGGTGACGCAGTAACCACCGGAGCTCTCGATATACGCCAGATCATCCTTTGTGATTCGGTGACCGTTGGCCACGAACTCCTATCATCAACCCCGATTCTCCCCACGGATCCACCACTATTGCTTGCGTAGCTCCGGCTCGAATCGGGCCGACGGCTTTGACGAATGAATTTCCACGAAGCACTATGTCGTGTACCTGAGGCGGACTCTGGTTGATGATCGTGATTACGGGTGAACCGAAGTATGCACGATAAACACTCCGCAAGGCCAGGGGTGGCTGCGATCGGGCTTATAAGAACCTACCCTAATCGAGACCGCTTCACTCGATGCTCTTTCTATCGTCTTTATAACGCTAAAGGTAGCGGCGGCGCAGCTTTTCGCGCCGTCCGCTGCACCGCAATTAGACAGCGGCTGAAGTCGCTGAGCGGCGCTTTTTTTTATGCCTTGATCATAACCAGCAGCATCTTGAAATCACTGGCTGCTTGCACTGCATGAGGCTGATTCGCTGGCATTGTTATTGTCTCTCCCTCCTGTAGCCGGTGCTTTTGCCCTGAGATCTGTATCTCTGCTTCACCTTCAATACATATCACCAACGCATCGAATGGAGCAGTATGCTCGCTGAGTCCTTCTCCCTTACCAAACGCAAATAATGTCACCGTGCCGCCGGGATTCTTTAGCAAAACCCGGCTAACAACAGAACTCTCTTGATATTTTAATAGACTCTTAAGACTCTTTACTTCAGCAATAGGCTGGCTCCTCACCTCGTTCTCTCGCATCGGTATTCCTCGCTTCAAACTTTCATCTTCAACTTTCAACCTGCTTTAGTATAGCACCGTTAGATCGCTCTAAGCCGTCTAACGCTAACCGGCGCGCGCTGACTTTGCGCGCGCCCGTGTTGAGCGGGTGGTTAGACGTGACTTCGTTTCGTGCAAACGTCCGGAAACGTACTTATGCAGCACGCTGGCGATCAGAGTCTGGTAAGGAACTCCTTCCTCATGAGCGCGAGCTTGAAGATCCAACAGGTCGGCTTCAGAAAGTCGGATGTTCACGCGCTTGTTCTTCACAAAGGTGGCACGCGCGGCTTCGCGAAATGCGGCAAGTTGGGCTTTCGTCGGACGAACCGATACCAGCACCCCCTTTTCATAGGCGCCAAGTATCTCCCGCTCAAATCGGTCAAGCTTCTTCATCGGTCTCTCCGGTTCCAAGATAATCTCGCGTTGCCTTCCGGCTTGGAATGATGGTCTTCAGAAAGTAATGCGTTTTCTCTTCGACCGAAGGGACAAGAAAAATATAGTCGCGGTAGGCCACAACGAGCACAACCTGACCCGGGTATCGCCGCGGGTTCGGATGAACCAGAACGTCCTTTAGGCCGTCTCCCTCAACCGCAGCAACGATCTCTTCAAAGGATATGCCACGCCCAACCTTTAGGCGTTCATTCTTGTCCGGATTCCACCGGAATGGCTCCACAGAGCCATCATACCAACATGTGTGCCTTTTGTCATCACCCTGGCGCTACCGTGATTACGTCTAACGACCAAGCTCACCTGCCCCCGCTGCCTTTGAGGCAGGGGTCAGGTGCAGCGCCTTGTTCGGCCTTTGCATCCCCGCCCAGGGATCCGAGGGTGCGGGCCGATAGGTCTGCAACGCGCCTGCGGTCACGCGGGGCCGACAGGCTCTGCCAGCTCAGTTCGGCCACCGCACGGGCGTGCTCCAACAGGACATCCCGCCGCCACGGGGCTTTCGTCCGACCCGCCAACAGTTCGAGTGAGCCGAGCAAGCCTTCCAGAACGGCTACGTTGCCGCCGGCGTTCTGGCGGATCTGATCGAACGCCTCGCTGACCAGGTCGGCATACGTCGGGCCGCAGGTGAGCAGTCGCAGTTCCCCGTCTTGACTGCGATAGCAGGACTCGATCCGGCGGTCCGACAGTCGAACCAGGATGGCCGTCAGATGGTCGATGCACATCACGGCGGTGGTCGTGTCGTTGACACCGGGCGAGAGCGCCTTCAGCGCAGCGTCCACGATCTGGCGGATCCCGAAGGCCGCGTCCTGCTCCACCGTCCGCTGGCGGCCGATGGCGTACAACCCGCGGAGACGGCGAAGGTCATCGTCGCTCGGGGCGACACCGAGAACGGCGGCCAGCGGCTCCCCTTCGATGACGAACTGACCGACCCGCCTCTCCATGCGCACCACCGTCCGGCGCTGGCTGGCGAAGGCCAACAGGCCGCCGGTGTCAAGGCTCTGGACGTACCCCGTTCGGACGGCCGCTACGGGGTGCCAGCTGCCCCCGGCACCGACCGTTTCCCGCACCCTGGCCGCGCCTTCGTCGCCCACTCCTTCGGGGAACAAGTTATCGACGGCCCGGAGAGTCTCTCCGGTCGCGGCGGCCAGGATGTGGCTCGCCTGGATGGAGGTCGAGATGTGGTGGATGAAGTAGATCAGCACGCCAATGCCAACGAACCCCAGCAGCAGCCCGACCAGCACGGCCACAGACGGAACGAACGGCCCCTCGTCGCCGCCGCGGATCGTCCGCAGCACGACGAGACAGTAGGCGAAGATGCCGACGAACGCGCCGAGAACGGATTGGGTGACCCGGTCACTCAGGAAGTTCCGGAGTACCCGCGACGTGTACTGACTGGAGGCGAGCGACAGGGCGACGAGGGTGATGGAGAACACCACGCCCGCGACCGTGATCATCGAACCGGCGACGGCCGTGAGCAAGGCCCGCGCGCCTTCGGCCCCGGAGCCGAACAGCCGCGGCCAACGCTCGAACGTGCCCGGCGGGAACCACCCATCAGCCTCGATCAGCGCGACCGCGAGTACGACCGCCACGAGGAGGTAGAGTGCGGGAAGAAACCAGAAGCTGTACCGGGCCTTAAGCCATAGCTGGCGAAAACGAGTAATCGCACTACTCCTCGTCACTGTCTGCGCCGGTTGCCCTCGCGGAACCTGCAACCCGGGGCGGGGTGCCGCAACAACGATCGCCTCCGGTGGCCGAACTATTAAGTGAGCCGCCGTATGGGCCTACATTGGCTGGTCGGGTTAGCCCGGCGCCAGCTCCGACAACGAAAACTCAAATCGCTTGCAATATCCTTCAGCTACTGAAACTTGTCAACGAAAAAGTTCCCGCCAAAAGCCGTCCAGCGCGGCGGCTTAGCTCCCTAACGATCGGCGGCTTTTTCGGCCAGCGATCGAATTATCATAGTCGATCGGCTGGGCTGTTCACCCCTCTACCGCCACGGTTCAACACGTGTATGTAAATCATAGTAGTAGAGACGTCGGTGTGGCCGAGGAGCTCCTGAATACTACGAATGTCATGCCCGTCTTCCAGGAGATGGGTCGCGAATGAATGGCACAAACGATGGGGACTTGCTAGCTTGGGAGGTCCAGCATTCCGCACGGCCTGTTTCACTGAAGATAGTTGAAGACAAACGAACCATGATTTGAGGAATTTTATGATAGTGATCGTCGGTCTCAAACCGTAATGAGCGAACGGCGCGCCGGCGGATTATAGCCGGCTCCAGCGCTCGCCGCGCTTGATCAGCGATTCGTAGTAACTCCACTCCATGAAAGATGCGATCGCCGGATCGGCCTTGCCTCGCGCCCTGAGGCCAGCCACGGACTTGAACTCTTCGAGTTCCGCGGCGGACAGGGACTGCGGTTCTCCGATAGCGTGGCTCATAAGGATCAACTTTGCCGTACGTTCGAGCTGCACCATGTTGATGCACGCTTCTTCAAGTGTCCTGCCCGTCACGATCGCGCCATGCCCGCGGATGAGCACGGCGCAGCCGTCGCCCATTGCTCTCATGGCCTTTTCGCCGTGTTCGAGCCAGTAGCCGTAGAGAAACGGCGTCACGGCCACGCCGTTCTCGAACCTGGCGCTGCTGGTGTGGATCGGCGCAATCTCCCGGCCCACCGCCGCCAGCGCGGTGGCCATCTCCGGATGACAGTGAATCACCGCACCGATTTCGTCATTGGCTCGATATGGGCAGCTGTAGAAAAATATCTCGTCGATGGCATCGCGCCGTCCGGAAGTCATCTTGCCATCGAGGTCGTACTCGAGCAGATCATCCGCGGGAATTTTTGGATCGACCGGCCGCCGAATGGGCATCAACGAAAACCCATCGCCGTCAGGCGACCTCACGCTTACATGGCCCCACATATTCGCCAGCTCCCACTGGAGAATCGCGCAAGCGGTGGACATTTTCCCTTTGAGTTCTTGCGACACGCTCATTTGGCTGACTCCACGATCGCCTTCCACTCCGGAATCCACTTTTCTTGCTGCGCGTTGAATTCCTCGCTCTCAACGAAAATCTTCTGATCGGCGGCAATCACGAATTCTTTCAGTATCCCCGTGGGCGGAACATCCAACCGCGCGCTCGGCAGTTCATAGGACTTCACCGCAAGGAACTGGCCTTCGCGGCTTAAAAACCAATTGACGAATACCGCGGTGGCACTGGGATGCGCGGGTTTCGCTGCCACCCCCAGGCAGCCGAAGGCTGGCGAAGCCACCGCGCCCTCTTTTAAATGAGTGACGGTGATGGGCGCGCCGGCCTTCAAGTAGCGCGCGACCTGCCCGGGATTTGGCCAGAGGCCGACGGCATATTTCCCCTGTCCCACCCATTCTACTTGTTGCTGATAGTTCCGCGTGATCCCGGCCTCCTGTGTCTTCAACAGGGCGCTCAAGAAATCTTTCGCCTTATTGGCGTCCCAAAGAGTCGCGAGATAGCTGATGCCGTTGGCTCCCGCCCCGAGCACGGAGGGATCATGCATGAGAATCTTTTTCTTCCACTCGGGTTTTTGCAGGTCAAGATAAGAGTGGATGGCATTCTTTTTCACCAGGTCGGTGTTGTAAACCAGCGGCGGCAGCGAATGGTTGATGAATCTAAAAGCCAGGCCCGCCTTGTCATAATTGAGCTTGCCGCCGAACCAGACCTTTGGGTCATTCACCTCCGGCAGGATTAGCATGGGTTGAATCGGCGCTAAATATCCATGGGTCCCGACTAACGCAATGAGCGTGGAACATCCTTGAAAACTCACATCGGCTTGGTGAACCCCGGCGGCATACTCGGACACTATTTTTCTCGACAATTCCGGACCTGTGCCGGTCACGACATAGGATCTGATTCCAAACTTCTCCTCAAAGGCTTTGGTTAACACCGGCCGCACCTGCGCCGGAGCGTTGAGGTAGATAGAAAGCTCGCCTTCTTTCTTTGCCGCCTCGACGGTTTTTTCCCACTTGACCTCCCACTGCGCAGCTGTATCGCCCGCACTGATAAGACCGAACGCCAACGCGGCCAACGAAACGGTTATATTTCTTAACCTGATCATTTGCGGGACCTCCTTCGCCACCGGCACCGGCCATCAGTAAGTCGTAGCGATTTTATACAGGCGCCTGGCATTATCGCCGAGGATCAGCCTTTTGGTTTCATCGGACAGATCGCGGCGCTCTCGGAAACGCTTGATGCCTTCGGCGATATGGTCGGCGCGCGTGAAATGGGGAAAATCGGAGGCAAACACGAACGCCCGGTCGCCGAGCAACTTTACGGTGTATGGCAGGAGCTCGTCCTCGAGCTCCGCCTCAAAATAGAGCCGCCCGCTTTTTAAGTGCTCCTTCGGCGGCTTTTTTAAATCGCGCAGCAGCACCGCCCAGTGCTCGTGCTCTCTCTGCATGCGCTCCAGCGCACAAAGCACCCAGGCGGAGCCGGATTCTAAGAAGGCCATGCGCAAATTGGCAAAGCGGTCGAACACGCCGCTGAACATCATGTTGACCATCTGATGCATCTGCCCGATGGGATGCTGCAAACAGCGGACATCGATCAGGCGATCGAAAAAACGCATGTCGAGTTGGGGCACGCCGCCGGTGTGCACCGAGAGCGCGACGTCTAGTTCTTGCGCTGCTTCATAAATCGTATAGTACGACGGGTCGCCGAGCAGCCGATTGACTCCCGCCGCCGGCATAATTGCGCCGACCATGTGCAATTCTTTGACCGCGCGCGTGAGCTCCTTCACGGCTTCCGGAGGGTTCTGCACCGGCAGGACGGCAAGCCCGTTGAGCCGCGGACTCACGTTCAAGTACTTATCGTAGAGCCAATTATTGTAACCGCGAGCGACCACCGCGGCCCATTCGGGATCTCTCACCTGGCCGATGTTGAGTCCCAGTGTCGGATGCAAAACCGTGCCGTCGAGTCCGACCTGATCCAGCGCATCGAGCCAGTGTTGCGCGGTAATTTCACCGCCGGTCACGCCGCCTTGGCCCCGGCCGAGACCCAAAGCAATCCGATGCCAGCCATCGCCGGAGTTGATAAGCGGCTGGCGCAGCAATTCCTTGCGACCGCGAAAGGGCGGATCGAGATACTCGATGATCTGATAATCGAGTTCGTAGACATGTCCGTCCGCATCGAAGAAACCGGGTCTGTTCGCCATTCCTTGCTCTCCTAAAATCTCCGTCGACGAGTTGAAGCTGAGCCTAATCTTTGCACCCGTACGGCTCGTGCATCACTTTGCCGCAGTATCTAACAAGGAAAAATCACTTTCGTCAAACTGCCTGTCAGCTGGAGATTGCGTCATGCCCTTGCCATCAAACTCCAACTTGGGCTATGAGGGTTCTATACAAAAACATCCCAACGGGAGAGAGAAACATGGAATATTTCGAACCCAAATCCATCGGCGACGCCTTGTCGCTGTTGGCGAAGCATGGCGCGGAGGCCAAAGTCATCGCTGGCGGCACCGACGTAATGGTGGATATCAAATATAAGGAAGAGCCGGGCTGCCTGGTAAACATCAAGAAAATCCCGGGTCTTGAGGGCATCAAAGAGAACGGCGCCGGCCTGCGCATCGGCGCCCTGGCGACGATCCGCGAACTCGAAACCAGCGCGGCGGTGCGTACCAAGTTGCCGGTGCTGTGGGACGCATCGCATCAGTTCGCCTCCCTGCAGATCCGCAACACCGCAACCATCGGCGGCAACATCTGCCGCGCATCGCCATCTGGGGAAACCTTGACGCCACTGCTCGCGCTCGAAGCGAAAGCGAGGCTCGCGTTCGCCGACGGCGAGAAAGTCGTGCCGTTCACATCGTTTTTTCAAGGACCGGGCAGGAGCAGCGCAGGTGCCAATGGCCTCTTGATCGAAATCGACGTGCCCTACCCCGCAGCCGGCAGCAAAGGCGTCTATTTGAAGCACGCCGTGCGAGGTGCCATGGATATTGCCATGGTTGGCGTCGCGGTGTTGATCACGCCGGATGCAACAAAGAGTAAACTCGAAGATGTCCGCATTGGACTGGGCGCCGTAGCGCCGGTACCCCTGCGCGCTTCTAAAACCGAAGCCCTGCTGCGCGGCAAAGCGCCCAGCGCGGCACTGCTCAAAGAGGCCGCGGCCATGGCTGCGTCGGAGTCGAGCCCCATCACCGACCAGCGTAGCAGCGCAGAATACCGCCGCTGGATCGTCGAAGCTTTGACCCGCCGCGGTCTGGAACAAACCTGGAAAGCCGCCACCGGCAAGGAGGTAGCATAATGAGCGTCACCATCAGCACAAAGATCAACGGCCAATCGGTCATCGCCAGCGCCGAAGCGTCCACCTCGCTCTTGGAATTTCTCCGCGACACCTTGGAAATGAAAGGCAGCAAGCTTTGCTGCAACACGGGCGAGTGCGGCGCCTGCACGGTTATTCATAATGGCAAGCCCATCAACTCGTGCGTGACCATGGCGGCCGACGCCAACGGTGCCGAGATCATAACCATCGAAGGCCTAGCCGACGGTGAGAAATTGCATCCCGTGCAACAAGCTTTCATCGACACCGGCGCGGTGCAGTGCGGCTACTGCACGCCGGGCTACATCATGTCGGTCAAAGCGCTGCTCGACCGCACCACCAAACCGACGGCGGAAGATATCGAAGAAGCGGTCTCCGGCAACATCTGCCGCTGCACCGGTTACAACAAGATCGTCGACGCGATCCAGCTCGCCGCCGATCGCATGGCAGGGAGGGGTTAAGTCATGGCCAAAGCTGAATTGAGAATTATCGGCAGCAGCCCAGCTCGCATGGGCGGCGTCGAGCGCGTCCTCGGCAAGGGCGTTTACGGCATCGACCTGATGCTCAAAGACCAACTGCACGGCGCGATCCTGCGCAGCCAGTACGCCCACGCGAAGATCGTCAGCATCGATACCAGCGAAGCCAAGGCGCTCCCGGGAGTGCACGCCGTGGTCACCGCCGCCGATGCGCCGAATGTGCGTTACGGCCGCAGTTACATCGACCGCCATATCCTCGCGCGCGGCAAAGTTCGTTTTATGGGCGACCCGGTCGCGGCTGTCGCCGCCGAATCGCCGGCCATCGCCAAGCGAGCGCTCAAAAAAATCAAGGTCGTTTACGAGCCGCTGCCGGTGGTCATTGATCCGGAAGAAGCGATTAAGCCGGACGCGCCGACCTTGCATGAAGACATGCCGCTGCCGAAAACTATTCCCGCGGATGCGGGGCTTAAAAATATTTGCGGCCACACCGTTGTCCATGTCGGCGATGCCGAAAAAGCGATGGCCGAAGCGGATATCGTGGTCGACGAAGTTTACGAAACCAAGATGATCCACCCGCAGTATCTCGAGCCGCGCATCGCCGCGGCGCAGGTGGAGCCCAACGGCCGTCTCACCGTTTGGGCCAATGCCCAGGCGCCCTTCCCGGTGCGCCAGGAGGTGGCGAAGACGCTCGGCCTGCCGCTCAACAACGTGCGCGTGATCTCCGCCGGCTTGGGCGGCGGCTTCGGCGGCAAGGGCAGCGGCATCACCTCGGGCGCCGCCATCGAGCCTATCTGCGGACTCTTGGCGATCAAGGCCAAGCGGCCGGTGATGATCGTCCTCGACAAAGCCGAGGAAACCATCTCGACGACCATCCGCGCCGGCGCGAAAATGTATATCAAGACCGGCGTGAAAAAAGACGGCACCATCGTCGCCCGCACGGGCAAAATATTTTACGACGCCGGCGGTTACTCGGGTTTTGGCGTGCAAGCCGGCGGCCGCTGCACTAACATGCTCGGCGGCTGGTACTTGATGCCCAACTGCCATATCGAGGGCTACACGGTTTACACCAACAAGCAGGTCTGCGGCCCGGTGCGCGGCCCGGGCGGACCGCAGGCCGCGTTCGCCGTCGAATCGCATATGGACTCCATCGCTGCCAGGCTCGGCATGGACCCGGCAGAGTTTCGCCTGAAGAATACGCCGAAACCCGGTGACAGGATCGTCGGCGTGCCCAAGCTACGCGATGTTTCGTTGGGTGAAACTATCCGCATCGCGAAGGAAAAAATCGGCTGGGGCAAAGTGAAGCTGGAAAAGCACCAGGGCATCGGCATCGCCACCGGCTCATGGATCGAGAGCGCCGGTCCCGGCGGCGGCGCCATCGTGAAAGTCAACGAAGACGGCTCTGTGACGGTGCACATCGGCAAAATCGACATGGGCACCATCCCCGGTTTCGGCA
>DATBLC010000272.1:0-19556 GCA_036555515.1 Binatia bacterium
GCCGGCCACCACCCCGTCCTCTCCATAGGTGGAAATGCCCGCCGGCAGGGCCTGAAAACAACCTTTGCGCTCCTGTGCCCGCGCTCTCCAGGTCTCACCCCTCGGTCGCTGTTTGGTTACTCAATTGTGGACTCCTTAAAATAAGTAGCAAAAGCAGCCTGTCTCCATTTCCTCTGTCTAAACTCTTGCAGCGGTAAGCGTTCGTAGCGACGCTAACGCAAAACTTTCAACAATTTATTCTTCCATCTTGACTCGCTATTCTGCCATGCTTGAATGATTGCTAGGGGAAGATCGTGGTTATGCAAAAGGGGTTGTTCCGAACATAACGCATAAGGGGAGGCTCCAATGGATGATCATACTTATAAGCAGATTGAACTCACGGGATCCTCGCACACTTCCATGGAAGAGGCCATTCAAAACGCCATTACCAAGGCGGGCAAGACGCTCCACAATATTCACTGGTTTCAAGTGGTCGATACACGCGGTTACGTCGCCGACAACAAAGTGGATTACTGGCAGGTGACGATCAAACTGGGTTTTCGGCTGGACGATTAGCTGATTGAGCCAGGTTCTTGTGCCGCGGCCGCATTCCCGCTGCGTCTATGCTGAACCTGGAAGTGCTAGAAATTCTCCGGCCAGCTTCGGACCGATGCCTTCATCCTCGTGCTTGAAGAATATATATGCATGATCCCATTGCTGCGACAGGATTCGTCCTTTCCAATCCAGCAGATCAGCGCGGCTGTATTCGGAGCGCCGGAGCCGGACGTAGCCCCATGTTGCTGTCGGGATCAGGTTGAAATTTTCCGTTTCATCCATGTCGGCCATACATAGCGCACAATCATGCTGCCGCAGGCAGTCGAAGATTTCGTCATCGAACCAGGACGAATGGCGGAACTCAAAAGCCACCGCTCGGTCCGTCGGCAAAATGGACAAGAATTCTTGGAGTGTCGGCAAATTTTTTCGGAGATAGGGCGGGAGCTGAAAAAGAACGGCGCCGGTGTGCGAGCCCAATGCCGTTTCCACGCGAAATAGATATTCGACTTCGCTTGCGGCGTCTTTGAGCCGTTTCTGATGGGTAATTCTCCGCGGCGCTTTAAGGACAAAGCGAAACTCCGCCGGCACCTGTTCCGCCCAGGACTGAAGCATGCTTTCCTTGGGCAGCCGATAAAAAGTGTTGTTGATCTCGACAGCAGGCAGCCGCGAGGCGTAGAAACTCAGCATTCCCTTTGCCGAGAGACCCTCGGGATAAAAATTTCCCAGCCAGGCTTTGTAACTGTAACCGCTGGTTCCCACCCACAGCTTCACGGCAGTTTTCGCCTCAGACAAATTTCAACAACCCATGTACACACGTAGCGTTGAATCGTACCATTGTCGGCGGCCCATTCATAACCATCAAAGGGACAGGCTACTTTTCAGGAGTTCGCGGGGGAGTGCCGGTGTCTACCGCCAACATGCACGGCGATCTCACCGCAAGAAAAAGCTCCATTTTCCCTAACCAACCTTCGTCGGCCGATAAAACTCAATCGCGTTTTTGTAAAAAACGTTAGCCGCCTTTTCTTCTCCTAATGTCTCCAGAACCAGTGTGTAATCGTCGTCTCGATAAGGCCTTGGCGCGCGAGTCGACGGCAGGTCGGTGCCGAACATGAGTGCGCGTGGATTGGCAGCATAGAGATCAGTCAGCGCGGGACGCACATCAAAGTCTACCCGTCCAAAGCCGGTGGCTTTTACCCGCACACCCTTTTCCGCGAGTTTGAGCAGCGTCGGAAAACCCGCTTTGGAGAGACCGAGATGGTCGATACTGACCGCCGGCAACGATACCAGCGTATCAAAAAGATCGGCGAGCTCGGTGGAATCGACATACAACTCGGTGTGCCAGCTGACCACTTCATGAACGCGCCGCGCCATGCTTTCCAAGTGATGAATTTCTTCCGAACCACCGCGCTTGACGTTGAAACGAACGGCGCGAACCCCTGCGCTGTTGAGTTCCTGCAACTCCCGATCCGACACGGTCTGCGGCACCTGAGTGACTCCGACAAAAGAAGGCCCAAGTACTTTCAAAGCATGGAATAGATAAGATTGATCGAATGTCTGGAAAGAGCCGGACACCACCGCACCGCCGCAGAGATCGACTGCTTTCAAGCGGTCTAAATAATCCTCGCTGGTAAACGCGTCGGGCATGAATCCTTGATTGGGCACAACGGGAAAGTTCTTGTCGATGATATGAAAATGGCAATCAAAATATTTTGCGTTCAACGAAGTTCTCCTCTCAATTTAAAGGATACGACCCTTGCGGGAACGACGCTTTTCTTTATTAGCCCGCCCGCATCTTCAGCAGCGTCGGAATATCCATTTTTTCCTGATACAGGCGCAGTTCTTTTTCTTTGCTCTGCGCCCCGAGCATGGCCATGCGGTCGGCGAGTTCGTTGCCTTCGGTGCCGACGTGGGCGGCGACGTGGGTGAGCTTCAGTTCTTCTTCAATGCGTCGGTAGATCGCGTAACAGTCCTGGATAATTTTCAGGTTCTTGACCTCGCCGCCAGGTCTTTTCCAGCCTCTCTTTTCCCAGTTGGGTGCCCAACTGCGAATGCAGTTGATCGAATACGCCGAGTCGCTGCACACCTCGACGGTGTTGTCTGTCTCGATTTCTGCTTCAGCCATGCGCAATGCGTGATAGAGCGCGTTTAGTTCGGCGGTATTGTTGGTGCCCATGGGATTGTGTAGACCAAACCATAATTGCGCGAGTTTGCCGGCTCGATACACGACGATGCCGGAACCGGCATTGCCGGGATTGGGCTCACAGGCACCATCGCAATAGATGCTGACATCGAACTGATGAGCGGTATGCGTGGCGCGTCGTTCGCTGGCCGGCGTACCGGTGTTTTGCTCGCTGGCCGCTTTGGACGGAATGTTTGCGTAGCGGCCGCGACCAAATGCTTGCTCGGCTTCCGAACGGGTCGAGAAGGACTTAAAGCGCGCACCGGCATACTTCTCCACGGCCCGCTGCGTGGTCGCCCAATCCGTGAATACACCGGTCTGCCGTCCTGACCATACTACGTAAAATTTCTGTGCCATGCTGAGTCGATGTATCTCCTTTTGAAATTAAACTGTCGTCCGAAAGTAGCGGCTCTTGCCGAACGCCTGTGCGCTATCCATTGATACATTATGGACCCATCGATGCTTCTCTGTCGACAGACAACATCAGCGTGCGTCACAGGACGCATTGAAAAAAATTAGCGGACAGGCTACTTTCTCTACGTTTATTCGTACCGCCGAGATCGTCTTCTTAGCCGACTGGGGCACCGACGTCGTTTTTGCGCTCGCAACTCAGGAGTGAACTCAGCTTCGAAGTCTTCAGACTCGAACACCTAGCGGATTTCGATCTCGGTGTCTTCGCGGGATGGGGAACGATTGAAACATTCGATCGCTTAGTTCACCCTGATACATCCAGAAGCCGCAGATCAGCTCTTTGATCTCGGCGACCGGTCCGTCTTATTCAACAGACTAACGAGCTGATCGAGCAAACCCATTTGCCCTGCAAGGATCTTATCCCGTGCTGCGGGAATCGTGAACCAAGCGGCGCGATCGACTTCCGGGAACTCCTGCGTCTTGCCGGACTTGGGTGGCCATTCCATCGAGAACAGACTACTGCGAAACTGAGCGGGGTCGTAATCGGCTTCGATCACCCACGCCTGAACAACCTTGCCCCCGGCTTGCTTCACCGGGTCGAGCGGGCGAAATTCGCCGTCGATGGCGAAACCGGTCTCTTCCACAAACTCTCGCTTGGCGGTTTGCAGCGGTTCTTCCCCATCGCCGATTTCTCCCTTGGGTATCGACCACGCGCCGCCATCCTTTTTTGCCCAGAAGGGTCCGCCGGGATGGACGAGGAAGACCTCGAGCTCGCCGCGGCGCCGATAGAGCAACAATCCGGCACTGTGTTTTTTCGCCATGGTTGAACAGAACGGGGAGTAGCTCGTCCCCGCCAATATCAAAACTAAACAGAGTGTTGAAAAACTCTGATTCCTGGCTGTTCAAAAAGGTCTAAGATGCAAGGCGCACAGAGAAATCCATGAGGCCAGGCGTACTTTGCATGGTATATTGGACGAGGCCATTTATACAACGAAAAAGACGGTGTGAAAACTCTTTGGGAGCCCTTCGATCATTCGAGGGGCCTCAGGACAGGGTCAAACAATCGAGGCTGCATCGCCTTGACTGCCGCTCGCTGAGGGCGCTTACAGGTGGAACGTTTTCACCAGTAAAGCGCCGGCACGCGGTAGGTAAAGGGTAGTATCAAACCCGGATTCCGCAATTAGACTGAGGAGACGGCAAGCGAGGTGGAACCCTGGAGTAGCGAAGGCGTCCAGCTGTAAAATTTCAAAGTCATTTCGCGCATTTCGCGCTTCGTTGTTACGAGCTTTAACGTTCCCTCGAAGCATCGTTGCTCGATGTCTGCTCAAAGGCAGACGGCATCTCCGCCACAGGCGGATCAGCCTTCGGCTGAGACTTTGCTACGGAAGGGTGCGCCTCGCGCTTCCTACTGAGCGCAACTGCGGAATCCGGGATCAATCGAAAGCTGGAATCCGTGATGCGGGCAGGTTATAAACGCCTTCACTAGGCCGGCTCTCGGTGCAATAAACCGGACAATCAAAGGAGATAGGTACGCATGGAGCAAGACTTTGTTGGTACTAAACGCTGGATACGGCAGGCCACTCCCTATGAGGTTTACATGGAGGAGCAAAATCTCCCTATCCACCGCGGCACGGTGGGGTTCTATGACATCCGAGACCTGACTTTGGGATCTTGGAGACACATGGGCGCTCAAGGCGCGTTCATCGAGCTTAACGGCTGCGGCGGGCTTCAGGGGATGTACGTTATCGAGGTTCCTGGTGCGGGTGCTATCACTGCCGAAAAGCACATGTACGAGGAGATCTTCTACGTGCTTGAAGGGCGCGGCACGACGGAGATCTGGAGCGGCGACGAAGCTGACAGGAAGCAGACCTTCGAGTGGCAGGCGGGCAGCCTTTTCTCGCCGCCGCTAAATACTTGGCACCGTATTGTCAACGCCACTTCCAGCCCTGCCTTGTTACTTGGGGTAACCAATGCGCCGCCGATTTTCCACCTGTACCGGAGTCTGGACGCGCTGTTCAACAACCCATACCAGTTCAAGGATCGCTACGACGGCAGTGCGGATTATTTTAAGGCGCATACCGAACTCGGCAAGGATCCGCGCCACGGCCGCGCGCGGAACTACGGTAATATTATTCCAGACGCGGACCGCGTGGAGCTGCCGCTAGATGGCCAGCGCGGTGTTGGTCACCGGACTTTCTTTTGGAGCCTGTCCGGAAATAGTTTTCAAGGGTTCATTGCGCAATACGCGCCCGGTCGCTATTCCCGGTGTCACGCTCATGAAGCCGGCCCGGTGCTACTATGTTTAGGCGGCAAGGGCTACACCATCACATGGCCGGGCGAAGTGGGAACGACGCCCTGGGCGGACGGCAAGGGCGAGTTGGTCCAACGACAGGATTACAAGCCTGGGGGCATCGTGAGCGCGGCCCCGGGCGATGCCGGCTGGTTCCATGGTCACTTTGGCGCATCCAAGGAACCTTTACGTGTGCTGGCCTTCCTGGGCGGCTATCCCAGGCGAGTCAAGGGTGTCCCTGGTGTAGATTGGCGGGGTTTGAATCTCGACATCAAACAGGGCGGCAACACCATCGAGTACCGTGACGAGGACCCGCATATCCGCAAGATGTTCCAAGAGCAATTGGTGAAGGAAGGCGCAGACTTTAATATGCCTGAGGAAGTATATCTGTAAGCTCTTCGAGCACACCACTCGAATCTTGCGCAGAGTCGCCGCGCGCCGTTGGCAGGTTTATATTCTTGTTTTGATGAAATGTTGACTGCTGTTTTGGGCTTAACGCGCCACCACAAGCGCGTCGACGGCAAACGCGCCTTCACCGCCCGGCAAAACCATAACCGGGTTCAGGTCCAGCTCGGCGATAGCGTTACCGAGATCGAACGCGAGCCACGAAAGGCGCGCGGCGATTTCGGCCAGCGCTTCGACATCTGCCGCGGGAGCGCCGCGCACGCCGGAGAAGACTTTCGCGCCCTTCAGACTTCCCAGTGCGCGCCTGGCCTCGGCGGCGCTGATGGGCGGTATCCGTATCTGGATGTCGGCGAGGATTTCGACGAACACGCCGCCCAGGCCCATAACCAACGTCGGGCCAAGCTGGTCGTCGCGCGAAATGCCGAGCAGGCATTCGACGCCTTTGATTTGCTTCTGCACGATGACGCCTTCGATTTTGGCGTCCGGTTTTTTCATGCGAACGTTGGCGAGCATCTCGTCATGGGCTTTTTCGACCGCCGCGCGATTTTCCAACCCCAGCCACAGGGCGCCGAATTCGGTTTTGTGCGGAATATCTATCGAGGCGACTTTCAGCACGCATGGATAGCCGAGCTTTTCCGCGGCTCGCGCGGCTTCACTCGCGGACTGCGCCATTACCGATGGCGCCATGCCGATGCCGTAGTCTCGCAAAAGGGTCTCCGTTTCGCCGTAGGATAGAACGCCAGTCCCCAACGGCTGCCGGTTTGGCGAGGCTCCTGGCCGAGTCGCCGGCAAAAAGCGACCGATGGCGCGGTCGCGCTCGTTCTTGCGCAGGCGGTACATGGCGCGCAGCGATTTTCGATAATCGCCTGTAAACGTGAGACCCAAGCTATTGAGCTTGTCGTACCAAACTTCAGCGGGCGGCTCGGTGGCGCGGGTGAGAACAAAGACGCGCTTATTGTTTAGCCGGCTCAAATCGGAAACCTGCGTGTAAAGCTTTTCCGCTGATGGCGTGATGGGTTCCGGCAGATTCAGCCGGATGCCGAGCATATCGATGCCTGGCTCTTGAAAAAATTTTTCCAGGCACAGATCGAAGGCTTCAGGCTTCATGCGCTGGAGGTCCTCGATATCCAGAGGATTGCCAAGCAGCGTCGGCTTTTCCAAGCTATCGACCATGACTTTTTGCGTTTCCGGACTCAAGTCCGGCACCGCGACGCCCTCTTGATCGGCGATGTCGGAAAGCAGGGTACAATCGCCCCCGGAAATCGTAATAAGCCCGACGCCGCGTTCATGCCTGTCGGGATGGAGCTTGGCGCCGGCGAACAGCGCGGTGGTATCGATCAGGTCATCGAGGTCGTTAACGATGATCGCACCGTGTTGCTCGAAAAACGCGTCCCACGCCGCGGCGGAGCCGGCAAGCTGGCCGGTGTGGGCGATCACGTTGCGCTTGGCGCGCTCGGTTCTACCGGCGCGAAGCATGAGCACGCTCTTGCCGTTGGCGATGGCGCGGTCCAACGCCGCGGCAAATCGTTCGGGCTCTTTGGGCGCGGCTTCAAAGTAGCTCGCGATTACATCGATCTCGGGGCACTCCGCCTGATAGGCGAGATAATCCGCAGAATTTAAAATGATCTCGTTGCCGCCGCTGGCACAGACGTGGAAGCCGAGGCCGCGTTTGACGCCGAAGTTCATCAGCAGATTCATCATGCCGCTGCTTTGAAAAATGCAGCCGATGTTGCCGGGGCGGATATTTTTTGGCAACTCGCCGCCCCAGATGCCGAGCTTGGCGCGCAGCGAAACAAAGCCCATGCAATTGGGACCGAGCAATTTCAAATTCGCCGCCTTGGCGGCGGCGGTGAGATAGCCTTCCAATTGCCGACCTGCTTCGCCGCCTTCGGCGAAACCGTCGGCGAAAATCACGCCGGCCTTGACGCCTTTCTTGCCGGCTTCCTCCACAATGGAAACGACACTTTTGGTGTTGACGGCGATGACGGCCAAAGGAATTTCTCCTGGAACATCGACGATGGTTGGGTACGCTTTGAGACCGAAAACCTCCGCGCGACCTGGATTGATCGGGACAATCTTGGACGTGTCGAAACCGAAGTTCTGGAGATTCTTAAAAACATTAACCGCGTAGTGGTTGCGGTCGCTGGCGCCGATGATCGCGATGCGATCGGCCTCGAAGAGCGGCGCTAAAGGTTGATTACTGGGCACGGCAAACCTCCGTAAGTTGATTTCGCCGGATACGCGGGGAACTCAATGGGTTCCTTATCGCAGTTGATTAACGATGTCCACGCGCCGAACTGCGGTGCGTTCAATCCGTTCAAAAAGTTCAAACCGTTCAAAACGCTTTGAACCCAATTCGCTCATCGGAGGATTACTCGACCGGGTACTGATTTCGATTAACCTCTGCCACTAGTAGGTCTTGAATTCCGCGCCAAGTTGCCCTTAACAATGTTACCTGGCTCAGATTATTCACCGAAGCGGATCGAGAAACGGGTGGCTTTGGTTGTGTTCGACTTACTCACCGCCGCAAATACCATCGAAGGGCGGGCTACGGGCCTGTACGCTAAGGAGTCGTTCAAATCGTTCAATAGGTTTCAATCGATCCAGTCCTATTGAACGTATTGAACGGCTTGAACGCTGCAGTACTCCCCATGCTGGTTGCTTTTTTGAAATTGCTCAGTCGCGTGCCGATGCGCTGGTATCACCGCGTCGGCGTAATTGTCGGCTGGTCGGGATACTGGTGCGCGCGCAGAGACGCCAAACGGCTACGGGATAATCTGCGCCAGAGCAATATATGCTCGAGCGAATCGGCATACCGGGCGCTACTGAAGGAATCGATCAGCCAGACAGGTAAAAGCGTCACTGAATGGTTCAAAGGATGGTACGCGCCACAAGAAGAGTTCGACCGTCTGTGTGCCGAGTGCCGTGGTTGGGAACTCGTCGAGAAAGCGCAGCGGCGCGGCAAAGGTATCATTTTTCTCTTGCCTCATCTCGGTTCATTTCCCATTGCCGCCCGCTACACGGGACAGCATATGCCCCTCACGCTTCTTTATCGCCCGCCGCGGGAAGCCTGGCGCCATCCGATCATTTTGTCTGGAGGTGAAAGCGCGCAAATTTCCATGGCTCCCACCGACTTCAAAGGCGTAGAAAAACTTCTGCGCGCTCTAAAACGCGGCGAAGGCATCGCGCTGCCGCCGGACCAGGCGCCGAACTCGGAAGGGGGAGTCTGGGCGGATTTCTTCGACAGACCGGCTTATACCATGACGCTGGTTAATAAACTTCAGCGCGCCACGGGCGCCGCGTTGATCGCCTGTTTCGCTGAGCGACTGCCGCGCGGCGAAGGTTACCGCATCGAGTATCACTCGGTGCCGGCGGAAAATTTTGACGAGGCCGCGCTCAATCGCGTCATCGAAGACCTGGTGCGACGCTGCCCGAGTCAATACAATTGGAGCTATAACCGCTATAAGGTTCCGCGCGCGGCATTGAAAAGAGTTGTGCCGAATAAGAATAGTTCAAAGTTCACTGTTTAAGGTTCAAGGTCCAAGGTGGCGAGGGGACATTGAATATTGAACCTTGAACTGTCAAAGCGGCGTCAGGAGAGCCGTCACTTGCCGGAGATCGCTGACGGCTTCGAGACCGCGAACCACCGCAGCCAATTTCCCGGCTTGCGCCTCTGAGAGCACCGACTTGGCGTTACTACGAAATTTTTCCAACACTTCTGCTTCGGTCATCGGATTGCGCGGATCGCCCTTGGCGATTCGTGCCGTGTGCGAGAAGCGCGCACCGTTTTTCATTTCCACGGTGACCGGACAGTAGACGCCCGGCTCGGGAATCGATTGGTCGACGATAACCTTCACTTTACGCAGCGCTTCTTGCACCGGCGGCCGGTTGACTTTCTCATCGGTGAACGTGGCAATTTCCAGCTTGCCGTCCATAATGCCCAGGGCGACGACGTAGTTGATGGCGAACTTGCCGCGCAGGCCGGTTTTGACCTCGGCATGGTAATGGCGCTTGTAGCGCTCCGGCGGGATGCTGACTTCGATCTTGGCCACGTCAGCGAAGTTAATTTTATGTTCGTGATTTAAATGCAGCGCTGCATCGGCGGCAAGAAACTGCGGCGCGCTGCAAGGGTGCATCTTCAGGCCGAGACCGGGGGCTTCGAGAAAATAGGGCTTGCCGAGGTCGGCGATCATCCTGTTATAGTCGCAGGCGTCCTTGCCGAAAAAGGTATCGCAGAAACCCCGAGGCGCCTCGAGGATAGCGGGATCCGCAGTGAAGCCTTTCTCTGCCAGCAGTGCGGCTTCGACGCCGTTGCGCGCCGAGTTGCCGGCGTGGAAGGGTTTCACCATCGAGCCTTGCTGGCGGTGTATGCCGCCGCACCCGGATGCGGCGATGCCTAAAGCGGCCTTGATTTTTCCTGGGTCGAGCTTGAGCAAGCCGGCGCAGCCGACCGCCGCGCCGAGGCTTCCCAATACCGGTGTGCTATGAAAGCCGCGATCTTGCAGGTTGGGGCTTGCTCCTGCGATTTTTGTTAGAACTTCGATAGCGAGAGCATAGGCTCTTAGCAGCTCCCTGCCGGATGCGCCGAGTTTTTCACCCAGGCTAAGCGCCGCGCCGACGACCATGCTGCTGGGATGGCCGGCGTGGACGAAGGGCTCCCAGTCATCGTAGTCGATGGCATGGGCCGAAAGGCCGTTGGCAAAGGCCGCCATAGGGATGGACGTTCTCTCGCGGGTCCCCCAGAGGGCCGACTCCTGGCTGTCGCCGAAGCGTTTGCAATAGTCCAATGCGATGCGGGGCGCGTCAGTTGACACGCCAACCAGAGCCACCCCCAGGGTGTCGAGAATATGCATCTTGGCATTGGTCAAAGCTTTTGCCGATATGGTGGAGTAGTCGGTTTCGGCGACGAAGCGCGCCAGGGTATCGGTTACCGGAGGGGGTGTGGCCATCTTGTTCTCCTGTGAAATGGGAGATATTAAAGTTCCATTATCCGAATCGGGACATACTGTCCATCGGCGGCCGAAAAACACTCAGCCACAGGTTGATCAGCCTTCGGCTGAAATTGGCAATAGCTTGAAGCAAGAGTCGGGATAGTAAGAATTCCCTCGAGTAAGGAGATACGTGATGAGCGGTAGTTTGGATGGAATCAGAGTTTTGGAGTTGGGCAATTTCATTTCCGGGCCGTACGGCGCGATGCTGCTGGCCGACATGGGCGCAGAAGTGATCAAGGTCGAAAACCCCAAGGGCGGCGACCCGTTTCGTGGCTGGGACCTGGGCGGCGATCAGCCGAATTTCTGGGCTTACAATCGCGGCAAGAAAAGCATCACCTTGAACTTGCAGACGGCCGAAGGCAAGGAAATTTTCTACGGGCTGGTGAAAAGCGCCGACGTGGTGATGGACAACTATCGCCCCGGCGTGACGAAAAAACTCGGCATCGACTTCGAGACTCTGCGCAAGATCAACGAAAGAATTGTTTGCTGCTCGATCACTGGCACCGGTCCCACGGGCCCGTACGTCAACCGGCCCGCATACGACACCGTCGGACAGGGAATGGGCGGCATGATGAGCGTGCTCATGGATCCGAAAAATCCCAAGCCCATCGGTCCGGCCTACTCTGACTGCCTGAGCGGCATGTTTTCGGCGCTCGGCGTGTTGAGCGCGCTCATGGCGCGGTCGCGCACGGGGAAAGGGCAACAGGTGGACGCGACGATGGTGGGATCTATATTGGCGTTCTTGAACGCGCCCGCAACGGAAACGCTCTCCCACGGGCGAGTGCCCGGTCCGTACACGCGGCCGCGCCAGTCACAAACCTATGCCTTTGGCTGTTCGGACGGCGCGATGCTGGCGATTCACCTTTCCTCGCCGCAGAAATTTTGGGAAGGATTGTGCCATGCCGTGGAGCGTCCCGAGTTGATCGATGACGAGCGATTCAAAACGCGGCCGGATCGGCGCAAGAATTACGACGAGTTGAGCAGGGTCTTCGCGGAGTGTTTTAAAGAGAAAGCGCGCGCCTACTGGCTGGAACGGCTCGAAGCCCACGACGTGCCGCATACGCCGGTTTACAATTTGCAGGAAGTGTTCGACGACCCTCAGGTCCAACACATGGGCCTAAAGATACAGATCGAGCGCAAAAACAAGCCGGCGATCCGCACCGTCAAGTTTCCAGTCGAATATAGCGACACCAAGGCGCCCCATCCGATTCCACCGCCGGAGTTAGGCGAGAACAACGGGGAGTTTCTGACGGCACTCGGCTACGACGAAAGAAAAATCGCCGAGTTCAAGGACAGGGGCATAATTTAGACGAGCGCAGGGGAAGCGGATTATTCACCACCGAGACGCGGAGTTCATAGAGGGCTTCTTCATCCAAGAGGCCGTACCGCAAACCGCAAAACCAAGTAATGTCATGCTGAGTCCTTCGGTGAAACTCAGGATAAACTCCGCGGGACATCTCGTATTTTCATGCTGCAAAAAGTCGAGATTCTTCGGCTGGCGTCAGAATAACACCAAGATGGTTATTGCCGTGGTTGACTTATGAACGCTTCAAACGCGTTCTTTGACTCAAAAAGTTGATTGCTAGTTTGGTTGGAGGAGTCTGATAACATGAAGGGTTGCTTAGACGGTATCAGAGTCTTGGAGCTGGGTAATTTTATTTCCGGACCCTATGGCGCGATGCTGCTCGCGGACATGGGGGCGGAAGTGATCAAAGTCGAAAACCCAAAAGGCGGCGATCCATTCCGTGGCTGGGACCTGGGCGGCGATCAGCCGAATTTCTGGGCTTACAACCGCGGTAAAAAAAGCGTCACGCTCAATCTCCAGACCGACGAAGGGAAAGCGATTTTTTTGGCATTGGCAGCCAAAGCCGATGTCGTGTTGGACAATTATCGGCCCGGCGTGATGCAAAAGCTCGGCATCGACTACGATACCGTCAGCAAGACCAATCCTGGAGTGATTTACTGCTCAATTACCGGCACCGGTCCGACGGGTCCCTATGTCAAACGACCAGCCTACGACACGGTCGGCCAGGGATTGGGCGGCATGCTCAGTCTATTGATGGACGCGAAAAACCCGCGCCCTATCGGTCCCAATTACGCCGACAGCTTGAGCGGCATGTTTGCCGCCATCGGCGTGCTCGGCGCCATCGCCGCCCGGGCCAACACCGGCAAAGGACAGCAGGTCGATACCACTATGGCGGGGTCGGTGTTGGCGTTCTTGATCGCACCGGCCACCGACACGTTGGCTACCGGCAAGATTCCGGGCCCGTACACGCGGCCGATGCAGTCGCAAACCTATGCGTTTAGCGGCGCAGACGACTTGCCCTTCGCCATTCATCTGTCGTCGCCGCAGAAGTTTTGGGAAGGACTGTGCAACGCGGCGGGCCACCCGGAGTTGATCGACGACCCGCGCTTCAATACGCGGCCGAACCGGCGCAAAAACTACAACGAGCTGAGCAGAGTCTTTGCGGAATTCTTCAAAGAAAAGCCGCGCGCCCACTGGATGGCGCAATTGGAGGCGAACGACGTGCCGCACACGCCGGTGTATAACTTGCAAGAACTGTTTCAAGACCCGCAGATCAAGCATATGGGTTTGGAAATTACTATCGAGCGCAAGGACAGGCCGAACATCCGCACGGTGGCATTTCCCAATGCGTACAGCGACACGAAAATACCCCATCCAACTCCGCCGCCCGAACTCGGCGAGCATAACGCGGAATTCTTGAAATCGCTCGGCTACGCGGAGAAGAAAATCGCCGAGCTCAAGGAAAAGGGCATAATTTAGCCGAGTAACTTGCGAAGCATTAGGGAATCTGACCACAGAAGGCAGAGTATTGAGAAAGAAGCTAAGCGGTCATAGAAGAAATTCTCTCTGCGCCCTCCGCATCTGAGCGGTAAATTTCATTTCCATGGTCTCATGACCCCTGTATTGGCCGGATCTAGGATTACTCGGTCCGCAATTCCCGGCCCAAGAAATCCGCTACCAGCGACCACGCGTGATCGGCGAGATTCGGATCGTAGCATTCTCCATCCGCCATGGCGAAGCCGTGGCCGGCGCGATGGAAGAAGTGCCAGTCCAGCGGCTGGCCGTTGGCTTGAAAACTCGCCATCAAGCGCTGCTGCACCGGGATGCTGGCGACGTGATCGTTGGCGCCAAAGAAAATTTGCGAAGGACACTTGAAATCTTTCACCGCGTCGTCGGGGTGACGCGGGCGTAGTTGGCTTGGCCCTTCGTCCCGGACCGAAGGATAATAGCCGACGAAAGCGCGCACGCTCGGCGTCGCGGCGACGAAGTGGATGCCGATGCGCCCGCCCATGCAGTAGCCGACGACGGCGCAGCGCTTGCCGTCCACGTCGGGCCTCGCTGTGAGATAACGCCAGGCCTTGTTGATGATCTCGACGAATTGACCGTCGGTTGTGTTTTTCTGCGCTTCATGGACGCCGTCGGCGGCGCCGAGCATCTTGTAGAGGTCGGGGACGATCGTCGTGTAACCCAGCTTGGCGAAGTTGCAGACGTTTACTTTCATGTTTCCCGTCACGCCGTAATGGTGATGGACGATCAGCACCCCGGGACCGGCTTCTTTTCGGTCTGGATGGGCGAGGTAGCCGGGGACGCCGTCTTTTTCGGTCGTTAAATCGCGATTGACAATCTTCATCGATGCGAACCTCCTGCGTTGATTTCCTTCGTTAGCATGTTTAAGAGGATTCACACAAGCCAGCAGGTCCAAGGCGCGGGGGCAGAGTCGCTCGATCGCGTAGAAGCTAAGCCGATCCTCGGTCGCATTTCGCTAAATAGTTCAGGCTACTTGGCCGCGAAATTGTTAAAGCCGTAGTCGAGAAGCCTCTTCGCATCCTCCCAGCCGGACTTCTCGGTGCTTTTGAGAATCACCGCGATGAAACTTTCTTCCCCGCGCGCGGCCGCAGCTACAAGGCAAAAGCCGGCTTCGCTGGTTTGTCCGGTTTTGACGCCGATGGCGCCCCGGTAGGTTTCCAACAGAACGTTTGAGTTTTTGATTTCACCTTGCCATTTGGCGCTTTTCCACGCTTGTTTTTTGTTAGCGACGATCCGGCGAAACTCAGGATTTGCCAGCGCTGCACGGGTTATCATCGCCAGCTCGCGCGCGGTCGTCACATGTCCTTTTTGCGGCAGCCCGGTGGGATTGTGAAAGTTGGACCGCATGGCGCCAAGACGCCGTGCCTTGCCATTCATCAGATCAACAAATTTTGCCATAGAGCCGCCGGTATGGTTTGCCAACGCGATGGCGGCGTCGTTGGCGGACCCAAGCAGCATGCCATAGAGCAATTGTTCAACGGACAGTTGCTCGCCGGTGTGGAGATGGACGGTTCCTCCAGTGGTCAAACTAGCTTCCCGAGGAACCTTGACGACGTCGTTGAGCTTGCTCCGCTCGAGCACAACCAGCGCGGTCAAGATTTTAGTCGTGCTGGCCGGTGCTAGAAGTTGGTCTTGATTGCGCTGCCACAGAATCTTGCCCGCGCTCATCTCCATCAGCACGGCGGCCCGCCCGGCGATTTTAATATCCGCCCCATACGCCGGAAAACTGACGGTGGCAACGGTCCATGCAAGCAATAGCCAACCAACGGTTGGGCTATTGCCAACTAGTGTCACGGCTCGGTTAATTCTCTCTAACACGCCCCAATCGGTTCCTACCTTGATTTAACAGCAAACTGTCTATGACCCAGCTTGCTTATCCTATTTGTACGGCGAATCGCCGATCGGTTAAAGCTCCGAGATAAAGAAAGGCCATCCACGAAAAGTCGGCTTTTCCATCGAGATCAAAATATTCAAGAGTTTCGCCAGCGATTTTTGCCGATTGCTGAAACTGTCAGGAGAAAATCTAAAAAATGTCTGGAATTTTCCTATCGCAAGAAATGTGTTAGATCTGTCATGTCTCTTAACGAACGTTGTGATGTAAAATCGGCAGGACTGACGGGAGATTTTCTCGACCGTCGTATGTCGCTTCGAAAGGGGAAGGTCTACCATGACGACAATCCACGAAATTATGCAGGTCGGCGTCGGCATGCCGGATCGCGAAACGTTCGAGAACTTTGCGCGCGATCTGCTGGGATTTCAAGTCAGCCGGTCGCCGGATGGATCGCTCACGTATGTGCGGTCGGATCAGTATCAGCATCGCATTGCCGCCCGCACGGCTTCGAAGCCGGGTTTGCACTACGTTGGGTTCGACGTCGGCGGCCCTCAACAACTCGCGGAATGGGAAACCAGGCTCACCGCCGAGGGCATCGATTGGCGCCGTAGCAGTCCGGCGGAATGTGTTGAACGGCATGTGACGAATTTCATCGAATTCAAGGACCCCGACGGACACCCTCTGGCTCTGTCCCACGGCTTTGAAGTCGACAAAGAGCCGGTGCGTTATGCGCGCGATCTAAGCGTGCTGCGTTTGGGCCACGTGCTGCTAACGGTAAAGGATACTCAGCGGAGCCATGATTTTTATACCGGCGTGTTGGGCTTTCGTCTGAGCGATTGGGTGTATGTCGACGATAATATTCGTTTGTGTTTTTTGCGCTGCAACGAGCGCCATCATAGCATGGCATTGGCGCCCTGCATGCCCGGGAAGTCTCCCAGGCTGCAACATGTAATGCTGGAAGTGGAGTCGCTCGACGATGTCATGCGCTCGTATCACTTTCTGCGCATCCACAAGGCGCCCATTGGTATGGGACCCGGGCGCCACATCAATTGTCAGACCGTGCACGTTTACGCGCAGACCCCCGGCGGATTTGCCGTAGAGTTCGGCTGGGGCCACCGTCGTCTGGACGATGCCACACATCAGCCGATCGTCTATCCCGTTGGCAGTCCCGTCGATATCTGGGGCGGCGATATTCAGAGCCCGGAATTCGAGCTTGGCTAGCTCCGATCACTTGATGCCCTGAAGCGTGCATGAAAAACGGTGAGGTATGAAAGGCGTCGAACAAGAGCTCATAGCGACGGCGTTGCCCTATTGGGAAGCCGAGGCGACAATCGTTCGGCGATTTTTCAAGAGCAAGCCGAAGCGGGAGGACCATGTTTTCTGGCTCAGGGCGCAGCTATGGAAGGAACTGCATCCGGTAGACGGTTATTTCACCGGGCTGCAGAAGGAGCTGAACAATCTGGTGGCGAGTTTTCCCGAGATCGACAAAACCATCGGGCGGCGCAAGTATCACTCGCTCCTTGAACAGCTCACCCAGGAGTTCAATCACTACGTGCTGATGGCCGACGTTCTCGAATATCTTCTGGGCCATCCGGTTTCCGGCGAAGATACTCTCCAACTTCCACAGGAGAAAAAGCTCGGCGATATACGAAGAGGTTACGCGCACTCGGGCTCGGCCGTCGATAAAGCCGCCGTGCTCGTCACCGAAGGCGGCGGCGCCCGGATGTTTCGCGAAGGAAGAAAACTAAAAGGCGGCCGGCTCGAAAGAATGATCGCAAGGGCGATGGAAGTCGTTTATCAGGACGAGAAGAACCATTATAAGGAAGCGGCGAGGGAAGCGGCGCAGGCCGTCCAGAACAAGCAAGACCTGGAGCGAATTAAAAAGGCGGTACGCGAAGTGAGCCTTCAACGAGTTTATATGCGCAACGAGATGTTCAAAGAACCGCTGACGAACGACGAGATCAAAAGCCGCCTGTCCAGGCGCTAGAAGACGGCGCGGCAAGAGCGTCGAACCAGACCTGATCAGATCTGTGGTCGCGACGGTTGTGCCGGACGGGGCGGCCTACTTCTCCAGAAGTGGTTTCAACCGCTCGATGAACTCTGGAGGCACGGTGCCGATCTCCCGTCCCAAAGCTTCGACTTCTTCGCCGGTCATCAAGCTTGGTTCCAGTCCTTTGCTTTTTGCGTCGGCAATGACATCGGGATTCTTCATCATCTTGGCAAAACCCTCGCGCAGAGCCTTGAGGCGGTCGCCGGGAATTCCCGGAGGACCGAAGAACGGGCGGCCCATTTCGTCGGGGAGGACAAATATTTTGCCTATCCGTCTGTGTAGGTCGCTAACTTTCTGCTTATCCATGAACTCCCATACGGTCGGAACACTAAGGAGATTGGCATGGCGCTTTTGTCCGCCTTGAGTTAGCACTCTGACAAAACCTGTCTTGGCCCAGGTGCGCCCGGGCTCGCTGCCAAAATAGGCTTGAACAGACCCGCACCAGCACTGGACCTCCCCGCGCTCGATGGCCAGATTGGCGTCGGCTGCGCCTTGATAGCCGGGCACCATCCTCAATTTCAGACCGAAGGCTTCCTGAAGAAGCCGGGGAAAATAATAGGCCGCGGTGCCGAGGCCGGTGGCGGCGCACTTGGGCGGCTCTACAGCATCGCGCATGTCCAACAATGTTTTGTGCGGAGTGTCCGCCCGGATATAAAAAATCCGATCGGTCTTCTCAGGGGAGCCGATCCAGCTGTACTTGAACCAGTCGAACTTGATTTCATTTTGGCCCGAAAGCTGCTGGATGTATAGCCCAGGACTCACGACTCCAAGCGTCAAACCATCCGGTTTGGCGACACTATACACATAGTTCGCAGCGATCATCGAGCCACCACCCGTCATGTTTTGCACGACGAAGGTCGGGTTTCCCGGGACATATTTACCCAGGTATTGAGCGATAATCCGGGCCCAAACATCAAATGCTCCGCCGGCGGTGAATCCGACGCGGATGGATACGGTTTGGCCCTGATAGAAAGGGGCCTGGGCCGCGACATCGGATGTCCAGAGCATACAGGCTAATAGCGTCAACAGTAATGTTTTCATCCAGTAACCTCCGCACTGTGTTTGCTTCGTCGAGCAATAGACTCAGGAATCAATACCTCTACGTTATAAAAAAAACTCGTGTAGAATCGAGGATAAAAATATTCGTCGGGGATAGCGACCAGGAAGGTTTGGCAAACGCGCTTGAGCGCGCGTTTTTGGATTGATGTAATTCAGAATACTTACAGACCTTCGCGCTTTCATCTTGGATTTGCACAGCCGGTTGACTTCTTATGACCGCGCGCGATGAATAAGTCAATGCTCAGGCACGAGGCCAATTGCCACACACCGTAGGAGCGAAATAAACGTATTAAGGCGGTTTATCGCTGACATGACACGAGCTCAGATCATAACTTTCCGATTGATTTTAGTGGCGGCTTTAATGGTTATCACGCATTTAGCCACCACACCGCAGCAATATCCCGTCTTTAAACACATCTTTGATAAAGCAAATCATATACTGGCGTTTTACTTTTTGGCATTGTTGATGGATTTTTCGTTTCCTAAAACAAACCTGGGGATCTCCAAGGTTATGGGCCTACTAACCTATGGGATTTTGATTGAAGTCGTTCAGGGCTTTATACCTAATCGAATGCCTTCACTGCTCGATTTGGTCGCGGATGGAATTGGCATTGCAAGTTACAGGTTGTCTATGCCTGTACTAAGGCATGTTCCGTTACTGAGCGGCCGATGGCGGGTTCAGACGTAGTCTCCCGGTTGCTGTCATTTTCATCTTCCACCCGTCGTGTCGTTCCGGCATGTTGGCAAAAAAAACGGGTTCTTCAAGAGGTTGTGGCACTAGACTCTAGACCAGGTTGCGCGCTGCCGGTGTCATTGTGTACGTTGGTCGAAACTATTAAGGAGTCCACAATTGAGTAACCAAACAGCGACCGAGAGGTGAGACCTGGAGAGCGCGGGCACAGGAGCGCGAAGGTTGTTTTCAGGCCGTGCCGGCGGGCATTTCCACCTATGGAGAGGACGGGGTGGTGGCCGG
>DATBLC010000273.1:0-10428 GCA_036555515.1 Binatia bacterium
CGGAAGGTTGAAATAGAAGCGAGCTAAAAAGAGCTACGCTCCAGGTCCTCATCGCGATCTGAAAAGTCATATAGATCTCCTTTCATTTCATTTAGCGCGCTGGCAGCGGCTCCGCTCCTGCGATCTTATGAAAAAGCGCGATGATCTCAGGCGACCGCGGTAATTCCTTGACGTACTTGTCCATTGTTTCGGGCATAAGAGGCGTGGGAACGTCTCCAGTTAGCTTTTTGAATTCCTTGTGGAACTCGGCATCATTAAAACTCCTCCTTATAGCCTCTTGGAGAATCTCGACCTGCTCTTTGGGCGTACCAGGAGGCAAGATATAGGGCGAACCGGCAAGCCTGAATGCACGTAACATCGCCAGTACCTGAAGCTCCTTTTCGGATCTGGCAAAGCTCCCAAGCTCCGGCAGATGCGCGAAGCGAGAATGGGACTGCCCCTTGGGAATCTCGATGCCGGCGTGGATGTCGACCAGGCGCTTTTCCAACCAATTAGGATTTCTATGCACGAGCCAGGCAGCCGTCTGTGCTCTTGCATCCACCTCTCGTTGCATCAGAGCCAGATCTAGTTCACTACCGCCGTATCCGGGAACGAATCTCGGTTCTTTCAGTCCCAGGATCCAACTGAACATGCGCGCGTTGATATAGATGTCGTGGCCGACGGCTTGGCCGCCAACTCTGAGCCCGGAATAGCCGCGTAGTTTTTCTAGGCTATTCAATCCAAGCTCCGCTCTCGACAAAAACACGTAGTGAGTGGCGCTATTGGGTGAGCCAAGATAGATCAATTTGTCGAGATCGTATTGCACACCGGGTTCGCGCAGGACCGCGTTAGCCACTAAACCCGCCCCCACGTTTCCAAGGGTAAGGCCGTCGGGACGAGCCGTCGCGTAAATGTAATTCGTGGCCTTTCGACCTCCACCGCCGGGCATAAATTCACTCACGATGGTAGGATTGCCGGGGATGTATTTCCTCAAGAAGGGAACGATCGCTCTGACGCGGTTGTCTCCCAGAGCGCCGGGCTCGCGACCTTGAATGATAGTGATCGTTTTATCCTGGTAAAAAGTAGCTTGGCAATGCACGAACGCGGGAAAGAGACAAATGCATAGCGCCCCGAGAGCGACCATCAGAACCTCAGTCAACAAATTCAAGCGATCTGTTTTGATTGCCATCGAACGCCTCCTTAGATCCCAGAGAGGCAAAATTCGAAATCCGAATGTCGAAAGCGGCCCCGCGGACCGAAACAATTCAAAAGACAAAATCCCAATTATGTGACCTTTGCCAATCGACTGAGTGCCACCCCGGGTCGATTTCTAACCTTCCGTAGATAAGCGCTACTTGAGAATTTCCTTTAGCTTCGCTACCAGCGAAGGCTGCAGATCAAAAATCTCTCCAACGTTACGTTCCAGCCCTGTACCATCGTCGGGATTAAGGTCCAACTTGGCCTTTTTGGCGTCAGCCAGGAATTCCGGGTCCCTCATGGTATCCATATAGGCCTTGCGCAGGGTCTGTACCCGCTCCTTTGGTGTGCCTGGCGGGAGAAAGTAGGGACGGGTCGAAGGCCCATGAACCCGGGTGACCACTTGCAAAAGTTTTCGCGACTCCTCGGTCTTTAGAAAATCAAAGGCGACCGGGATATTCGGGAGTTCCGGGTGCGCTTTGAGCGTCGCTTGGAGAACGATAACCACCTCCCCTGAGTCCACCTGCTTGCGCCAAGTGGATTTGAACGACTCCCAGGCGTTACAGACCCCGTCTACTTCTCCGGCGTCGAATGCCAGCCGAATCGGGCCCGTGCCCTTATAGCCAGTAACGACCTTGATGGGCAGACCCAATGTGCCTGCAAGCACTTTGGGAATATCATCGGTGGCGCCCCCCGGGGATACGCCCCCCGAGCTTAACGGGCGTTTTCGAAGCCATCCATTTCTCGAAGCTCGTAATCCCCACCGCTTTAGACAACCCGATCAAGAAATGGTCCTGAGCCGGAACACCAATGTATTCAAATTTGCGGCCGTCGAACTCGATGGCTGGATTCCCGAGGAGCTGCTGCAAAAACAGACCGCCCAGGATGTGGCCTATAGTGAGCCCGTCAGGTTTTGCTGCTTTGTACATATGATTTGCCGCAATCACGCTTCCGGCGCCGGCCATGTTCTCAACGACAATGGTCGGATTACCGGGAATGTGCTTTCCCATCTGGCGGGCGATCACCCGCGAATACAGATCGTAGCCGCCACCCGGCGCGAGCCCCACGATAAGTCGGATCGTCTTACCTTTATAGAAAGGTTCTTGGGCATCGGCGGAAACTACCCACGTTGTAAAGCCGAACAAAGTCCCAATCGCCAGCAGAACAATCATTCTTCCTGTAGGCATGTTTCTTCCTTTTCCTTGTCCCGCCAACTCACATAGTTGCCGAAAGTATTTTTCTGACTACTTCCCCAGCAATTTTTTCATGCGTTCGATGATCGCAGGCGGCTGCACCATTACTTCTTTGATGAGGGTGTCCATTTCCTCGCCGCTGGTTGGGTTTATCTCAAGTTTTCTTTTTTTGGCCTCAGCCAAAAACGCAGGGTCTTTCATTGTCTTCATGTAGGCCTCGCGCAGGATTTTCACGCGCTCCGGCGGAATCCCTGGAGGGCCGTAGTGCGGCCGGAAAAATTCCGAAGAGGCGAGCATCGCAGTCACCAGGCGCCGCCCCGATTCCGGCGTTTGGTATTTATCCATAACTTCATCGATCGTCGGCACATCCGGCAACTTTTCGTCCCTTGTTTTTCCTCCTTGCACGAGTATCCGTACGAACCCCTTCTTGCGCCAGGTATGAAAAGGCTCTCGCGAGAAGTAAGCCTCTATGGTGAAGGCGCGGCACACCACCTCACCCCTCTCCACCGCCAGGTCGATGGCGCCGCCGCCCTGGTAGCCGAGTACAACATCGAATTTTGCCCCAATTGTTTCCCCTAGGAGTTTGGGCACGACATAACCGGAATTAGAGATGCCCGTTGTACCGCATTTGGGAGGCTCCTTCGCGCTGCGAACGTCGTCGATGGTCTTGTAGGGGCTGTCGGCCCGCATATAGAGCAGCACGGGCGACTTTCCAGCGTTGCCGATCCAACTGAACTTTGCCCAGTCGTACTTGACCTCGGGCTGCCCAACGAGTTGATCAATGTAGAGGGTCGCGAGGGTACCGGCTAGAGTCAAACCGTCCGGCTTGGCAATGTTGTAGACATAATTGGCCGCGATCATATGACCTGCCCCCGGCATATTCTGAACAATAACGTCGGGATTTCCCGGTATGTGCTTTACCATAAACTGGCCGACGGTACGGACATAAAGATCGAACAGATCTCCTGCCGGCGATCCGGTGACGAACGTGATAGTCTTGCCTTGATAGTAAGGAGCCTCCGCTTGAACGGCAGGGTTCGCGATCAGAAGAAAAAAGATAGCTGATATCATTCTTTTCATTTTGAACTCCGTTGTAGCTGGAGAATCATAAACCTACTTCTGCCGCTCACCTCCATTTTAATTTCCGCGAATCTTGTTGACCCTCTCGATGACCTGCGGGGGCTGAACCATAATTTTCTCTGGCTAATACGTTCAATCCCTCACTGCTTAGGGGATTCAGATACCATTTCTTTTCTTGGCCTCTGCTAGTTCAGCGTTATCGATTGTTGAATTTCTTGACTTCTTCGAACAGCGCGAAATCTTTCAACCAATCCCTTGCGAAACATTTCGCTGCGTTCTTGTCATTTCGCCAAAAGCTGTTTCATTTTCGCGACGACGTCGGCCGGTTGGCTGGTTACTTCCTTGGCCAACTTTTCCAGCTCGTCGTGCGACGTCGGGTCGATTTCCAATTTCTTCTTCATCGCTTCGGCGTTCGCAGCTTCATCTTTCAAAACCTTTTCGAAGGCGTCTCGAATGATTTTCACCCGCTCCGCGGGGGTGCTCGGCGGCATCACGTAAGGCCGTCCAAATTCACTGGCGGCGAGAACCAGCGTCGCCAGACTCCGTCCCGCTTGCGACGCTTTGTACTGTTCCATGAGTTCATGGATCGTCGGCGTGTCTTTCAGCCGGTTGTCCCGTTTTCTTCCCGTCTGCATGAGCACGTTAACAAATTTCTTCTTACGCCACGTGATGAAGGGTTCGCGCGCAAAAAACGCGGTCAACGTGAAAGAGCGGCAAACCAGCTCATTCTTCTCGACGGCAAGATCAATGTCTTGGCCCGACTGATAGCCAAGGACAATATCAAAATTGGTTCCAATAACCTCGTCTAAAAGCTTCGGGATGTAGTAACCGGTGGAGCTGGTCCCCGAGGCGCCGCATTTCGGCGCGGGCGACGCTTTAATTACGTCGTGAATCGTTTTATACGGCGAATCGGCCCGCATATAGAGCAAGTGGTTCGAGGTGACCGGGCTTCCCAACCAGGCAAACTTGCCCCAGTCGTATTTCACTTCGCTGCGTCCAACCAATTGATCGAAATAGAGCGCCGGGAAAATGGCGCCGATCGTCCTGCCGTCGGCGCTCGCCACGTTGTAGACAAAATTCGCGGCAATCATCGAACCGGCGCCGGGCATGTTTTGCACGATGATGTTGGGATTGCCGGGAATGTACTTCGGCATATGCTGGGCGAAGTGCCGAGCATACATATCGTAGACATCGCCCGCTTTGGTCCCGGCGACAATGGTTATGGTCTTGCCCGCGTAGTAAGGCGTTTGAGCAAATCCGTTGACGGCCAAGACGCCGACGACACCTACGATCACCGCTGACCCGAGTAACCGAGTATGCATAAATAACCTCCGAGTTGGTGAATCGATCCTATTGGCGTAGCGATAGAATCAGCGACATTCGAAACAAACCTCTTTAACCGAGAATGCCCCAAGGTAAATTCGCGATCTTGACGGGCAGCCAGTCAAACAGCGCGCCATCGGGAAACGGCAGTTGCAGCGCGTAACCGAACGTGCCCCAGAAGAAAAGCCAGCAGGCGGCGCTGATCGCCACCGTGATGGGCCATCTTTCTCCCGCGCCGAATTTTAGATAAAGCAACGTGGCGATGGCGGACGCCGGTATGAATCCAAATATCCAAATGGCCAAAAAGAAGCCGACGATCCAGCAGGTAATCGCAACGGTTCTCTGGCGCGCGATGAGCGGATCGATCGCCGCTTCGTCTTCAAAATGGAACTGATCGGCTTGCACTTCGCGGCTGGACTGGAGCGCGTCCTTGATGAACACATAGAGTGCCAACAGGAGCGAAGGCACGCCGATGACCCACGGAAACAAGGCGGCGCGAGGCTCCCAGGCGCCGAAGCCCCACTGCGCTTCATAAACCACGTAGACCATGATTAACAAGATAAAGAGGGCGAATAGAGATTGGCCAATCCGCGTCACGAGGGGCAAGGGTTCTCTTTTAACCGCCGCTGGTTTCTTCAAAACAGTTCTATCGTCGCTCTGTGATGAGCGCTTGAACAAAGCCGACAGATACGGGTAAAAGATTCCAAGCAACGTAACGAAAGCAATTACCAGCACCCCTGGATGAAAGAGCCAGCCGAAGCCATAGATGCGGCTGGCGATGAAGAGATTGTTTTCCGCGATGCCGCCCAAGACCAAGCCCAGAAGAAGGGGCGGCCGCTGCCAGTCATACTTGACCATCAGCCACCCGATCATCCCGAACATCACCACGAGCATCATGTCGCCAAAACTGTTTTTGACCGCGAAGCCGCCGAGATAGATCAATAAAAGCAAAAACGGAATGAGATAGGTGCCCTTGACAAACGTCACCTTGGCGAGCTGGTTAAGAAATAGAAAACAAATGGCGACTGTAATGATATTGGTCACCACGATGATCCAGACAAACGAGAAAGTGAGCGTCAAATGCTTCGCTGGATTCAGCAGATCGGGCCCCGGAACAATGCCCTGGATAATGAACGCGCCTAGCAAAATCGCCATGGAGACGCTCCCCGGCACGCCGAAGGCCAGGGTCGGAATCAACGAGCCGCCTTCCTTCGAGTTGTTGGCCGCCCCTGGGCCGAGCACGCCTTCCACGGCGCCCTTACCGAAACGTTCTTTATTCGGCGAGCTTTGCACGGCATGCGCATAGGCGAGCCACTGGGCCGGCCCGCCGCCCATTCCCGGGATGAGACCGATGTAGGCACCCAGGCCGCTGCAACGGAGCACAAGTTTCCAGTGCCTAAAAGTATCCTTAACCCCTTCCCAGACACCGCCGAGCTTGGTGGGTTGAGTATCCCCGGCGATGCTCGTTCCCTTGACCGCGAGATCGATGATCTCCGGAATGGCGAACAACCCTACGGTCACGCTCACCAGCGCAAGCCCGTCCCAGAGAAATAGCGAACGGTCTTCACCAAGAACGTTTTCAAGAGTAAAGCGCGGCACGCTTTCAATGGGGTCCAAACCGATCATGGCTAGCACCAGTCCTAGGCCGCCCGTCACCAGCCCCTTGGGAACGTTCTGACCGCTGAGAGAAGCGACGAAGGTAATGCCGAGCAGCGCCAGCATGAAAAATTCCGCTGAGCCGATGGACAATACCAAAGGACTTACGATGGGGATCGCCAGCGCAAGCATGAAGGCGCCGAAGACGGCGCCGACAAGCGAACTCATCAATGCCGCGCCCAATGCGCGGCCCGCTTCGCCGTTTTTGGCCATGGGATGGCCATCGACGATGGTCGCGGCGGTGATGCCTTCGCCGGGGACTCCGAAGAGCACCGATGTGATATCGCCGGTGGTGGCGGTGACGGCGTTTGAGCCCAGGAGAAAGGCGAACGCCGTCGTCGGGTCCATGTTGTAAATAAAGGGTAACATGAGCGCCAACGTTGTGGCGCCGCCAAGACCGGGGAGGATGCCGACGACGAAGCCGACGGACATCCCAATCATCATGAACAGAAAAGTTTCCGTTCCCTGGGGTGATAACGGCAGTATTCGGATTAGTCCTTCATTAAACGCGTTTAAGTAGTCCAGCATGGAACTCTCCTAGGAAGTTTTACGGACCTTCACAATAAAGTTCAGTAGCTGCTTTACATCGGCTGGGACTGAATAAATCTGTTCCACGTGTTTTTCGATTTCTTCGCCCGAAATGTAATCGACCGGCAGCTTCGATTTTTCGGCGTCGGCTTTATAGTCCTTATCTCTCATAGTGGATGCGAAAGCCTGGCGAAGTATTTGAAGCGCATCTTTGGGCGATCCGGGAGGCAGGGAAAAGGGACGGGCAAAGTCGTTGGCCGAATTCCACACAGTGAACGCGTGCAAATTCTCCTTGTTCTTAATAACGTCTTTGAATTGAGTCAGACTCTTGACCTCCGGATCTTCCCAAGTCCCATTGATGATAAACGGTATCATTCGATCATCGCCCTTGGCCTCAAGCATAGACCGCGCCGTGGAACGCATGGAATCCCAGGTCCAACACGCGCCATCCACTTCCTTCGAGCGCATGGCCAGACGGATCTTCGAGGTTCCGGTGTAACCCTGGATGATGTCGAACTTCGCGCCGGCCCAGCGGTTGAGCATTTCCGGCAACTGCGTTGTATTACCCGCCCGCGTTGCACCCATGCGGACGCGCTTATTCGACTTGACGATATCATCGAAAGTCTTGAGGCCTGTAAAACCCATAATGGCGCAAGCCACGGAATCCTTACTGGGCGAGCCGATCCAGCCGAATTTCCGGCCATCGATGCGCAGGCTCGGATCGCCCATCATGTGGTTGAAAACGTTCTGGGAATTCCAGATGCCCACGGTCAAACCGTCTTTTTCAGCCTTGTTGAACATGTAGTTGGTGGCGATCACGCTGCCGGCTCCATCCATGTTCTCCACCACCGTGGATGGATTTCCCGCAATGTGGCGGCTGATGTAACGGGCTATCGTCCGCGTATAGGCGTCGTAGCCGCCTCCGGCGGCAAAGCCGACGATGAAGCGAATAGTTTTGCCTTTGTAGAAATCCTCGGCACTGGCTAGCGCTGAGCCGGTGAAAATGAAAGTCAATAACCCAAGGAGACTCACCACGGTTCGTGATGCTTTTGGTTTCATCTTAGCCTCTTTAATTTCACGTGCTGGTGTGTTTGACCTACCCGCTCTACAATCCATTCCGCCCGCTATTTTTTACCCGGCAGAATAGCCTCGCACTTTGCTTTGTAGCTGCGTTATTAATTAGACGGCTTCCTTTCTTTAACAACTGTAAGAAATTGCAGTCTCTCTTTAGCCTTTGCTGGTATCGAGAGAATCTCCTCAATATAGTTTTCTATCTGTTCCGGTGAGACATAAGTGATAAGCAACTTTGACTTCTCAGCTTCCGCAAGGAATTCAGAGTCGTGCAGGGTCTCTTTGTATGCCTTGCGCAGAATAGCGATCCGATCCTTGGGGGTATTGGGCGGAAGCGACGAAAATCATAACTGCCCGCTGAACCGTTGTGTCAGAGACGGACTTAACCCCTAATTACTTTTCTTTTGGGTTTGCCTCACTAGGAAGCTGAGATTTTGCTTCACCTTGTCCGACATGGAATATATCTGCTTTACATATCCATCGATCTCTTCCCCTGATACCGGTTCGATATCGAGCCGAGTCTTCTTCGCCTCGGCTAAAAATCCGGGATCTCTCAAAGTCGCCAGAAAAGCCTTACGCAAGGTCTCAATCCGCTCCTTCGGCGCTCCCGGCGGCAATGAAAAGGGCCGCTGAAACTCGTAGGAAGCCGCCCAGGTTTTATATGTCGCCAGGTTGTCTTCGCCCTTGATGACCTCGGTAAAAAGCGGCAGATCTTTGACTTCGGGATCTTCGACCCTCTTGTGAATTAGAAATGGAATCAGTCTGTCATCGCCCTGCGCGTCGAGCATGGCCCGATTCGAAACTCGCATCGATTCCCACCCCAGGCAGGCCCCTTCGACTTCCCGCTTCTGCATCGCCACGCGCACGATGGAGGTGCCCGCATAGCCCGATATCACATCAAATTTTGTTCCCGCCACGTTGTTTAGAATTGTCGGGGCGTCGTCATATGCGGTCCCCGCCCGCACCCCGCCCATCCTGATGGCTCGCTTCGAATTGCGAACATCATCCCAGTTTTTGAAGCCGGTATAGCCCATGATCGCGCAGGTGGGCGCTCCCTTACTCGGCGCGCCGATCCAGCCGAATTTCCGGCCGTCAAATCTGGCGCTGCGATCGCCTAGCGCTTGGCGTATAATCTGGCCGCTGATCCAATTGCCAATCGATAACCCATCCGGCTGCGCTTTATTGTAGGTGTAATTGGCCGCAATTAGAGAGCCTGCTCCGTCCATATTTTCCACGACCATCGCCGGATTGCCTGGAATATGCTTGCCGAAATGGCGCGCGATGGCCCGGGTATAGGTATCGTAACCTCCTCCCGCCGGGGCGCCGACGATAAAGCGGATGGTTTTCCCTTTGAAAAACTCATCGGCCGTTGTTATCGAAGGGGCGACACTGACGATCAGTCCAACGCCAATCATCACTAAGAACATCCGGATTTTTCTTTTCATGACGGCCTCCTGATTTTTTTTACAGAGTGGCAATGGAATAATGGTGCGAGCTGCTTGTTTAAAACTTGCTCATCGTAGATGCGCCGTAGAGTTTTTCGAGAAAGCCGCTTTTCTTAAGCTTTTCGACGAAGCGGAGGTCGACAAAATTCTCCGCCTTCGCGCTGGCTGCTTTTGGATCCCAATTGGCTTGGACCGCTAGGGTATCGTTCAGTCCTTCTAACGTGGGATAGGTGTCCGCCACTAAAAGGTCTTTGTACGCTATCCAAGAACCTTCAAGAACATCGGGTTTCTGTCCGCGGGTGTACTTCGACATGATGTCGATGGTTTCCTTTTTGCGGGTCTTAAAGAAGTGCACCGACTCGGCCACCGCGTTTACCATGTTCTCGACTGACTGCGGGCGTTGCTGAATCAGCGTTCTGGTCGTCGCCGTGCAGGTAAATTGAAAGGGAATTTTCAGTTTCGCCATGTCGACGATGACCTTCAGGCCCGCCTTGTCGCCGAGAATTTTTCCCGAATCGGTCACCATCGTAAAATCCACCTGGCCATTGATCACGGCGGCAACGCGCGCCGTTGCGCCTCCGACCATGACGGCGCGGATATCCTTGTACTCGATCCCGAACTTGCGCAGCGCCAACCGCACGGCGAAATCCGCGGAAGTACCTGGGATGTGGCTAGCGGCGGTGCGACCCTTGAGGTCCTCCGGCGATTTAATCTCAGGTTTTCCGATGATGTAATAAGGAAGCGTATTAACGAGGCTGTCGACGATCACGACATCGCCGCCGGCCATAGCGCCGTTCATCGCTGACGTGCCTACTGCCCCGGCGAAGTCAATTTCCCCCGCGATCATGCTCTGGACTCCACGGGTGCTGCCGTTGATAAAAATCAGTTCCGTATCGAGGCCGTATTTCTTGAATACGCCCGCTTCCTTGGCAATCCAGTATGGTGCCGATGACCCC
>DATBLC010000274.1:0-13595 GCA_036555515.1 Binatia bacterium
GATCTTCATCAGGACCTCTCCGCGTAGCGCGAGGAGTTTTGGCGCCTTGCGACCCTCGCCGTGGAGCCTCAAAGGAAGAGATCGGATCGTCTTAACGTTCTCGGTTACATCTTCGCCTTCGCGGCCATCGCCGCGCGTAACCGCCCGGTCAAGGATTCCGTTTTTGTAGACGAGCTCCACAGAGACGCCGTCAAACTTTTCTTCCAGAAGGTAACGTGGCGCACCGTTCAGGCCCTTGCGTATTCGCTCGTCGAAGCGTCGGACTTCGTCTTCCTCGCGCGTGGCATCCAGGCTGAGCATCGGCGCCACGTGCACCACGACCCGGAACTGGTCCCGCGGCTTCGCTCCGACCCGCTGCGTCGGCGAGTCTGCTGTCATGAGGTCTGGAAAGCGCTGTTCGAGACGCTTTAATGCACCGAAGAGCCGATCGTAAGCCTCGTCGGAGATCTCCGGACGGTCTTTCACATAGTAGAGGTAGTCGTGCCGCCGGATCTCGCGGCGCAATTGGTCAATATAATCCTTTGCGGCGCCGCGCGTGAGTTGAGCGAGATCCTTTTCTTCTCGGAATTTCGCTTTCGCCAAGTTATTATTCTTGGACACGGCCTCAATGCCTCGATTGTTCCGTGACTCCGCTCTTAGCCTTGGCCATCTGAAGAGCACGCATTGAGTTCCAGATGGCACGGCAAATCCATCATTGTAATCATCCGCTCGGTGGAGCGATGTGCTTCTACGCACCGGATCTATACATCTGCAATTTCAGCACCGCAGGACGTTCTGTTGGGAAAATGACCATATGCCGCCATGTTTTTGATCCACATTTATCATTTTCAGGAAAAAATCCGAATCCATCTTCGCGGGTCTGTAAATGAGGCCAAGCCAACTGAATAAACTTTCCGTATTGGGTGTCAGCCGCTTCCGGGCATCGCTTACGGATTTTTCGCATCTGGGAATCGGCATAGGATTTTATTGCATGCTTGCGAAGTCTGAATTCGCCGTGCAACATCGTCTTCCTCTATTTCCCCCACTTAGGACGCTTCTGACAGTTGGCACCGCCTTTGCCATCAGCTCTTACTTTTAGGTCCGACATAAAATAGCGGGCCGGCTTAATTACGGCCGTGGGCGCCTGCCTTTTCGATGTGAGATGCCGACCCGAAAGCGGCTGAGATTTAGGAGTGTGGATCACATGTCCGACGAAGCCCCTTCACCACTGATTACGCACTTGTCTTGGGGCCGCCTGGAAGTTGCAGGCGGCAGGCGTTTCAAAGACGCGAAACTCTTTCCTGGAGGATCACGCGAGTGGGATTGGAGCGAAACCGGTACCGATCATGTTCCGGGCATCCAGTCTGAGGATGTAGAGGAACTCCTGGAGCACGGTGCCAAAGTTGTCGTGTTGTCGAAGGGATTTCATGGGCGTCTTCAGATCTGCTCAGAAACTTTAGAGATACTGAAGCAAAGAGGGATCGATTTCCACATACTTCAGACCGAACAAGCCGTGCGCCTCTACAATGAACTGAGAGAAAAAAAGCCGGTGGGCGGCCTGTTCCACTCCACATGTTGACAGGCGGCCGTCGATTCCTAGAGCGCACTGCCAAGAGTCTCGGTGCGACAAGCTTAGTCTTTGAGGAGACAATGCCATGACCTTCAAACTTATCGTGAATGGGCAGTCTACCGCTGTAGACGTGCCAGGGGACATGCCCCTGTTGTGGGTAATTCGGGACGTCCTCAATCTTCGCGGCACGAAGTATGGCTGCGGCATTGCCGTGTGCGGCGCCTGTACGGTGCACGTCAACGGCGAAGCAATGAGATCTTGCATTACGCCGGTCTCCAGCATGGCGGGAAAGAGGGTTACCACCATCGAAGGACTCTCCCGTGACGGCAGCCATCCCGTGCAGCAAGCGTGGATAAATATGGATGTTTCGCAATGCGGTTACTGCCAGGCGGGCCAGATCATGTCAGCGGTCGCTCTCTTAGCGAAGCATCCTAATCCGACTGATGCGCAGATCAACGCTGCAATGGATGGCGTTTTCTGTCGTTGCGGTACCTACTTGCGCATCCGTCAAGCGATTCACAAAGCGGTCTCGATTGCCGGAAGCCAATCGAAGCGGTCGGTGTCATCGGCCGTCAAGGGCACGGCAACTAAGTGAAGGAGACACCGTGAAAACCATTCGCCTCGGTCGTCGCTCCTTTTTTCGTGTCATTGCGCTAGCTGGAGGTGGAATCATGCTGGCGATTTACGACAAGCCTGCCGCTCATGGGCAGACGCAATCGCGCTTCGGTCCGGAGACTCTCAATGCTTTCGTCCGAATCGCCGCAAATGGCGAGGTGGCCATCATGGCCAAGAACCCCGAGATCGGCCAAGGCGTAAAGACCATGCTGCCTATGCTGATTGCCGAGGAACTCGATGTTGACTGGAGGTCCGTGAAAGTTGTGCAGGCGGACGTCGATCAGGCGAAATACGGCGCGCAGTTCGCCGGCGGCAGCACGGCGACACCGCTAAACTGGGAACCGCTGCGGCGGGTGGGTGCGATGGCGCGACAGATGCTCATCAGCGCCGCCGCGCAGACCTGGGGTGTACCAGAATTCGAGTGCACTTCTGCGTCCGGTCGTGTGCAGCACCGTCCTACTAAACGCACGCTTGGCTACGGTCAGCTCGCGGCCAAGGCGGCAGGGGTGATACCGCCTGACTTTAAGACGGTACGTCTAAAGGATCCAAAAGAATACAGGATTATCGGCAAATCGAGATCCTCGGTCGACCACTTCGCTATCGTGACTGGCCAGCCTCTATACGGAATCGACTTCACTCTGCCCGGCATGCTCTGGGCGGTATTCGAGAAGTGCCCCGTGTTCGGCGGGAAGGTTGTCAGCGCCAACCTGGATGTGATCAAAACGATGCCCGGGGTGCGATATGCGTTCGTGGTGGATGGCGGCAGCGATCTGACGGGCCTGCTCGGCGGGGTCGCGATCGTCGCGGAAAGCTGGTGGGCGGCACGCATCGCGCGGCGAAAACTACAGGTGACGTGGAATGAAGGACCGACGGCGGCGCAAAGCAGCGAAGACTTTGCGCGCCGGGCCGAGGAACTGTCAAAGCAGCCACCGGCGCGAACACTGCGCCGCGACGGCGACGCCGATGGAGCTCTTACGGGCGCCGCCACAGTCGTAGAAGCCTTGTATTCTTACCCGTTTCTCGCCCATGCTCCGCCCGAGCCGCAAAACTGCACGGCACACTACAAAGATGGTAAGATCGAGATCTGGGCGCCGAGCCAGACGCCGCAGCAGGGGTTGCGCCAGGTGGCGGCAACGCTTGGTATTCCACCTGAAAACATTACCATTCATCTCCCACGCATCGGCGGCGGCTTTGGGCGACGACTGGTCAACGACTACATGGTCGAGGCCGCATGGGTCGCAAAAGCGGTCGGCGCGCCTGTCAAGCTCCTGTGGACGCGCGAAGACGACATGCAGCATGACTTCTACCGCCCCGCCGGCTTCCATTTTTTCAAGGGTGGTCTGGACGCCTCAGGCAAGCTTGTTGCTTGGCGCGATCACTTCGTGAGCTTCGGCGAGGGCGGGCGATTCGCGCCGAGCGCCGGATTTTCCGGCGACGAATTCCCGGCGCGTTTCGTACCGAACTTTGTGTTTCAGGCTTCCGTAATGCCGCTGGGAGTGCCCACCGGCGCGCTCCGCGCTCCAGGAAACAACGCCTTGGCATTCGTCGTGCAGTCGTTTATCGACGAACTGGCCCACTCGGCGGGCAAGGATCCGCTGAAATTCAGGTTTGAGATGCTCGACGTTCCGCCCCTTCCAGTCAGCGATGTTAAGCCCTCCGCGGACCCTCTTCGATCCCAGTTCGAGGCTCGGCGCATGCGGAGCGCGCTGGAGTTGGTGGCAGAAAAGTCACGGTGGGGAGCCCGCAGTTTACCCGCCGGTACTGCGATGGGTATTGCCTGCCACTTCTGCCATCTCGGGTATTTTGCCGAGGTTGCGGAGGTGCGCATCGATGGAGATAGCCGGGTGAAGGTGAACAAAGTATGGGTGGCCGGTGATATCGGCAGTCAGATCATAAATCCGAGGAACGCTGAAAACCAGGTTCAGGGCGCGATCATCGATGGGCTGAGCCAGCTCATGGACTATGAGATCACCATCGATCACGGTCGCGCGGTGCAGACCAACTTGCACCAGTACCAGCCGGTGCGTATGTCGCAGGCGCCAAGCGAGATCGAGGTTCATTTTGTCAGAACAGGAAACGCACCCACGGGGCTGGGCGAACCGCCACTCCCGCCGATCTTGCCGGCCGTGAGCAACGCGATTTTTGCGGCCACTGGCAGACGAATCCGCTCGCTACCTTTGTCTAAGTACGGTTTCCGCTGGGCGTAGACTGGTATCGGCGGGGAGACTGAACGGCCTGGGGATCCAATTGAGACATTAACGAAGGTGGAAGGAGTAGGCGATGTACAAGAACATGCTAGTTCCCTTGGACGGATCAAAGATTTCTGAAAGCGTCCTTCCTTATGCCCGTGCCTTTGCGGCAGCAGCCAACATTCCCGTTCATTTGTTGCAGGTCACGGAACTTGAGACCCTTATTCCTTCAGTCGCGGTTCAGCAGGACCGCGCCCGTAACGTCTTGACCACCGAAAGAGAACATAACGGCGATTATCTGAAAGAGATCGCGGCTTCTTTCCCCGATCCCGCTGCCGTTTCTTGTTCGCTGCGAATAGGCAAGCCGGCAGAAGTTATCATCGAAGTCGCAGCATTACAGCTTGACACTTTGATTGCCATGGCCACTCACGGTCGGTCGGGGGTAAGGCGCTGGCTTTTGGGCAGCGTTGCCGAAAAGGTATTGCATGGAGCCGACTACGATATCCTGTTAAGTCGCGCGACAGAGGAGATCGAGAGAAAGGAAACAACAGCGCAACTAAAACGACTCGTGATTCCTTTGGATGGTTCCCAGCTCGCCGAGAAGGCAGTGCCATGTGCAGTTGAGCTGGCAAAAAAAATGAATCTCGAAGTTATTCTACTGCGGGTTTACCTCATGCCAGGGGTGGCTTATCCCACCGGTAGCTACGCACCTGACTGGCAAATGCTTGACAAAGAAACGCGGCGGAGAGCAAGCGAATACCTCCGGAGACAGATCAAACAGTTGCAGAACCAAGGGTTAGATCGCGTTTCGTTTAGGGTCGTGGAGGGTAGCGCCGCGGAAAAAATCATCGAAGTCGCCCGGGAAAATCCCGAGAGCTTGATCGTAATGTCGAGCCATGGGGCGAGCGGCGTCGGTAGGTGGGTCTTGGGGAGTATTACGGAACGCGTCATTCGCCATGCAGACACCGCTGTTCTTGTAGTCCGGGCCAAAACACGCTAGCCCGGTTTATTCATAGTGGTTCTGAAGGGATCAGCGCGTTCCTCGAGCTCAAGGTATGCGGTGTGAAACGTTGAAATAAAATAGTGGAACCAGGGTAAGATGTCATGGGTGCCGGCGTGCCAGCCCACGGAGCTCGTTCGCAGGGCGTGGTAGTAGCTCTCTTTGCTCTGCTCGATAATCCGCTCCAGGCTGATGTACCGACCTACATGATATCCATGATGGTAAAGCGCCAGCGACGTGAGCAGGCGCGACACGCGGCCGTTGGCTTCGCGAAAAGGGTGGATACAGAGAAAGTCGAACACGAGAGCGGCGACGGCCAGAAGCGGTATGATTCTTAATTGATCGACGCTGTCCTTGTAGGCTAGACACAGTTCTTCGACGGCGGCTGGCACCAGGGCGGGTTCAAGCGGCTGAAACCTTACTTCCAGCCGGCCTTCAGGATCGAGTTCGACGATTTCGTTTTGAGACTCCTTCCATGCGCCGGCATCACCAATGGTCCCTTCTTGCGCAAGCGCGTGCAGGCGTCTCAACGTCTTGGGCTCGATTGAAACTTTGTCATGATTTCCATAAACCCAGCGTAGCGCGTTTCGATAACCAATGATCTCCTCTTCGGAGCGGTCACGGGCACGCGCATTGCCAAGAGCCAACGGTCGCAATCGCTCGGCCTCAACCGTGACTCCGTCGATGCGGTTGGACGATTCGACGCCCTCGACAAGCGCGATTTCCTGCATGTCCGTCAAGATTCGGCGCGATTCCTTTTCGTAGAGCGCTTGCTTCCCCTTGGACTCCGCCAGCTTGTCCAGCAGCCATACCACGCCGTAGGGTAGCTTTGTATTTGCCAGGCGTTCGCTGCGAAATGTCATCATAAGCCGTTTAGCCAGGCGCAAAACAGAAGCGGAGAGGTGCGGCGCCGAATCTTAGTCTGCGGCGTCTTGTTAGGCGCGGTTGCACCGAGATGCTGCTTAAACCAATTCGCTGCCAAACTCGCTACCTCTTGCAAGGTGCCTGGCTCCTCAAACAAATGGGTCGCGCCCGGAACGATGGTTAGATGCTTCTCAGCTTTGAGTTTGCCATAAGCTTTCCGATTGAGGTCAATGACAATGCCATCGAGGCCGCCAACGATGAGCAGCGTCGGGGCTTGGACGCGGTCCAGCGCCGCCATCGCCAGGTCTGGACGACCACCCCGCGACACCACGGCGCCAATCGTTGCGCCGAAGGTCGCCGCGGCCCGCAACGCTGCAGCTGCGCCGGTACTGGCGCCAAAATAGCCGATCTTGAGCAATCGGCTCTGTGGCTGTTCCCCCAGCCATTGCGTGGCGCGCTCGAGACGTCGCGTTAGAAGATCGATATCGAAACGGGTTGCGTAAGTTACGTCTTCCCGTGGCGTCAGCAGGTCCATGAGCAACGTGCCCATGCCGGCGCTTTGGAGTACTTGAGCCACAAAGTTGTTGCGTGGGCTATGGCGGCTGCTGCCGCTGCCGTGAGCGAACAGCACGATGCCTTGAGCCTCCGGAGGGATCGCCAGTGCGCCCTCTAGGGTGATCCCATTCGCAGGTATGTAGACGATTTGATTGATCTGGTTTTGTTCGGTGCTTGTCTTATTCATCTTCGCGCACCTCACTCTCACGCCCAATTTACGTTCTCCGAAAAACCGCCAGGCCTCATCGCTCATCTAAACTCGTCGCCGGCGCTTTGCGCCCCCTAGCTTCATGCGTTTCCTCGCGGGAACTCTTCCGAAATGGCCTTGCCGATTTCTGACATCTCGTCTGCAAGGAGCGCGATTAAATCGTCAAGGGTAATAATGCCGAGCGTCGTATCATAACCATCGACAACCGGAACACGGCGCACGTGAAACGCGTGCATTAGAGAAGTCAAATGCCGCAGGTCCTTATTCACAGAGATGCGCACCGGGTCGCGCGTCATCACCTCTGCGACCTTAGTCGTTCTCGGCTCTCTTTGCTCACCGGTCACTTTCAGAACGATATCTCGGTCCGTCAAAATGCCGCAGAGCTTTCCGTCGTCTTCCACAATAAGACAGCCGACGTTACTCTCCTTCAGCCTTCGACAGGCTTCCGAGATACTACTTTCCGAAGATATCTTCACAAGCGGCTTCTGACAGAAATTTTGCAATGACATGGCTCACCTCACTGCTAATTTCGACCAATATGTTTGGCCGGTTCTCAGTAAAGAATCCGGCCCGCTTCTCATCACGTTTGCCACAAGCCATCTCCTATTATCATCAACCCACGGGGTGCACGCCTAATACCTCAAAGCCTTTTGCTCTTAGGATTCTGGCGATGGCACCGGCGTCAGCGGAACGCAAACGCAGGTAGCATACTTGACTCTCACCCCATCTTCCCCGATAGGTTCCCACTCCGAGAACCTCTCCTCCTTCCTGGGAAATGATCCTCGAGGCTTCAGACAAACCGTGCCCTTCACCTTGCAGGACGAAGTCGATCCTTGTGCTAGTCTCCTCTGACGCTCCCATGACTTCGAGAAAAGCTTGCAGAACATCGCTTGTCGTAATTATCCCCACCGGCCGACCCCTTTCGACCACCGGCAAGCTACCAATTTTTTGCTTGAGCAAAATCTGGGCAGCCGACTCAAGCGTCGTGGCCGGTGTTACAGTGATCGGCTTCCTAGACATTGCTGCTTTGACTTCAGTCCGGTCCAGTAATCCGACATGCTGGCGCAAATCCCGATCGGTGATGATGCCAACAAGCTGTCCGTCACTTACCACCGGAAGACGACGAAATCCGCCCGCTTGCATCTTCAGCCGTGCCTGGATCAAGAGATCATCGGGGGTCACCGTCACCGGATCTTTGGTCATACGTATACTGACCAGCATGTAAACCTCCAACTTAAATTCCAGTCGAACCTGCGCGGACCGTCCAAATCTTGTCCCAATCCGTTATCCTGTGCGACCAAATTCCATCGACCACTGTTCATGCTTTTGCCGTTTCCCGAAGCAGTGCCGCGGCCAACGATATCGAGTAAATTCTCTTTAAAGCTTGTGCGCAAAGCATGTGCCACAACCGCGGCCCGAAAATCCCGCCAGAGCCTTGCGCACACCATTGATCTACGGAAGTTAACTTCGTACAGGGTCCAACATTCTTTGGCCAAGCCGGCTAAATTTCCTAACATTGCCAAACTATTCGGCAAGTTTGCGAAAATTCTCTCCCGGCGCGTTGTTTTGGAATTCGCCAAATCACTATTTCACCACGAAGGACACGAAGAACACGAAGTTTAAGAATATATACTTCCGAACCCTTCGTGTCCTCCTTTGAAAATACGGGGCGGAGAGGCCTCGGTCAGTTCAAGCAGCCCCCTCGATTGCGTCATTCCACCATGGAACGCTGGAATCCAGGTTGACATGGATGTCTCCGGAAGCATCCTTGCGAACCTGGATGCCGGCAATCCATGCCGGCATGACGTCTTCTCAGAACTCTGCCTTCGCTGCGTGCTCTCTTTCCAAAAGACCGCGTCGCAGGCCTCGAATGCACGGTGATCCCTACATTTTCATAACTGCGGGCGAGCGTAAGCTCATGACACACTTCGTGGTGAAATCTCTGTTTCTCTTGGACGCGGCTTTGCCGCTCTAGGCAGTTACGTATCGTTTGAGGTCGGCGGCGTTCTGGACGGCATAACCCTGGGCGTCGTTGTTGAAATAGGCGAAGACATCCAGCCCTTCGGCAAGGAATCCCCGAATCTCTGCCGCCCGGGTGGTGAGCAACTGATGGGAGTAGCATCCGCTATAGCGGTCCCCATGAAAGCGGAGGTACACCCACCTGGCCGTGATAAGCCGTGGATGATCGTCGATCATGTCATGAATGCACAAAGCGGCATCGTGCTCTTTAAGGATCGCAAACACCTCGCCGCAGAGCCAGCGGGGATCTCGAAACTCGACCGCCCAGCGGTGGTCCCTCGGAGCTGCTTTCAAGAATGCAGCGAGCCGGTCCGGATTTGCCCTCCAGTTGGGTGGCAATTGCACCAGGATCGGACCCAGGAACTCGTCGAGCCGATCGGCGCGCCGCAAAAATTTTCCGATCGTGTCCCGTGGCTTTTTGAGCCGCGCGATGTGCGATCCGTACCGGCTAAACTTGAGGGCGTAACAAAACCCTTTGGGAGCCTGCTGCCGCCAGGCCTCGAAGGTCGCTGGCGCGGGCAGCCGGTAAAAGGTGTTGTTTATCTCGACCGTATCAAAATCTTTAGCGTAGCGTGAGAACCATTGCCCCTTTGGAAGGTCTTCGGGATAATAGACGCCTCTCCAGTGATCATAATGATATCCCGATGTACCGATGCGAAGGGCGGCTTGGTGGCGGTTCATAGAAATTTTCGTCCCTATGGCCAGAGCTCTCGCAGAGACTTCGGCAACAGATGTTTAACATTTTCGATCTCTCCCTCACTGATATGGCGCGCAAGAACTTTGAAAACGGCACGCATCACCTTCTCAGGATCAACTGTGTCATCGTCGCGAAAGACAGTCGCGATGTGATTTAGGAAATCGCTCTTATGCCGCTCCTTTACAGGTTTTCCAGTAAGTTTCCATCCCTCGTAATAAACACCGCGTATGAGAATGGGGAGCTGTGCCCCCAAGTGAACGGCCGCCTCGACAGTCAGACGGTCCCGGAGCGCGTGCAACGCAGCGCGCAACGCGAGACATGCATTCTGCGGTCTGTCCGCCCAACCAAGCTCACTCATGAGATCATTAAGCCAAATCTGGGATTTTTGCAGGGACGCATCAAAGACCTCTAAAATAGAGCTGCTCATGGCTTTGCTCCTTCGATTGATTTTGGCCGCGGTTCTGGCGCTCGAACTTTCATTACTCCACGCTCCACGAATGGCTTCGTGATAGGATGGACCGCTTCGCTGGTCAAGCTGGTGTTGCCCGAGAGGCGAATTGAGTCTGCTCTTGCTTCGAAAAAAAGCAATTATAGTGCCGTCGGAGGGCATCGGGGGACCCACCACCGAGTTGAGGTAAACAAAACGAAGGCGCAGGCAACCCGGAAGATAAATTTACCGCACGTCACAATCCGAAAAGTAAGAATCAACCACTTGAAAAATTATCGCATCTGCCAATAAACCGCCGAGCCGTTTTGATGCGCTGCCAGCAGTAACCTGTAAGTGTGCTGATTATCGGCTATTTGATGCGCTTCGATCAACTTCGGAAGCCGACGAAGTTTGGTATGACAATTGCTCAGTAGATAATTAGATAATGGGGGGGGTGTAAAATCTGGTAAGGAGGGAGGTGAATTAAGATGAAAACCGGAGATAAGGCATTGGCGATGCTTCTCCTCTCAGCTTTTTTAGCATCAGGCTGCGCAGCTATTAGCCCTCCCGCCCTCGAACAGGAAGAGGAATTGACGAGCGAGGAGAGGGCTACCTTGGAGGAGCAGAAGAGAGTGGAAAAGTGGGACCATTTCAAGATGTACGACTCCGGCGGCGGCGATTAGTAGGTCGAAAAAATTAAGTGGAGGGGGAAACAACCTCCCTCCACGCTCCTTTCAAAAATCAAGTCCCAATGTTGATTTGACTGCTGTGAAGAGTTATCGTCTTCACCATGCGGAACATCACATTGGCGGCATTTTTTTGGGTTTTCTTTGCGGCACCTTGGTCAAATGCCTCCTGGGGGCAGTCGCACCAAGGTGATGGGTTCGATGGCGTGCAGAGCCCAATGTCGGCAGGGAGCCAAGCAGCGAAGGTTACGGTCGGCGAAGTCGAGGATGTTATCCTTGCCCCTTCGGGCATCAGCCTTCCTGCACGGATCGATACGGGGGCGGAAATCTCTTCGCTCGATGCCAGGGATATTGTCGTGCGCAACAATCTCGCCGAGTTCAACCTCGGAAAAAGGTACGGAGGCTCGCGATTTCAACTGCCATTCGTGGGATGGCGTTACGTGCGGACTGCAATGGGTACGGAGAAGAGGCCGGTGGTCGAAATATCCGTCTGTCTGGGTCCCAAACTTTTCCGCACGCACGCGACGCTCAGAGATCGCTCCGCAATGGGCTATCCGTTCTTGGTTGGCCGCAGTGCTTTGAACGGCTCTTTTCTGGTTGATCCGAGCCGTGCCAGAGCCGCACAGCCGAACTGTCCGATCGGTGCTTTAGCTTCCAATCATCCTGTGCAGGGCGTTAAAGATAGAGATTAATCCTTTACCATCCTTCCAACAGTTTCCCGTTTTCGTGCCTTTCAGGGTCGATAGCTTGCCCCAGGATATGCCGGAGAAGATATCGATACCTCTCGCGTCCGCGCCAGCGCGCACGGCGCACCGGCGCTGATTTTCTATCCTCGTCGCGTCTCTGCCTCGGCCAGAGTGTCCCACTGTAGATCTTAACCGACCGCTTTCGTCTTACAGTTCTCCCATCACAGTTTTGCGAATATGTGCGTGCACTTATTTCAATAATGCGAAATATTGGGCTCATAAGGAAGAAAATATTCACCAAACCACTGGCACGATGCTTGCGCACGAATTCCTATAAAGAAACCGAAATCAATTAAGCAACAAGTGGTGATTGCGAAAGCGAGCAAATCTTAAGCGATAGCGTCATGCTGGCAGTTTTGGGACATTGCCCGCGGGCAAAAAGCCAGACCGAACCCTTGATCCATCGACGGAGACTCACTGGGTGGCGTGTTTCATTGGGCTTTTCCCTGTTCTTTCTTTTCGTTCTAGGCTCGATTCTTGGGCGCTCATCGTTGGGTCTGGCCCAGACTCAATCCACGGGGAAGCAACAGTGGGATCAGACCCTCAACGCGGCCAGAAGGGAAAGGAAGGTCGTGGTTTTCGGACCGGCGGGCGAGCTTATCCGCAACACTTTCGTTGAGGCGTTTAACAAATCGTTTCCGGACCTATCTCTCGAGTACGTCGGCGGGCGTGCCGCCGAGCAAGCAATTCGACTGAGGGCCGAACGCGATGGCGGAGTATTTAGCGTCGATGTTTTTATCGGCGGCGCCGTCACCATGATGCAGCTTGGCGCTCTTGGCGCGTTGGAGCGGCTCGAGCCGGCGCTGATACTATCGGAGGTCAAAGAGCCCAAATATTGGCGCGATGGGCGGCTCGAGTTCACCAACCCCACCACCCGTTACACGGTGGTCTTTTCGAGCCAGCTTAATCCGCCGGTCATTTACCATCCCAAGCAAGTAAACATAAAGGACATCGACGAGCTTTATGAGCTTCTTGATCCCAGGTGGAAGGGGAAAGTGGTCATTAACGACCCGCTTCCCGCGGGCGCTTCCAGCAGTCTCTTTCGCTGGTTGTGGAGGGCCCTCGGCCCAGATAAGGCAACGGACTACTTTAGAAGGATCCGCGCCCAGGCTGGCGCGGTTGACCGAGATCAGCGGCGGCAAATTGAATGGATTGTTCAAGGCAAATACGCCTGGCTCTTGGGTCCCAATAACAACATGTTGCATCAGCTGGCTCAACGCGGACTCAAGTTCGGCATCCTGCCGGAATTCAAAGACTACGGGACGCACATTGGCACTGGATCCGGCTGTATCGCGCTGATGAGTCGCGCGCCGCACCGTAATGCCGCGGTAATTTATCTCAATTGGTTCCTCAACAAAGAGGGCCAGACGGCGTGGAGCAGAGCGTCGAATCTGCCGACCCGACGCCTTGACGTGTCTCTAGATCACATACCGTCTTATCTGATCGTAAGACCTGAAGCCAATTACTGGGCCAGTTATTATGAAACAGATGTACTTAGGTCTGCCCGAGAGGACGCGGTTATCAAAGAACTTTTCGGTCGATGAGGATTGATGGTGAATTCTCTACTCGAATCAACCAGAAACGAAATCAGCAGTCCAGCTATTTTAAAATGGTTCACATTGCCAAAACTATCGTGGCGGTCGATCCCTGCGCTGCTTCTCATCGCTCTTCTGATCCTGCTCCTGGCTTACCCTATGGGCGTGCTCTTTGTGAAAAGCTTTGTCGCGAGCCCGCCGGGGCAAGCTACGGTTTGGACGATCAACGGCTGGGTCGCGGCATTTACTGACACATCGCTACCCGTTGCCCTCGGAAACACTTTCTACCTGGCTCTAATGCGAGTCATTATTACCAGCGGACTAGCGATTTTCTTCGCTTGGGTCGTGACGCGCACAGATACGCCGCTAAAAGGCTTCATCGAAGTGATGCTGTGGCTGGGATTCTTTTTGCCGCTGCTTCCCATGACGATGGGATGGATCCTCCTTCTGGACCCTCATTATGGTCTGGTCAATAGATTTTTTGTGAGCCTTTTCGGACTCGCTG
>DATBLC010000275.1:0-12494 GCA_036555515.1 Binatia bacterium
GGCCACCACCCCGTCCTCTCCATAGGTGGAAATGCCCGCCGGCAGGGCCTGAAAACAACCTTTGCGCTCCTGTGCCCGCGCTCTCCAGGTCTCACCCCTCGGTCGCTGTTTGGTTACTTAATTGTGGACTCCTTAATAACGCTGATTTCGCTTTGCCGTTCGGGCGCGAGACTTAGTGATTGCCCGAGGCTAGATTCCCCGCTCTATAACCGCTACGGAGTTTCGATTAAATTAAAAAGAAGAAACAAGGAACGTTTGAACCCGGATTCCGCCAGTTAGACTAAGGAGACGGCAAGCGAGGTGGAACCCTGGAATAGCGAAGGCGTCCAACTGTAAAATTTCAAAATCATTTTGCGCTTCGGCGTTTCCTCGTTATCAGGCTGAACTGGCTCTTACCGCACCACTGATCGATCTCTGCGTAGAGGCAGACGGCATCTCCGCCACAGGCGGATCAGCCTTCGGCTGAGACTTTGCTACGGAAGGGTTGCGTCTAGCGCTTCCTGCCGAGGGCAACTGCGGAATCCGCGTTGAACGGACGCTATGGCTATCAGTCAAGAGTGGCGGGCGCGAAAATCTCCTTGATGTCGAGCCGTCGCTCGGTGAGCCCCTGCTCAACCGCGTAATCGAGCAGTGTCTCCAGCGCGAGTCGGTTATCCTCGATCGAGTAGGGCCAGGGATCAGAACCGAGCAGCGCGCGTTCCTCTTCCTGTTCAGCTCCGAACCAGGCCAGGTAGGAGCGGCGGTGGTCGGCCCAATAGCGGTACGCATGCTGCTTGGCCTCTTCGAACGCGCGCACCAGATGTAGAGCCACCTGGGGATCGCGCTCGAACACTTCGTCCTTGACGACGACGAGGTGACGAATGGGAAAGATTCCAGTGCGGCGATAGTAATCCGCCTCTACCTCGCGATAGTTGGGCCACAGCCGTCGCACGACCTTGTTAATGGCAGAGGCGTCAGCGCCACTATCCGACAGTATTTGCGCATCTAATTCGCCCGTCTCCAGTAAACTTTGCATCTTTCGACCGGCCGGCGCGCGCTCGATGCGCAACCAGGGTGGCGGCGACCAACCCGGCACATGCTCGGCCCCGTCCGCCACCCAATGGATCGAGCTTGGCGGCACGCCGAACTCGTGCTGCAGCAGCCCCCGGATCCAGAGCGCGATTGGATTGAAATGAGCATGGACGCCAACGCGGCGCCCGCGTAGATCTTCGGGGCGCGCGATCGCTGACTCCAGGCGGACCATCACGCAGCTATGATTAAAGCGGCGATGAGGGAAGACGGGGATTGCCGTGATCGGCGCGCCGCGGCTTTTTAGGCCCAGATATTGGGCGATTTGCAACTCGCAAACGTCGAATTCGAAATTGGTAACGAAGCGCGTGTGACGCTCAGCCGACGGCAGTGGAATCACCGTTAGATCCAAGCCGGGGGTCGGAACCGCGCCATCGATGAGCGGGCGAGTGCGGTCGTAGTCACCGCAGGACAGCGTGAGACGGATGCTAGCCATGCGACGGGTTGAAAGCGCCCTGGCGCGGGGTGTTACCTTGGGCTAGCGCCTCGTCCGTAAAGGATTCGATTGTGCTTGTATACATTCTCCGCCTCTAAGACAAGGGATTTACAATGTCAAGGCCGTGTTTATGATTCTGAGCACGCTCGAGCTTATGTAGTGCGCAAGCGCCGCCGCTCGAATCGAGCCCGCTGGTCGATAAAAACTTCCACTTTCAGTCCGCCAAACTCGATAGCAACGCGTTGAGAATACCTACGGTGCCGCGCGCCGAGCGGTCTGGTGTCAAGCGTGATATTTGCTAGAAGTCATAAAAGCACCATATTCATGGCAGATCCCAAAACAAAAATCGTAAACGTCACGATCCTTCGCGAATCCTGGCGACCGCATCCACTCGCCTGCATCCATCGCGCTGAAGCGCGCTCCTTCGCCAATGAACTGCGGCGCGCGGGCTATGCGGCGCGGCTCGTCCGATTTCGGAACGATTTGGTCCCCGGACTGTCCCATGGGCCGCTTGTGCTGCGCCTTTCCGACCCCGTAATGTTCGCCGCCGTCCAGACGCTGAGCCGCGCCGCGACGCCCTTTGTTGGGCCAAGCGCCGCAGTCATGGCACGCTGTTACGACAAGTACGAGGCACACCGCATTGCGATCCAAAACGGCGTAGACTGCCCCGCGACTGCGCTCGCCAGTGACGCCGGCACGATGCCGTTTCCGCTGGTACTAAAGCCCCGGCGCGGTTCCGATTCGATCGGCGTACGGCTCCTGCGGGACGGTCCGATTCCCGCCCCCGCTCGAACCGACGAATACATCACGCAGCAGTACATACGCGGGGCCGAGCTGACCGTCGCCGTGTTCCGCGACCGGACCGGCATGCCGCTACGCATTGTCTTGCCCGAGTCGACGCCGTACTCTTTCTTGCGCAAGTATCTGCTGCGTCCGCGCCGCGTGCCGATCGCCAACGCCGACCTGGCCGCACGGGTGCGCCGTACGGCGCTCGAGATCGCCGAAATGTTTGGGGTCGACTGGGCGGCGCGCGTTGACCTGATTCACGAAACGGAAACCGACCGGTTGCGTTTTCTCGAATGCGACGTCGCGCCGCTCGTTGGGGCGAATTCCGCGTTCGCTGCCAGCTTCGCAGCCACGGGTGTGAGCCGCGCCGAACAGCTGCGGATGTTATTGAATGAAACCGCGGATAAAACCTGAGGCGAGCCGACTTCGGTCGATGGGGAGGAAGAAAAGTAAAAGTCAAAAGCACGGCCGTTGCCGGATTGTCGGGAGACTCAGCGCGGCAAAAAGCCCCCGGATGAAATCCAGCCGGAGCCCTGTTCGACAAGGCTATTTCTTCATCTGTCGGCAGAGCAGGCGGAGTATCTCGCCGAATTGGCGCTGCATCGCGATCATCTGTTCGCGCATGTGGAGCGCCACTTCAGCGCCTTCCAGGTTCACTCCCATTTCTTCGATTAGCAGGCGGGCCACGCGCACGCGATCGACCTGTTCCAACGGATAAAGTTTCTGGCTGCGCCGGACGATCGGATAGATCACCTTTTCCCGTTCCAGGCGCATGACAAACTTTGCGTCAACGCCGCAGATTTTCGTGACCTCCGTAATGCGCAGATATTTTCGCGGCATCTTTTGATCCTCTTTACAGCCGCACGTCCTTGCGCACGTCTTCGCCGTAGGCCCGGTCGAGTTTCTCGATGACATCGTGCGCGACAGTTTCCTTCGGCACGCGCACCATGAGCCGCAGATATAAATCGCCCGCCGGAGTTTGCCCGTGGGCTGCAACTCCTTTGCCCCTGATGCGCAGCCGTTGGCCGCTCTGCGCGCCGGCTGGAACTTTCACCTGAATCGTCCCGCTCGGCGTCGGCACATCGACCGAAGCACCGCGGAGCGCCTCGCCCACGGTGATCGGCAGCTCCATCGTCAAGTCTCTACCCGACCGCGTGAGGATTGGGTGCGGCCGGATACGCGGCGTAATGTAAAGGTCTCCTGCTTGCCCGCCGCGCACTCCGGCTTCCCCCTTGCCGCGCAGGCGAATGCGCTTTCCCGGCTCGGCTCCGGGCGGAATGTTGACGCGAATCGTATCCGGCCGCATCACTCGACCGGCGCCGCCGCATGTCGCGCAGGGATCGCCGGGCAACCGTCCGCTCCCCATACATCGCGGGCAGGTCTGGCGAAACTGCAGTGGTCCCCGAGCCACGGATTTGCTGCCGCTGCCGCGGCACTCGGGACAGGTCGTCGGTTTGCTCCCTGGTTTCGTGCCGGCGCCCTGGCAAGTGTCGCACGACATCGGTCTCTCGAGCGTGATCGAGGTCTGAAAGCCGCGCACCGCGTCGAGGAAATCGATATCCATGCTCGACTCGATGTCCTGTCCCTGGGTCGGTTGGCGTTCTGCTCTCTGGTCTTGCCGGAACATGCCGCCGAGGCCGCCGAAAAGATCACCGAGGTCGTCCATATCAAATTCGTACGCGCCGCCGGCGCGCGCCGACTGTTGCTGCCACTGCTGATAGCTGCGCGCCTTTTCAGCATCGAACCCGGCGGCAAGGCCGGCCTCGCCGAATTCGTCATAAAGTTTTCGTTTCTTTTCGTCGCTTAAGACGTCGTAGGCAACCGAAAGATCCTTAAACTTGTTCTCGGCCTCTTTGTTACCCGGATTGATGTCAGGGTGATATTTGCGCGCGAGCTTGCGGTACGCCTTGCGGATGTCATCGTGCGAGGCGCGGCGCTCGACGCCCAGGATTTTGTAGTAATCGCGGTCTGCCATATCGTATTTACAATAATCATGACGCGGGGAGATTCAAGAGAAAGTAGCAGCGCCCGGCAGGCCGCTGAAACCCTTGATAGCCCGGATCATTTGCAGAATTACCGGCCGAAGCCTCACCCCGCCGCGAAGGCTCAGCCCAAGCTCAGTCCCGGTTCAATTCGTTCAATACGTTGAACGGTTTGAACAGCTTGAACGTTCGAACCCAATTCGAATACGCCGTTACTCCAATGGTCCAGTATTTATCGTCTAGAGCCATGGCCTCGCGTGCGCATACATCTATTGAAAGCTTCCGCCTTTCCGCCGGCGCTGGACAGCGCGGCCTCGCGTTCGCATTCGTAAGCGTCTTGGCTGAAAGTGTTCGCGTTTTTGCTTCCCTCGTTCGGATTGCTGAGTTCACTGTTTGCGCCTCTGCTACCGGCCGGCGCAGGGGTGTAGGGGCGCGGCGCAACGCATCCCGCCAAGAGAAGCATTGCGGCAAATAATCCAAATTTCATGAATCGTCCTCGTTCGTGAATCTCTCAATAACAAATCCCCCTTAATCTTCCTTTTGTCAAAGGGGAAGGTTGGACTGCGGCAACAATTCCCCTCTCTTTGAACTTGAAAGAGGACCGGGGAGATTTCGGAATAGAGCAGGAAAAATTTACAGGACCACGCGCAGCGACAATTACGACCCGAGCGCCTTGCGCAGCTGCACGAACGATTGCAGCTGTCCCTGGTTAATCGCGATCTGGCTGTCCTGTGCTAGGTACAGGCTGCGCTGGGCTTCGAGCAAGTTCAGATAATCGATAGCGCCGGCGTCGAAGCGCGCCTTGGCGATGTCATAGGCGTTCTGAGATTCGGTGACCGACGCGCGCGCGATCACCGCGCGTTCGTTGGCGCTCTTGAGTGCGGCGAGAGCATCTTCCACTTCCTGGAACGCTATGAGAACGGTTTGGCGATACTGGACCGCCAGTTCCTTTTGGCGGGCTGTGACATTTTCGAGGTTGCCGGTAAGGGCGCCACCGGTAAAAATCGGTGCGAGCAAACTAGAAGCGATCTGAGTCGCTGCGGCCGCGGGTCCGCCGAACCCCGCGGCGATCGCTGAATCCAGACCCAAGGTTAACGACGGAAAGAACTCCGCGCGCGCTACGCCGATGTCGGCATTGGCAGCGAGCAGGCCGGATTCAGCGCCTTTGATATCCGGCCGCGCCGTCAAAAGCGTGGCTGGCGGGGTCAAGTTAACCTGCGGCAACGACAGCGTCGCCAGCTCCGCGGTCGATGCGGCAAAATTCTGCGGCGCGATCCCGAGCAAAATTGCCAGCGCGTTCGCGGCGGTGCTGCGCGCCTCAATCAGTAACGCCAGTGCGCTGTAAAAGCCGTTCACGGCGACGCGCTGCTGCGACACTTCGAGGCCGGACACGCTACCCACGTTGAAGCGCGCCTCGACGATGCGCAAGATCTCCTCGGCGTTCTTAAGATTAAATTCAGCGATGCGGATGCGGTCGTTTAGACTGAGAATCTGCGAGTAAAAATTCGTCGCGTCCGAAGTGACGACAAGCCGGAGCGCTTCACGGTCGAACTGACTGGTGTCCACGCGATGGTCGGCGGACTCAGCCTGGTTTCGGTTCTTACCCCAGAGATCGATTTCATAGCTGATGCTGCCTCCGCCTCGCACCGAGTTGGTGTCCTTTGAGTCTTGGTAGGTGCGCAAAGCCGAGCCGCTGGCGCTGACGGTCGGGTAGAGCGGCGCGCCGGCAATTTTCGCCTGGGCGCGGGCCTGCTCGATTCGATGGAGCGCCGCTTCGAGATCGAGATTCTGCGCCAGCATTTCTTCGATCATGCGGTCGAGCTCAGCGCTGCCGAGCTCTTGCCAGAAGGGGATGGTATTCTGCTGCGTCGCGCCGACGCCGGCAACGCTGCTCCAGCCGCCGGGAAGCGTCATTTGTGGCCGTTCGTATTGGGGCGCGAGACTGCAGGCCGACAATGCCAGTGAAAGAGCGATGGCGCCGTTCAATAAATGTTTACGCATAGGATTCCTCACTCCGAAGCTAGAGCAACGACCGGATCGAGCTGCGCCGCTTTGCGCGCCGGCAGATAACCGAACGCCAGGCCGGTGGCGGATGCGCAGGCGAAGGCGAGCGCCGCGGGCGTGACCGAGAAGACCACGGTCATGCCGCTGTAGCGCAGCACCAGGCCAGCGATCGTGCCGACGAGAATGCCGAGGAAGCCCCCAGCGGCGCACACCACCGCGGCTTCGATGTTAAATTGCAGCATGATGTCGCGCATGCGCGCGCCCGTGGCCATGCGGATGCCGATCTCGCGCGTGCGCTCGACCACGCTAACGAGCATGATGTTCATGACGCCGATGCCGCCGACCAGCAGAGAAATCGCGGCTACCGTGCCGAGCAACAATGTAAAAGTGTCTTGGGTTTCCATGGCCGCTTGAAGAAACGACGCCATGTTGCGCACGCTGAAATCCTCGGCGTTATGACGCGCCTTGAGCAGCGCCTCGACGCGTGCCTGGGTGGCGTCGATGTCCGCTGCGTCTTTGATCTTGATGGTGATACTGCTCAGGTAATTCTTGCCGAAAAGGCGGACCAAGCCGGTATTGATCGGAACGAAAACGACGTCGTCCTGGTCGCTGCCGTTGGGCGACGCGCCTTTTTCTGTCATGACGCCGATGACGACGAATGGCACGCTGCGCATGAGGATGTATTTACCCACCGGACTCGTGCCGTCGGGAAAGAGCGTTCTCGCCACCGTGCGGCCAAGCACCACTACGGCAGCATACTGTTTCATGTCGTCGGCGTTGAAGAACTGCCCCTCGGCCACCGGCCAATCGCGCGCCGCGGGAAAATCTTCGCCGGTGCCCTGAGCCGAAGTCTGATAGTCCAAGTTGCCGTAGCGCACCGTTAGCCGGCTGGTGCGCTCGGCTAGCGCGGTTTCGATATTAGGCAGCGCCCTGATTGCGGCGGCGTCGCCGGGCACCAAGGTAGCGATATCGCCGGCGTTGCGAATGCCGGCGGCGCCGGGGCGAATCAACATTAAATTAGTCCCGAAGGAGCTGATGCGATCGAGCACCTTCTGCCGGCTGCCCTCGCCGACGGCGAGCATCGCCACCACCGCGGCGACGCCGATGATAATGCCGAGCAGCGTAAGCATGGTCCGAAAGACGTTGACGTGCAGCGAGCGCCAGGCGGTGACGAGCGCTTCTTGCACGCTCGCCATCAAGCCGACGGCGCTTTCGAAACTGCGATTGTTTGACGCGACACTTTCCATCGCTTGGTCGGTGCAGCCTCCGGTGTCTTCAAGAATTCGGCCGTCCTGGATGCGCACGATCCGGCCGGCGTGCTGGGCGATGTTTTCGGCGTGGGTGATCAAAATGATCGTACGGCCTTCGGCGTGAAGTTGCTTTAGCAAAGCGAGGACTTCGTCGCCGCTCTTGCTGTCCAAGGCGCCGGTAGGCTCGTCGGCGAGAATCACCGGCGGGTCGTTTACCAGGGCGCGGGCGATGGCGACGCGCTGCTGCTGGCCGCCGGAAAGTTCCGAGGGACGATGCGCAGTGCGGTCGCCGAGGCCAAGGCGTGCGAGCAGGCTCGCGGCGCGCTCGGCGCGCTTGTGCTTGGGCAGGCCGGCATACACCGAGGGAATCTCAACGTTCTCGCCGGCAGTGGCAGTGGCCAACAAATTATATTTCTGAAAGACGAAGCCGAAGGTTTCGCGCCGTAGCGACGCCAGCTCGTCTGGTTCGAGATTCGCCGCTTCTCGGCCGAGCACCCTATAACTGCCCCCAGTGGGGCGATCGAGACAGCCGAGAATATTCATCAGCGTCGACTTGCCGGAGCCGGACTGCCCCATGATCGCGACAAATTCACCGCGGCGGATTTTTAGCGACACGCCGTCGAGGGCGCGCACGGTGGTATCGCCATTCTTGTAGTGTTTCTCGATATCGCTCAGCTCTAGGATGGTCGCGTTCATAGCTGCGGTCCTCGGTTGAAGCGCGGCGCGTTGCCGGCACCCCGCTGCTGGTTATTCGCTTGACTGGCCGTCCGGTTGGTGGTGCCGGCGGGCCGATTCACCGCGATCTTTTCGCCTTCTTTAAGTCCGTCGACGACCTCCGCCTGTGTACGCGTCTGCAAGCCGACGTGAATGACACGCTGTTCCCGGCCGGTCTCGGTGATCACTGCGACGCGATAGGCCCTGCCTTTTTCGTTGTCGTCCGGCGCCGCGCGGCGGGTGAGCACTTCAGCGGGTATCACGAGCGCGTTTTCCGCCTTGCCAAAGATGAAGAACACCTGAGTCGTCATGCCGGTCATGAGCTTGTGGGCTTCGTTTTTCACGTCGATCAAGACATCGTAGAGCACCACGTCGTTGACGATCTGCGGCGTCGGCAAGACCTGGCGCACCTTGCCGGGCCAGCGCCGCTCGTTGTTGCCGAGGGTGGTGAAATACGCCGGCATACTCTCCTTGATGCGGCTCACGTCCGCCTCGGCCACCTGAGCGCGCACGGTCATGACATCGAGATTGGCTACTTGTAAAACCACTGGCGCGGTCTGGTTGGCGTTCAATGTCTGCCCTTCCTTGGTCGGCAAAGTCGTCACCGTCCCCGCCATCGGCGCGTAGATTTTTGTGTAGCTCAGGTTGGTGCGGCTCGCCTTGAGATTGGATTCGGTCTCCTGAACCTGGGCGATGATCGAGTCCACCTGGGCTTTGGCAACCGCGGCCTGGGATTCCGTCTCCTGCAGCGCCTGCTGGCTGACGGCATTAACGGCGATCAAATTCTGATTGCGCTTGAGATTCTGTTCGGCCAAAATCGCTTCGGCCTTCTGCTGGTTGAGCTGGGCGCGCAAACTATTCAGCCGGGCTTCGCCTGCTTCCACCTGGGCCTGATAAACGCGCGGGTCGATCTCGGCGAGCAGTTGACCCTTGGTCACGGTATCGCCGATGTCAACGTGGATCGCCTTCAATTGGCCGGAGACCTGGGTGCCGACGTCGACGTACTGCTTCGCTTCGAGCTTTCCCTGTGACGTGACGACTTCCTCGATGTTGCCCCTGATCACGGTTATAGGAAGATTGGTGTCTTGCGGTTCCTGGGAGGCGATGCCGTACCAATACCAGCCGCCCGCTATTACCGTCACCAAGGCGACCAAAACGATAGTTTTGCTAAGCCTGGATTTGATTGTCCATTTCATCGCGGTTGCCCTTTCTCGGCAAGGTTCATATCCCCTTAATACGACCCAACAGATAAAAGTCTTCGCACCTGCGCAAAAAAAAAGCGCCGGTAAAACCGGCGCTTATAAAGTCGGAGGTCATAAGTTCAACCTTTGCGCTCAGGCGGCCGGGGCCGGCGGAGCATTTCCGCGAAGCGCCGGCGCTCTTGCGCCGGTAAGCTCATGGCGGTCTCTTTTGCGACCTTTGACAGGCGATTTGTCGCCTCCATGCGTAAACGGTTTATTTCGAGGATTTGACGGTCGTAGACGGCTTCATCGAAGGGCTCGGCGCCAAGCGCGCGGGACGCCTCATCTTGTGCCGCTCTGATCCGTTCGAATAGCGGCTGGGCAACCGACCGAAGCTGCGCAAATTTCTCGCGTAGCCGAGACTGCGCCTCTGCGGGCAGGCCGTCGAGCATCTGGTCCATGCGCTGGTCACGGCGCGCGTCTCTGTCAAAATGGCGCCGTGATTGGCCCAAAAAAACGCCGGTCAAGACCACGTTCAATAAAAGCGAAGCGAGAAACGCCAGTTTGAATTTCTTGCTCATAGGAGATCCTCGTCGGCGGAGAGGAATCCCTGTGTGCTTGCGGCGTTGACATCTTGTGCGCCGGGACTGTCCGGCGGCGTATTGAAACCCACGGCTACACCCAGGGCGAGAGCGCCGGCGAGAACATAGGCGGGCTTGGGCAGGTGAAATTCGGCACAAAGATCCCGCAGCAACTGCCAAAGAGAAGTATTTTGCCTCTGGGGAATGCCCCGCGCCTTGAGCATTATCCTCTCTGCCAGTTCCGGACTCTGTGCTTGCGCGCGCCGCGAACGGAGCATCGATTCCAGTTTCTCGTCACGGTTATCGCTCATAAACACCTCACAAGTATTTTTTCAGCCGTTCCTTTAAAGTCGTCTTGGCGCGCATGATCAGCGACTGGAGCGCTTTGAGGCTGAGACCCATGATTTCCGCAGCTTCCTGATTGCTCAAGCCAGCGTCAAAACAGAGATTCAAGGCAGTTCGTTGGCGTTCAGGCAATGCCGCGATCGCTTTTTCCAAAATCAAATGTGCTTCGGCTCGCATCATGGTCTCATCCGCCGTCGGCCCTTCATCGGCTACCTGCATGTCCTCCTCGAGTACCACGGTCCGTTTCTTCTTGAGCCGGTCGAGGCATAGATTTGCCACGACCCGATAAAACCAGGTGGTAAATTTGTTGCTGAGCTCCCCACGCCATTTGGCAGGGTCTTCCCATAACTTGAGAAAGGCGTCCTGGACGATGTCTTCGGCGCTCTCTTTGCTTTGTAGAAAGCGATAAGCAATACGGTAAGACCGGTCAGTATGGCGCTGTACCAACTCCGCGAAGGCTTCGTGGCTGCCGGTCTGGATGAGTTCGAGCAGCGCATGGTCATCCTTATCGGGCCAGCCGGTTGCCATTGGAAGAAATATCGAAAGCTCTGGATTTTATGAAACTTTTTCATCATACACGCATCGCCCTTCGGAGCCAAAGCGGCGGCTTGAAAGGCCGCTAACAACTTATACGAGTGAATGAAGAAAAGTCTCCGTTAAAAGCCTGGCTATTTGGCGCCGAAGGGCGTGGGTGTTTGACCCCGCAACGATAGCTGAAAAAACTCCATGTCCTGAGCTGACGCGCTGTCGAGGGAGCACCATCGAAGCTCTTCGGCGTAGAGCCGCACCGTCGGTTTGAAGCCGTAAACGGTTGGCACCAGATCGCGCAAGGTATCATACCAGGCGCGCCGTTCGTCGCGGTCGACGGGCGTGTCGTCCCTCGCGTCGATTAGACAACATAGGTTTTTCCAGCGCGTGAGCGGAAACCCGAGCGTGAAATCATCAGGATAAAATGACAGAGAGACGTACCGTGGGTGCGAAAAGTGTTGGCTCTCGTCGAATTCGACAATAAAATTTTCCGTCGGCACGTAGTAATCGCAGGGCGGAACCAGCGCGCTCTTGATGAAATCCGCATGATCTCGCGCTTGCGCGATGGCCGCGCGGATGCGCTGTAATGTCTCGCCAATGGGCGTGTCTAAATAGTTTTCCGGCCTGGCGGACCATGAGAAAGAATGGTTTGCCAGACATTCACCGTAGAGCGCGATTAACAGTTCGCTCACGCGCTCTTTGCAGCGGCGACAATGGCCGGAATGTAAGGTTTCGCTCACGTTAAGTACGATGCGTCGACTGCCGCAGATTTGTACCAGCCTCGTCGCCCGGTCGGCTATTGCTTATAGCGTAAATACCCACCCACAAGTTCCGAATTTGCGCATACCATAGACAGGCCAAAATAAGAAAGATATAGATGGCGCTGATCGCAATCTCAATATCCCGCGTCAACAGCACCAGATAACGTAGGGCGGAGACCTAAACCACTGATCGCGGGCACCATTCGGCCTTAGATTCGAGCCGCTAAAAGGGGATTTGCTCTAGTGATTGCTTCAAGGGCATGATAGCCTGCAGTACAAAGGAGAAAGAAAAATGCTTGAGGCCGGTCACCGATTGTTCGTCGGTATAAAAATTTCGACAAAATTGCAAAACGATCTAAATAGCCCTGCTCCAGGAACGGAGCATTATTTTAAGGCGGACAGTGTGGACTATCTTCACGTCGTTACCATGGGTGAGCAAAAGCTGATCGGCAGGTACGTGAAGGACGGTTTTCCGGCGGCGGATATGGATAACGTCAGCCGCAACGTCTGCAGCATTGTGAAACTGATCACGCGCGGCCACCGCATCGAAGAAAGCTCAGTGCATGTCTACGTCGCTTGAGTATCCGGCTCTGGCGGCCTGACCAAAGCGGTTTTTTTCTCAAAAAAAGCTTTCGCCGCTTACTTTCCCCGCACGCATTTGAGTTGTCAGCTCTATGTTCGCGCGCTGCGAACGCAAGGTCGTGGCATCCAATTTCAATTATTAAGGAGTCCACAATTAAGTAACCAAACAGCGACCGAGGGGTGAGACCTGGAGAGCGCGGGCACAGGAGCGCAAAGGTTGTTTTCAGGCCCTGCCGGCGGGCATTTCCACCTATGGAGAGGACGGGGTGGTGGCCG
>DATBLC010000276.1:0-58974 GCA_036555515.1 Binatia bacterium
CCATTGTCGCCGATACTTCGCATTTCGGGCTAACGTGGGCCCAATGCGGCGTTGTCTACGCCAAAATTACAGTCGATGGCAGGCCTTTTTACACCCCGTTCAGTCGCCGAGTTGCTAATCCGCGCGACAGTCAGAATGCAGTTATTAAAATGAGCCTTGTCATTGAGGCGTTTGAAAAATGGGCGTCACGTTACGAGCGAGAAAGCATTTATCGTTTCGCTGGCGGCGAAGTGCATCCGAAGGCGAACATCGGCGCGATTGCGGGAGGAGTTCCATTCAAAGTCGCGAACTCGCCCATCGCGTGTAGCCTTTACGTTGATGTTCGCACTCCACCAGGAATGCCTCCGATCCGAATTCAGCACGAGTTGCGTGGGATGCTGGACGAGGTTGGGCTGGAGTACGAGCTTGAGCTTTTCACAACACAGATGGGTTACGAGGGTAAAAATGTCGAACCTCTTGTGGAGGCAATCAGCGAAGCTCACAACACGGTTGCCGGGAAACCTTTGCCACCGATTGATCCCGTAGAGAACAGTATGTGGACGGATACGAACCTGTACAACGAACTCAACATACCCGCTGTCAAGTTTGGGATCGGCGCCGCGTTACGACCCGGACCGGACGGCGAATTGCACAGTATGGTGCGATTGCGCGACTCGACCAGCGTTGAAGATCTGATACGGGCGACAAAAATCTATGCGCTCAGTGCTCTTAACATATGTGGGGCGGAGCCAAACTAAAAGATCCATTTGAGGGCAAATAAGAGCCTTTTGTTAGTTGCTGGAGTTGGGTCAAGCGGCGGTTTGACCTGTTTCATTACTTAACGGCTTGTTGGCTGATTCTCTATTGCGTTTTGCCACCCGGTTGCACACCAACGTTGCATAAAAAATGGCCCAGTATTTTCACGAACAACGGTGTACGCCTTTGCTTGACGCCGTCAGATCTCAGGTCTAAGGTGACCGGCACGGTCTTTAATCTTCGACGCACGCCTGCTGATCATCGAACCATTGATTGGGCCGCCGAATGAGCCATGCCCGACGCATCTTTTCGACATGACATTTCTGGTTATGCTGTGCGGGCGGCTTAGGACAGTGGATGAATACTCGGGTCTGCTGGGTCAAGCGGGATTTTCGGCTGCACCGCGTTGTGCCGACGGAATCCGATGTCTCGATCCTGGAAGCTTTCGTAGCCTAGCGTTAGAAAGAAAAATGGGTAAAGTCCAACTTCTCGCGCTGCTCAGGCGATAGCAACGCTTTTCCCTGTTCGATAGCGCGAATACGGCCGAGCTGTATTTCGGTTCTCAGGTGTTCGATTTCTTGCAGCTTCACTTGAACCTGCTCAAGATTCACAGTGTCAGCCTTCAAAAGCCGTTGCAGATCCATTCGGGCGATACGGATATCGGCCTCTTGGCGGATTACCTCTCGCTGGTATCCGTCTCTCAGGTTTTCAAGATCTTGAACTTGCTGTAATGAAAGGTCTAGCTCGTGACGGTGGCGGAGCATCAATGTGATGACCGGCCTTTCAAGCGCTGCCTCTCCATCTACGATGTTTTCAGAGGGCGGCAGAGTGTAACCGCTGATTGCCCCAGAATTGGACCAGATGATCACTGAGGAAGGGCGAACGCCGATAACCCGATGACCAAAGAAGAAACCGCTATGGAATCCGCGGCGAGGGACAATGTGATGACGGCCAAAAAGTTTACGGTGTTCGAAGTGATGACGGGGGATATGACGGCTACCAGGGTTTAGATGGGATCCACCGCCGCTGAAGGATCCGCGGAAACCACCCGCTTGTCTCAAGCTCCCGGTGAATTGGCCAGACGTAGAACGGCCAAAGTTGCGCGAACCACCAGCCGCCGAAATCTCCGCGGCAAGAAGCACCAAGAAAATGGGAGCGATTAAGGCTACCGCTTTCCTTTTCATGGGTGTCACTGAAAAATCGACCTTACGCCACGGCGATGCAGCTTCCCATGAGTTACCCGTTCGGTTTTATGTCTATAAAAATGACCTGCGATCCCATGTAGAGTCAGCAACTCGAGGACGAGTTAGGGAGTTAACGGTGCTTCGCCCAAAGTGTGAGCCAGCGGCCCGTTAACTCCCTCGCGATCGGCAGGTTTGAACGCCGCTACTGCACGAACAGCTTCTTGATCTGCTCGACCACCTCCGGCGGCTGGGCCATTACTTCTTTGGCCATGGCCTGTAAATCTTCGCCCTTCTGCAATGTGATATCGATTCTAAGTTTCTTTGCCTCGCCGAGGAAATCAGCGTCCTTGGTCATCTGCTCGTAGGCGGCGCGAAGTGTGGCGACACGTTCCGGCGGCGTCGCCGGAGCAGCCATGAGAGGTCGCGCCCATTCGCCACCCTGAAGCATAGCCTCGGCGACGCGCCGCTTGGTCGTCGCTGTCTTGTATTCGTTCATCAGCTCATAGATGGTCGGGGCGTCGGCGACACGCGGGCTGCGTTTCTTGCCGCTCTGGGCGAGAAACCGAATGAATTTGTTCTTTTGCCACGTAAGGAAGGGCTCGCGGCCGTAGAAAGTGGCTATCGTGAGCCCCATGCACGAGACTTCGCCGCGCTCCACGGCGATGGCGATCTCGCTGCTGCCGGGATAACCGGTCACATGGTTGACTTTGGCTCCGACCGTCTCTTCCAGGATCTTCGACATCACGTAATCCGAGCTGCCGACTCCGGTCGAGCCGCACTTCGGTAGTTCTTTGGCTTTGATAATGTCGTGCACCGATTTGTAAGGGGCGTCAGTGCGCGCGAAGATTATCATATCGTCGTTTTCCAAAGAGCCGATCCATTGGAACTTTGGCATGTCGAACTTCACCTCTTTCTGCCCGGAAAGCTGGCTCAGGTAAACGTTATTGTGCGGCGCTAGCAGCGTCAGTCCGTCGGGCTTGGCCACGCCCCAGACATAATTGGCCGCCGTGACGGAGCTGGCGCCGGGCATGTTCTGGACTACGAAATCGGGGTTCCCGGGGACGTATTTGCCGAAATATCTGGCAACCAAGCGCGCCGCCCGGTCGTAACCGCCGCCGGAGCTAAGGCCGACGATGATGCGGATCGATTTGCCCTTATAAAACGGCTCTCCCTGGGCCTGTGCCCCGGTAGTCAGCCAGGGCGCGAGCAAAAATGCTGCAAGTATCAAGACTGACGCTAAAACCAAACTGCATTTCTTCATTTCAACCTCTTCTTTCTAGACTCTCAGCCGGACAAAGTTTTCGCGGCCGAGGCACTTGTTTTGTTGCTGAGGAGGATATCTTCCGGCGCTCAGTTGTCAATACCGCCCGGTGGAATGGCGGTGGGGGCATAGTTTGCATGTCGCGCTTTCCAGGGTGCCACGTTCACGAGCTGCGCTGTTCAAGGTGGGTTGGGACGTTGAACCCTGATCCCGCAGTTGCGCTCGACAGGAAGCGCAAGGCGGAACCCTTCCGTAGCAAAGTCGATGGGTTTCTGCCTCTGAGCAAACATCGAACAACGGTGCTTCCACGGAACGTTAAAGCTCGTAACAACGAAGTGCGAAAGCGCAAAATGACTTTGCAATTTTACAGTTGGACGCCTTCGCTACTCCAGGGTTTCACCTCACTTGCCGTCTCCTCAGTCCAACGGTGGAATCCGGGTTGAACGTAGAACATGGAACCTGACCGAAATTTTTCTTTGGGTTTCACTGGCGCATCGGCGGGGAGTTTTGCTATCAAAGAGAGCAGCACTCGGAAGCACTCGGAAAACCATGAAGGAAATAAAAAACTGTCTGACCGTGCATGAAGAGCGCACACTGACCGCCATTGCCGAGCGGATCTTTCCCGCCAGCGATACGCCGGGAGCGGTGGAAGCGGGCGCCGTCCAATATATTTTGATAGCTCTGCGCGGTGCTTACGCGTCACAACTGCCGTTCTACCGAAGCGGCCTGCGCGCCGTCAACCGGCGCGCCCGTGAACGGTTCGGCGGACGCTTCGCCGCGTTAAGTGATACAGATCAGAACACGATTCTTTCGGAGTTCGAGGCCGGATCGGTGCCGAACTGGAAAAAAGCCGCGGAGTTTTTTGAAACCCTGCGCTACCATGTGCTGGAAGGGGTATTCTGCGAGCCGCAATATGGCGGCAATAAAGGGATGCTCGGTTGGCGTTTGGTCGATTTTCCCGGGCAGCAGTTTGGCTATGCGGAAGCGTACATCAACAAACGCGTCGATCTTGAACCGTTGGCGGTGGATGATTCGGAAGGGGAAGGGAAGTGAGCAAGGCGGAGCCGATTGCGGATGTTTGCATCGTCGGCGTAGGCGGTCTCGGGGGAATCCTTGCCAAAGAACTTGCCTCGGCCGGTCTGAAAATCGTTGGGTTTGAGCGCGGCCCGGCGCCGAAGAAAGAAGACTATGCGCCGCGCGATACGATCCGCTATCTCGTGCGCACTGACCAGCTCGAATGGGTGCGTCATGAGCCGACGACGACGAGGAAGAAAGCGGGCGAAACGGCGCGGCGGCAATTTCGCACCAGCCCGCTCAATGTCTTGGGCGGTGCCTTGCTCCATTGGACTGGGCAGGTGTCGCGCTACATGCCCGGTGATTTCAAGCTTTACACCAATGAAATTTTAAGCGGCAACGCCGAGCGCGCGGGCGCCGATCTCTCCGGTTACGATATCATCGACTGGCCGCTTGGCTACGACGACTTGGAGCCTTACTACGAACGATTCGAGTGGGAGTTCGGGGTGTCCGGAGCAGTGGGAAAAAATCCTTTCGCCGGGCCGCGAAAACGCGGCTATCCGCTACCGCCGCTGCGCCACAGCGCGCGCATGGTGTTATTCAAGGATGCTTGCGAGAAGCTTGGTTACCATCCTTACGATACCCCGGCGGGGATCTTATCCCAGCCATACCGGCCGGCGCCGCCCTTCGACACGCGCATCCCGGAACGGCCCGCCTGCGTTTACTGCGGCCACTGCAATTTTTACGGCTGCCATGTGCATGCCAAGGCCGCGACGTTGTACACCGCTATTCCGGTCGCCGTCGAGACCGGCAACTTCGATTTGCGCACCAACTCCAAAGTGTTTCGCATCGACAGCGACGGCGCGGGACAGGTCACGGGCGTGAGCTACTTCGATCCGGCCGGCGCGATCCATCAGCAGCGCGCCCGCGTGGTGATTTTGAGCGCTTTTGTGTTCGAGCATGTGCGCTTGCTTCTACTTTCCAAAACCCACCGCTTTGCGCAAGGTCTGGCAAACAGCAGCGGTTACGTTGGGCGCAATATACTTGCTCACGGCGACGTGCGAGCCATGGGCGCGTTCGACGACTTTATTATTAACGGTTTCGTCGGTCCCGGTTCGGCGGCCATGCGCATCGACGATTTCAACGGCAACAATTTCGACCATGGCGGCCTGGGGTTCATCCGCGGCGGCACTATCGGCACCAGCGGCGATGGCACGCCCGTGACGCGCGTCGATGTCCTGCCGCCGGATGTGCCGACTTGGGGTAAAGCATTTAAAGAATATTACACGCGCTACTACACACGGACGATGGACCTGAACATGCAGCCGGAGACGCTGCCGCACAAAACGAACCGCGTCGATCTCGACCCGCGCGCGAGCGATCGATGGGGCTTGCCGCTGCCGCGCGTAACCTTCGATTTTCACCAAAACGAACACCGGCTACAGAAGTTTATGGCCGGCGTCGGCGTGAGGATCATGCGGGCAACCGGCGCGAGCCGAGTGTGGACCGAGGAGAAAGGCAGGCCGAATCGCTGGGCCGGCGGCACGCGCATGGGCGGCGATCCGAAAAATTCCGTGGTCAATGAATTCTGCCAGACTCATGATGTCCCTAATCTGTTCGTCGTCGGGTCGTCGGTTTTCCCAACGATGTCGGGTTACCCGCCGACAGCGACGGTGGCGGCGCTGAGCTACCGTACGGCGGAATTCATCTTGGGGCAGAAGGATTGGTTTAAGTAATACAGTTCTAGTGTGGTGGCCCGGAAATTGTTTCTCCCTTCGATTCGCGGAGCGCTGATTCGGACGAATGAATGTCGCCAATGTTGGCGTCTTTCATCCTCGCACTTTTCCTAAACTGAGTGGGGTCTTCAGACTTCGAATCTTGAACAATGAACTTTGAACCGAAAAAGTTGGACGTTGAACCGCGCGCCTGGCGCGCAGGAGGTGACAATGAAAAGAATCGTTTTATGCTTCGATGGCACCTGGAACAAACCGGCGGATGAGAATCTCCCGGTAAACAAGCAGGTGGAGACCAACGTGCGGCGGTTTTTTGAATCGGTGGAGGAAACCGGACCGGGCGGCGTTCAGCAAGCAAAGTGGTATGACGAGGGGGTTGGTTCAAAGTGGTACACCCGCTACGTCGGCGGCGCCGTCGGCGCTGGGCTGGAGAAAAACATTCTTGACGGTTACAAGTTCTTGGCGCAAGTATATGACGAGAACGACGAGGTCTATATTCTCGGTTTCAGCCGCGGTGCCTATACGGCGAGGAGCCTGGTGGGTCTGATCCGCAATTGCGGCTTGGTTCACAACCGGCGGCTACCACTAAGAATCGCCATGGCGTACGGAGTTTACCGCACGCGCGACGACGGTCCGGACTCCGAGGCGGCGAAGGCGTTCAAGTCGATGTTCGCGCGGGAAATCAAGATCAAGTTTCTCGGCGTCTGGGATACCGTCGGGGCCCTGGGCATACCAGTCGAAGTTCTCGAACAATTCAATGGCAAGTTTTACGAGTTCCACGACACCCGTTTGAGTACGATCGTGGAAAACGCATTTCACGCCGTGGCCATCGATGAGCACCGGGATGCCTTTAATGTTTGTCTCTGGAGTCCCGACGTGGAGCCGGAACAAATATTGGAGCAACGCTGGTTCATCGGCGCCCATTGCGACGTCGGCGGCGGTTACGCGGAACGGGAGCTTTCCGACATCACGCTCGGCTGGATGCAAAATAAAGCCGCGGCGCTTGGGCTGGCGCTCAAGCCCGTGGCCATAGGCCCGGACAATTTTCGCCGTGAGTATCACGACAGCCATAGCGGATTTCTCCACGGCGTCTACGCCAAAAAAAACGCGCGGCACTACCGCGCGATCCTCGGTACCAAACACGGCAATGAGAAAATCGATGAATCGGTTGTACGGCGACGCAAGGAAGACCGGAGCTACGAGCCGCAGAACGATGGCCTGCCGCCGATCGCGTAAGAATGTCGTTCAAAGTTCAATGTTCAAATTTCAAGGTGGGGACGCGACGTTGAACGTTGAACTTTAAACGGCGCGCTGTGGCGCGCGGCATAGAATACTCATGCGGGTTTTGATTTACGGCTTCGGTCCCTATCGCCAGTTTCCCGACAACGTCACAGAGAAAATCGTGCGCGCGCTGCCCAAACAGCGGGGGCTTAAGAAAATCGTTTTTCCTGTGAGCTTTGACAAAAGCCAATTCACCGGAGCCGTGGAAAAGTTTCGTCCCGATGTGGTTCTGGGATTGGGCCAATGCTCCACAGGCCGCGTTCTGAGAATGGAAACCCGGGCGATAAATCAGCGGCGGAACGCCGCGGACCAAAAGCCAAGACCGATTGTTCGCGCCGGATCGCCGAAGTTTTTCACCAACCTCAAATTGAATCTGGCAAGACACGCCAGAGTGTCGAAGGATGCCGGCGACTACGTGTGCAATTATTCAATGTACGTCATCATCGATTTTATCAAGCGCCGGAGCCTGCCGGTGCGTTACGGCTTTATTCACGTTCCCTGTCGTTATGATCCCAAGATAGCGCTGCGCGTCTTGCGCCGGGCAATAGACGGTTCAAAGTTTAAGGTTCAAGGCTCGAAGTTTCGGACCAGAAGTTAAATTTGACGGGGCCACATTGAACTTGGAACCTTGAACGTTGAATAGATGCTGCTTGTGTACACGCCGCCCTTGTGGCAATAAATAGCATTCATGCCGTTCTCTAAACTGGGGCTTTCTCCGCAAGTTCTCGAAGGTGTCAGCGCCGCTGGTTATACTGAACCGACCGCGATCCAATTGCGCGCGATCCCGCTGGTGATGGCGGGGCGCGACGTTATCGGCTCGGCCCAGACCGGTACCGGCAAGACCGCCGCTTTTGCGCTGCCGATTCTCTCCCGCTTGGGCCAACATGGCGGCGTGCGCGCGCTGGTGCTGGAGCCGACCCGCGAGCTCGCCGCCCAGGTGGAGACTGCGATTCGAGACTATGGTCGCTTCACAAATCTGCGCACGGTGGTGGTCTTCGGCGGCGCGGGTTATGGGAAGCAGGACCAGGCGCTCCGCCAAGGCGCGGACATCGTCGTCGCGACGCCGGGCCGTTTGCTGGACCATATGCAGCGCGGCATGCTCAGGCTCAACCAGATTGAGATTCTGGTGCTCGATGAAGCTGACCGGATGCTCGACATGGGCTTCCTACCCGACGTGCGCCGCATCGTGGAGCGGTGCCCGCGCCATCGCCAGACCATGCTCTTTTCGGCGACAATTCCGCCTGAAATCGAGCAGCTGGTAAAATGGGCCTTGCACAAACCGGAAACCGTGGAGATCGGCCAGCGCCGCTCGCCGGCTGAGACCGTGACCCATGCGCTCTATCCCGTCGCCAGCGACCAGAAGCAAGCCCTTCTTGACGAGCTGCTCAAGCGCACCGACTTCGATCAGGTGTTGATTTTCTGCCGCACCAAGCATGGCGCCGACCGCGTCGCGCGCAAGCTGCATCAGCAAGGTCACGCGGTGGCGGTGTTGCACTCTAACCGCACCCAGAGCGAGCGGGAGAAGGCGCTTAACGGTTTTCGCGACGGACGTTACGAAGTGATGGTCGCCACCGATATTGCCGCCCGCGGCATCGACGTAGAGCAGATCAGCCACGTCATCAACTACGATGTGCCGCATCATCCGGAAGACTACGTGCATCGCATCGGCCGCACGGGGCGCGCCCAGAGCGTCGGCGACGCTTTCACGATTATGACCGGAGAAGATGTCCAGGAGATCGCCGCCATCGAGCGCTTCATCGGACAGAAAATTCCCCGCGTCAAGCTTGAAGGCTTCAACTACGAATACACCCGTATCCTCGATCCCAATCCGCCGCCGCCATTCGGCGCCAAACGCAGGCGCAGCCGCTGGGCGTAGGGCGGGGCATTCAAGTCATTCAAACCGTTCAAAACGTTCGAGCCGTCGAAGAAGAAGAAGTTTACGGCAAAAAATCAAGTGTGAATGGGCAGCGAGGTGGGAATCGGTTCCTCGACGATTTGAACTACTTGAACGCTTTGAACGGCTTGAAGGAGTTTTCGAAGCGAAGCGTTAGTCCGTGCCGGTTTCCGAGGCCTCCTTGAGGCGGCGCTGGCGCACCGCGTCCGACAGAGAGTCGAGCAGCGCGCGGGTATCTTCCCAGCCGACGCAGGCGTCCGTGATGCTCATGCCGTAAACGAGCTCTTTGCCGGGGAGGAGATCCTGGCGTCCCGCTTTGAGATGGCTCTCCACCATGACGCCGAAGATGCGCGCATCGCCTTGGGCGACCTGCGATGCCACCGCCTGGCCGACATTAATCTGCTTTTCCGGCTCTTTGCCACTGTTGCCGTGGCTAAAGTCGATCATGATGCGGGCCGGAATGCCGGCGGCGGCGAGATTCCGCGCCGCGCCGTCCACGGATTCCGCGTCGTAATTAGGCCGGTCGCCGCCGCGCAAAATCACGTGGCAATCTTCATTGCCCGTGGTCGATACGATGGCGGAGTGACCGCCCTTGGTGACCGAGAGAAAATGATGCGGCGCATGCGCGGCGCGTATGGCATCGAGGGCGATCTTAACATTGCCGTCGGTGCCGTTCTTGAAGCCCACCGGGCATGAGAGGCCGGAGGCCAGCTCGCGGTGCACCTGGCTCTCCGTCGTGCGCGCTCCGATGGCGCCCCAGGACACTAGGTCGGCGATGTATTGCGGCGTGATCATGTCGAGAAACTCGCAGCCCGCCGGCATACCCATTTCGTTGAGCTCCAACAAGAGTTGCCGTCCAATGCGCAAGCCATGATTGATGTTGAAGCTGCCGTCGAGATTGGGATCGTTGATCAACCCCTTCCACCCGACGGTGGTGCGGGGCTTTTCAAAGTAAACGCGCATGACAACCAGCAAGTCGTCGGCAAGTTGGTTCTTAGCCTCCTTAAGCCTGCTCGCGTATTCTTTTGCGGCCTTCACATCATGGATGGAACAGGGACCCGCGATCACCAGCATACGGTCATCGGCGCCGTGCAGGATGCGGTGAATCGCCTGGCGCGTCTCATAGACCGTTTTTGCGGCGCTCTCGGTGATGGCAAACTCGCGCAGCACATGTGCCGGCGGCGATAGCTCTTTGATTTCTCGAATGCGTAGATCGTCAGTTTGGTAATTCATGACTGCGTGCTTCGTCGGACTATTCCTATCATAGCCTAAAAAAACGAAAAATCTAAAGAGGACCGATTTTTGCCCTTAGGGAGGGCAAAAAATCAGTTCCAGGTTCACTGTTCAACTAACGGCGAATCTACGAATTCCATTACCTTGAACCCTTTCGGCAAGTGGCAGGCCTTGAACATTATCTTTCAAGCGTTTCGCGCGCTACGACCGCCAGCAGCACCGCGGCAAGAATCAAAAAGGGAGCATAGGCCAGAAAGGGTACGCCGGGACCGAACTTATCGGCAAGAATTCCGCCGAGCAGCGGCGCACCGACACCGCCAATCTCGGCTATAGTTCGCCGCGCCGCTTGCAGCCGCCCGCGGGCGCCCGCGGGCACAACATCGTAGGTCGAAGTCGCGACCGATCCCAGGGAGAGTCCGTTGGACACACCGAGGAACGACAGCAATATCGCCAGCTGCAAAAACGACGTGGAGAAGGGGATTAAAAGGAAAGCCAATGCAGGGATGCCCGTGCTCGGTACCGTCGCCCATTTTCGTCCGACTTTGTCGATAACGAAGCCGGCGGGAAGGATCATGACGAACACTGACAAACCTGAGATCGTGAAGAGCAGCCCGATATCCTTGGGCGTCATGCCGAGCTCAATACTGGCAAACACGGGGATTAAACTTTGCGTTGTAATGCGGTGCGCGAAGCTGGTCAACGTCGCCAGCACGAGCACGACGTAGGTGGAGCGAAGATCCGGCTGGATCTGGTGAAATAGATCGCGCAGGCCGCTGAGCCGTTGTGTCATCGCACCGATGCCCCAGCCTTTTACGGTGCTCTCGCTGGGCGCTGATCGTTCGCCACGATTCCGGTTTTCGACCGTGAGACCCAACATGACCGATATCCCGGCGCAGGCGCCGTAGCCAAGAAAGACGGCGCGAAAACCGAGGCTTTCCGTAAGCAAGCCGCCGACGAGCGGCCCGAATGCGAGCCCAACGTAGTTGATGCCATGAAAGCCGCTGAGCACGCGGCCTCGTTGGTCCGGGCGCACGAGATCGACTCCGGCCACTTCGCGGGCGATGACCCAAATGCTGTCGGCTATGCCGATCAAAAAGATCGGAACGAGCATTAAACCAAACCAGGGCGTGATCGCCGCGAGCGCCGCGGCAACGCAAGCCAACGCCGGTCCCGCGATTAACGACGCGCGCGTCCCGAGCCGGTCCAAGATCACACCGCTGATCGGCATGCCCGCGAAGCGACCCAGAGACAAAGCAGTAATGATCTGCGACGCGGTGCCCGCGGATATGTGAAACGCCGATGACAGAACCGGAATTGCAGGGACGACCATCGCCCACATGCCTGACATCACCGTGCTGGCGTAGAGCGTTACAAGCGCGAGTAACGTGGATCGGGGGCTTGAGTTCATGAGCGATGAGACGAGGACGCGAGACCGTGAATCCCGAGTTGTGGTTATGAACTCATGCGATTATGTGAGCGATTTTCATTAACCCGTTTGCCCGGTGGCTTTGCGCCAAGATTTGGTCAGACTACCGAAGAATAGACCCGCGACGGTGAATACCGCGACAAGCGACCACAGGAGCGGCTCGTAGGTTTGCCAGCGGTCGAATACCGCGCCGGCGATTACAGGGCCGACGACTCCTCCCCAGGTGTAGAACAAACCCATATAACCACGAATCTTGGCAAAGTGTTTGCGGCCAAACAAGTCGCCGACAATGGCCCAACCCACCGAATAGGTGACTTCAACCGCGGAGAACAATAGCGTGAAGATGGCCAAGGACCAGAACGAGCTGGTGAAGATCGGCAACAGCATTGCGCCGGCTGCGCTAAACAAAATCACAGCGCACATACGCGGCTTGGTCGTTTGATCCGCAAGCCAGCCGAAGAACAGCGTCGATAACATGCCTAAAAACGCGAAGGCGCTAAGCAACAGCGCCGCCTGCTGTTGGTTTAGCCCTTTCCAAACCATGAGTGGAATGAAATGGACCGAGATCGCGTGATAGGAAGCATTGCGTACGCCGGCGGCCAACACGGATCCCCAAAAGGCGAAGGAACGCAGCGCCTCGGCCAAGGTGACCTCCACTTCGGCGCGCCGCGGCCGGTTGGCGGCGGGGTCATCGCTGGTAGGCACGATGGGCTCGTCGCCATCGGGCAAGAGACCCATACTTTCGGGCGAACGGCGTATGGTTGAGCAAAGCGGCAGTCCAATCAGCAAGAACAACAACCCGGCAATGGCGGCGCCCCAGCGCCAGCCCCACGCGTGAACGACGAGGCTTAACAACGGCGCGATCACCACGCCGCCGAGACCGAAGGCGGCGGCGTTTAAGGTGATCGCGCGCGAACGCTTGCGAATAAACCAGGTATTGATCAGCGTCATCGGCGCATGCATGAACCCGCCGGCGTGAGCCAACGAGATGACGCCGAGATAGACAATCAAAAATGTTGTATAATTGTTCGCTTGAGAGAGCAGCAGATAGCCGGTTCCCATGAGCAGGACCGCGGCGATCATGATCGGCCTAGGGCCATAGCGGTCGAGCAGGTGTCCGACCACTGGGCCTTCGACCGCGCCTTCTGCCCGCGCCAGGGAAAAAGCCAGCGACGTTGCCGTGCGGTTGATATTTAAATCCTGGCTCAGCGGCAGAAAAAACACCGTAAAGCCGAAACTGTGGAGTCCAGCGCCGAGCACGCGCAGCGCGGAAGCGGCAGCAACCATGTGCCAGCCGTAAAATAAATTTGGGCGTTTTTTAAGCAAGAACTGTTTTCTCTCTTGGGTTAGCAAAGATTCGGCCGGTGTTGCGATGCGAGCGTTCAAAAGTCGGCGTTTTCCCAGGGTGTGCGGGAAGGGGAGCCTCATTAGCTTTTGGTGTCGGCCTCGCCATTAAGGTTTCACCTGCGGCGCGCCATTTGTTCGTCATGCCAGCTCCACGCAGGCTTCGCATGATGGAAAAGTCCAGTACAACGCCTGACCGCGGTAACTGCACTTGGATTTTTCCAATACGCAAATCGTCGGTTCATTACTCCTTATGAGCGATTGATTGCGAAAAAAGCGCATTATAGACCGAAATTGTCGGAAGTCTAAAGGATAGGGGTAATTTTGTTGACTGGTTGCTCCGGTTTGCGTTTAACTAATTGCTAGGTATAAGATCCCGCGTACCTAAAGACGGCCTCACAACCCTTGAAGGGGGAATGCGAGCTCGTCGACAATACCGTTACCGAGACCAACTCTTATCAACCGATAGTGTAACGTAGGGGACATCAACATTGACCGATCCCGGCAACTACGGCAACCGCCTGCACATCCGCAAGGACAAGACCAATCCCAGGCGTCTCGCCTACCTGACACTCTTATTGTTTGCCTCGCCTCCCCATTGGTCGTGGCTCGCGGCGGGTATCGCGTCGGTCGCGACGGGCATTGCGCTGCACGGTTGGGCGGCGGGCTACATTGCCAGAGCCGGATACGCTGAGCGTGAAAAGACGCTGACAGTCGGTGGGCCTTATAGGCACGTCCGTAACCCCTACTATTTAGCCCAAATGATAATGGACCTAGGCGTCTTTATTCTCGCGGGGCATCCCTTCTTTTATCTTTTCTATTTTCCGGTCATTTTTTTCGTTTATCGGCGTTGGGTTGTGAGTGAAGAAAGCTTTTTGGAGAACGAAATCGGCAAGCCCTACCTTGCCTTAAAACGCGACGTTCCCCGCTGGTGGTTTCGAATCAACCCGGCGCCTGGGCTCGGGTCCGCGCTGAGTTTTCAATGGGCTACCTTCAGGCTAAACCGTGAACCGGCGCGCTCTCTATCACACCTGTGTTTCCTAGTGGTGTTTGTGTTGTTTTTTATCTTCGGCAATCCTTTTAATCAGATCAGCATCCTCCTCAGGGCTACGGTGATCGCCACTATCGCCGTGTGGTTCATTCTGCGCGAAATCTATCCGCTGAACGCCTCCCACAAAAGCGTGGGTTGGTCCATAGTTGCGGCGTGCAGCGCCTTGATGACGGCTATTTTCCTGATTTATGCACCGGTATGGCAGCCTTGGTTTGGAACCAGCGCATGGATAACCATCGGAGTTGGAATATGTTTCGGCTTGCTCGTTTGGTTTTCAGCCCTGCCCGGTGTCGCCGGCGTCTCGGGTAGTATTAGAAATAAATTCTTTGCCCGACCGATTTGCCAGTGGTACTTACTCGCTCTGGGTCTGGGCCTGCTCTCCTGCAGATTGGCAGGGGTGTGGCTTGGAACGATGGTGCCGTTTACTGCCTGGGCTCTTCAGATCGCGGGCTGGGTGTCGATTCAGATGGTTCCGCAACGATTTAACGTCAGTCTCGGCATTTTGACGCTCATTGCTTGCCTGGCCGGCTTCGCTGTTGCGAAGCAGCTAAGTTAACTAAACGATTAAAAGTCGGCGTTTCCCGGGGTGCGCGGGAAGGGGATCACGTCGCGGATGTTTTTGAGGCCAGTGAGGTACATCATCATGCGTTCCAAGCCAAGGCCGAAACCGGAGTGGGGAACCGAGCCATAGCGGCGCAGGTCGATGTACCACCAGTAGGGCTTATCGTCCAAGCCGCCATCGTGCATCCTTTGCACGAGAATATCTTGGCGATCTTCGCGTTGGCTGCCGCCGATTATTTCGCCAACCCGCGGCACGAGCACATCCATCGCCCGTACCGTCTTGCCGTCGTCGTTGACGCGCATATAGAACGCTTTGATATCCTTCGGATAGTCCGTCACGATGACCGGCTTCTTGAAAACTTCCTCTGACAAAAAGCGCTCGTGTTCGGTTTGCAAATCGCTGCCCCATTCCACCGGGAACTCCCAAATCTTGCCGGATTTTTTCAGCTCCAGCACCGCGTCGGTATAGGTGATGTGGCCGAAGTTCGATTCGGCGACATGCTCGAGCGTTGCCAGGACTGATTTCTCAATGAATTGATTGAAGAAATCAAGGTCTTCGCGGCAATGATCGAGCACATAACGGATCGTATATTTGAGAAACTCTTCGGCGAGCCGCATATTGTCTCCAAGCTCGTAGAAAGCCATTTCCGGCTCGATCATCCAGAATTCCGCCAGGTGGCGCGGCGTGTTGCTGTTCTCGGCACGAAACGTTGGACCGAAAGTGTAAACCTTGGAGAAAGCGAGGGCGAAGATCTCGGCTTCGAGTTGGCCGCTAACCGTGAGGTAGGCGGGCCTGCCAAAAAAATCCCGTGTCCAGTCCACTTTCCCATCGGCTGCGCGCGCAGGGTTGTGCAGGTCGAACGTCGTCACAGCGAACAATTGCCCCGCGCCTTCGCAATCCGACGCGGTGATGATCGGTGTTTGCACGTACAGGAAATCACGTTCTTGAAAAAAGGTGTGAATCGCGTGGGTGAGGGCGTTGCGTACGCGAAAGGCGGCGCCAAAGGTGTTGCTGCGCACGCGCAGGTGGGAAATCTCGCGCAGGAATTCCAGCGTGTGTCCCTTCTTTTGCAGCGGGTAAGTCGCCGGGTCGGCGCCGCCGTAGATTTGAATGGTCGCAACTTTCAATTCAACGGCCTGTCCCTTGGCAGGCGATTCGACCAGGGTGCCGCTCGCGGCGATACTGCTGCCGGTGGTGATATGCTTCAGCGTTTCATCAGGAACCCTACCGGCGTCGACCACGAGTTGTAGGCTCTTGAAACGCGAGCCATCGTTCAGCTCGATGAAAGTAATGCCCTTGGAATCGCGCCGCGAACGGACCCAACCGTGCAGCATGATCTCGTCGCCCACCGGCATGTCAAATGCTTGCTTCACCGAAACAGATCGTGAACTCATAAGTCGCAAGTATCGGATAACCGGATAGGAAGTCAACTGTTATATCGCTATGTTCCTGTTCAATTCGTTCCGATCATTCAAGCCGTTCAACCTTTATACATCCCCCGCGGACAAAGGTGGGGACCAATGCAAAATCCATAATCCCGAAAACGGGGCGGGCGATTGGGTTTGCCGAAGAAAGAATTAGCCTATCGGCTGCCCTTACATTTGACCGCTCGTTGAAAGCGAATTTAAATGCTATTGCATGATAAACGGGGGCGCATACAATGAACCCGGGAGAGCGCGTTGCCGTATCGATATGATGAAGAAACACATCTAACCGAATTAGCGGTAGTTGGGTTGTCGCCGGGTTTTTGCAAGGGCGTTGACTATCAGCAATGGAGTCTGTCATGAGGAGGCGTACATGACACGAAGGGGTTTATTGCAGGGTTTGGTGGGGACGGGAATATGGTCGATTCTTTCGGCGCGGAGCAATGCTGCGCAAGCGTTATCGTTGAAAGACGTCGAGAAACTTCAGAAAAATTGGCAAGACTTGCTGGCCAGAGGCTTCAAGGCGCCGCTGCCGGCCGACACGCTGAAACTCACCAAAGACGAGTGGCGCAAACGCCTGACTGCCGATCAATTTTACATTCTGCGGGAAGAAGGCACCGAACGGCCCGGCTCGAGTCCGTTAAACGACGAGAAGCGGCCGGGAATTTTCGCCTGTGCCGGCTGCGATTTGCCCCTCTTTACGTCGGAGATGAAATACGAGAGTGGCACCGGCTGGCCGAGCTTTTTCACGACGATTCCGGGAGTCTTTGGCACCAGCACCGATTTCAAGTTGATCCTGCCGCGCACCGAGTATCACTGCATTCGCTGCGGCGGCCACCACGGCCATGTCTTCGACGACGGCCCGGCGCCGACGGGCAAGCGCTGGTGCAACAATGGAGTAGCGCTGAAATTCATTTCGAAGCGCGCTGACTAAAGCCTAGAGCCCACGCCGGCTTTTGGTGATGAATTGTCGCTCGTAGAGCGCTTGCAATTCGTGCAGGCTCGTAATCTGGGAGGCAGCTTTGTCCTCGCGCACCCTGGTGATCCGGGCAAAGCGTAAGGCGAATCCCGAACTGTACTGCGGGCTTTGCTGGATCTCATTGTAGGCGACCTCCACGACGACCTCGGGTCTGACGGTCACGGTGTAGCCATCGTCGGCGGTTTGAAGTTCCTTCAGCTTGGCGGTCATCGCTGTAAATTCCGCGTCGGTCAATCCCTTGAAGGTTTTGCCGACGGGGGCAAATTGTGCCGCCTCGTTTGCCACGGCGAGATGATAGTTCGAGAGCCAGCCACGGCGTCGCCCGGAGCCGCGATCGGCGGCAATGATTACGCAGTCGATGGTTTCTGCCCGTTTGACTTTGAACCAGAGCTTGCCACGGTTGCCGGGCGTATACGGGCTGGCCAGGGCCTTGGCCATGACACCCTCATGACCGGCAGCTAGAGCTTCGGCCAAGAATGCTTCTGCTTGGGCCTTATCGTCGATGATTTTTCGCGCGGCGAGATGTCCGTCGCCGCTTAACTCGGCGAGCTTCGACCAACGCCGTTCATAAGGCTCGTCAATCAGAGAAACGCCGTCAAACAAAAGACAGTCGAATAAGCGGAGCGACAGGGGAATTTCGCTTGCTGCGGACGGGATGCCGTGAATGCGGCGGAAGCGGCGCATGAGCTCTTGAAATGGAAACGGTCTTCCGTCTTTTCCCACGGCCAGGACCTCGGCGTCGAGAATGAAAGAGTCGCCTTGGAGTTCTCGACGAGCGATTTCCGAAATTTCCGGCAGGCTGCCCGTTATTTCAGAGAGGCGCCGGCTCCAGATGCGAACTTGATCACCTTGCTTGTGTATTTGTACTCGCGCGCCGTCATACTTGAATTCCAGCGCCGTGGTTCCGCCATGTGCTTTGAGGATGGTGTCGAAACCTTGCGAAAGCTCGGATAGCATCGGCAGTAGCGGTACGAAAAGTTTGATGCCTACGTTTTCAAGAGCCTGAGCGCCTTTTTCGAGTGCAATGGCGCTCACCTCGGCAAGGTCCGATAGAAAAAGCGCGGCCCGCCTGACCGTTTTCAAATTTGCGCCGGAGGCGCGGGCAATCGCTTCCTGAATGAGGCCGTCATGCAAGCCGATGCGCAGTTCGCCGTGCAGCAACCGGAACAAGATCGGCCGTTCCCTACTGTAAGTCCTCTCGACCAATTCTTTCAGCCGCGTAAATTTCTCTCGTCGCGAGCCTTTGCCGCTGGCTGCGGCAACCTTTCCGAAGCCTTCAGCCACGTCTTTGATGGTTAGCGGAGCAAAGCCGGGAACGGCAGTTGGGGCGATAGTAGAGGCCTCCAGGAAGGCCGCGGGGCCGATATCGAGCGTGCGAGGATCCGAGATCGGAAATGGCCGAGCCGACAGGAATGCAACACCGTAACGGATCTCGTCAGAGCATAGCCTCCTTAAGTACGCCGCAGTCGCCGTGACCTTTACGAGCCGACTCGGAGTTTTTTCGAGTTCGTAACACAGCTCGGCAAATTCGGAAAAATTCACGCTAAAATTCTAGCATGCGAAGTGTCGTCAGACGAGACAATTGGACCCGGATTCCGCAGTTGCGTGATCTCGTCGAACCATGAACGGACTCTTGACTAGGACTAGCACGCGCCACTGGACAGTCGCCGTCTCTGGTATTGACCCACCGCTGCGCCAGTAACGCGGGCCCGAGGTTCGGCCTCGGGCCATTCCATCACGATATTGCCCCGGACAAGTGTCATCACCGGCCAGCCGGTGGCTTCCCACCCTTCATATATGCTCCAAGGCGTTATCGTATGAAGTATATCTCGGGTGATTTTAACCCGCCGTTTCAAATCGACCACGACGAAATCTCCGTCAGCGCCCGGCAAAATCGCGCCCTTTTTTGGATACAGTCCAAAGATCCGGGCGGGATTTTCGCTGGCCACTTGCGCAAGACGCTCCATGGAGAGACGTCCCCTGTTAACACCTTCGCTGAGCAGCATGGGAAGCAATCCTTCGACCCGGGAAGGAAAGCCGCTGATCGTCGTCCAGACATTGCCGGTTTCCATGGACCCACGACTTCTCGTGTGAGCCACGTGATCGCTGCCGACGCAATCGATGGCTCCTGACGCGAGTGCTTGCCAGAGCGTGTCGTGCGTCGAGCGATCGCGCAGCGGCACGTTGATTTTCCAGGCATCCTTATGCAGCACAAGATAGTGCGCGCCGATTTCGCTATAGACGATCAGACCTTCGGCTTTGGCTTTTTCAATCTCTGCGATGGTTTCCTTGGTTGTCACATGGACGACATAAATCGGACATCCAGCAATCCTGGCATAGTAAAGGTAAGTCCTGGCGTGCCCGGCTTCGGTGAACCATGGAGAGCGATCGTCCCACGCGCCCATGTCGGTGCGCCCGGCGCTCATGAGACGTTTCTGCAGCACGCGGGCGATCTGCCAATTTTCGCAGTGAAGCAGCGCAATCGCCGGCGCGCCGAATTTGGCCACGGTTTCGAACACGGAGAAAATCATCCCATCGTCGAACGAGTAGGCGGGCCACTCCGGTTTCCAAACGCCCTGCATCTGCAAGTGAAGCTTGAACGAGATGATGCCGTGCTCGGCTGCCAAGTATGGCATCTCTTCGACATGCTCTTCAGTGCCCAGGATAGGGGACAGAAAAAAATCGATGGCCGCGCTTCGGGACGCTTCGTAAAAAAGAGGCATCGCTTGGGTAAAACTAGGAATGTCCGCCGGCCCTTTGACCTTTTCCGCTCCGCCAGTAATCGCGAGGCTGACCAGCTGCATCCCCCAGGTCGTAATCCCGGACGCCGCCGCTGCCCTCGTTTCGCTCTGAAAATCATCGGCCAGGGGCCGATGGCCTCCGAGGTGCACTTCCGGGTCGATCACTCCGGGAAGAAGATACTTGCCGGCGAGATCGATCTCTCGCGTCGCCGCCGGCAACGATGAATCTCTGCCAACGGCTGTGATCTTGCCGTCGCTGACGGCGACGCCGCCTTCTATGGTGCCGGCGGGGGTTACGACCAAGCCGTTCTTCAGGACAATATCGGCTGTAGTTATTGCCATGTGTGAGTCCGTTCCATGCTTGTTGCATAATCAATTTCTAACGAATTTTCCATGCAATCACCTTATACCGCCGACATTGGGCACAGGGCGGTGGTTCAGTTTGGGCAAGATTCCTCTCTTCGTCGGACTGCGTGAAAACTCTTTTGGAGCCCTTCGACGAAGTTCAGGCGAACGGCTAAATGCTGATTTGTAATGTCTGACATCCGTTCGTGGTGAGCCCAGTCGAACCATGAACGGAGTTTTCACACAGTCTGACGTTCGAAATGCATTCGCCCTGTTTGTCATTTCGAGCCCTTCGGCTAAGCTTCAGGATAAACTCCGCGAGCAATCTTTTTTTGCTTTCTGGATACGGGGGCAATTTTCCGACTACTTGAGAATTTCCTTCAGTCTAGCAATCAGTGGAGCCTGCAGATTAAAAATCTCCAGAACGTTTTTCTCCAATTCCGCTCCGTCGGTAGGATTGATGTCTAGATTGGCCTTCTTCGCCTCGGCTAGAAACGCCCCGTCTTTCATCGTATCGGTATAGGCTTTGCGTAGCATCTGCACTCTATCTTTGGGCGTGCCGGGAGGCAGCGCGAAGGGACGGGCCGTGGGCCCCAGACTGTGAGCCCCAACCTCTAAAATCTTCCGTGACTCCGGCGTCTTGGCAAACTCCACGTCCAAGGGGACGTTAGGCAGGTCCGGATGCCGTTTGCCGACATGCTGGGCGACAATGATAATGTCACCGGATTGAACTTCTTTTCGCCAGGTCGACTTGAAGGACTCCCAAGAATTGTTAACGCCGGAAATCTCACCGCTGTTGAAGGCGAGGCGGACGTCGGCCGTTCCCTTATAGCCGTCGACTACCTGCGCGGGGAGGCCGATCGCGGCAATGAGAATTCGCGGAACATCGGACGTGGCTGTGCCCGGCGCGATGCCGCCGAATTTTACCTGCGTCTTGGCTTCCAGCCACTGCTGCATGCTGGTTATACCGCTCGCTCTGGATAATCCTGTAACGTAATTGTCCTGCGCAGGTACGCCGATATACTGGAATTTCCGCGCGTCGAACTCGATTCCCGGCTTGCCCAGAAGCTGTTGGATAAATAAGCCGCCGATGAAATGACCGATGGTGAGACCGTCGGGCTTTGCGATATTGTAAACGTGATTGGCGGAAATCAAACTTCCCGCTCCGGCCATATTTTCGACCACGATCGTGGGATTCCCAGGTATATGCCTTGTCATGTGACGCGAGATAAGCCGAGCATAGGTATCGTAACCGCCGCCCGCTGAAAAGCCGACGATTATTTTTATGGTTTTGCCTTTGTAATAGGATTCTTGAGCTTCACCTCGGCCGCTGCACAAGAGTGCCAGGATAAGTACGATCTTGGCGGTTGCTTTTATCATGATGCCCTCCGTTAATGACTTTCCAGGAATATGACTCGTATAAAGAATTCAGCATCACTGTCAAGGCAAAACTTCTTTCATGTGGCAAACTTCTTTCATCAACGAGTTTCGATTTGAGTCATTTCCTGTAATCTATAATAGAATTCCGAATCGAGGCGGATCAGTCGGCTTGACGGAATCCCGTGGATGCAGATATTTCTTAGCGTAAAAGGGGGAACTATGAAGTATCAATTAGAACATGTGGCGATTTACTGCGACGACATCGATAAATCCATAAAGTTCTACGAAAAGTTTTTTGGCGGCCAGCGGACGGCCTTAAGAAAAGGCTCGGCAGGTTACGGATTTTGCTTTATGAACATCGCCGGTGCTCCCTCCATCCAATTGATGGAATCCGCTGGTGCGGTCGGCGTGCACCATTATGGGTTTGTCACCGACGACATCGAACAGGCGGCCAAGGAATTCAAAGAAAAGGGCGCACAGATCATCCGTGAAAATCGCGATTCGTCGGGCACGCTCACCACGGTGTTCGTCAAGGATCCAAACGGTCTAGAAATAGAAATACGAGGTCCCCGATAACGCAGGGCGGAGTCCCGTGAGAACAGAGGTTAGAGCATATGGGAGCTGGCGAAATACACTGTGCTTTGGGGCGAGTGTTCAGCGAATAAGCTCGCCAGGCAGGCGTTTAAGTCCGGCCGAATGGCGCGGCGCCGTCGCCTTCTTAGAAGCCGACGCCTTTCGTAGCTAGCTTGATTCTATAGATGTATGTCCCCCCGGTAATAAACAGCGTGGAACCGTTCTCGCCCCAGGCGACGTTTGAAGCAGGATGGCCAATTTCGATGCTGCCTATGTGGGCCCCGGCTGCCGCAAAAACGCTGACGCCACCGGGACGCGCGCCGAACAAATTTCCCGCTTTATCGAGTTTGAATCCGTCGGGGCCGAAAAACGGCGGCTTTCTCCAGTTGCGCGCGTCGGCGAAGACGCGACCGTTGGTCACTGTCCCGTCCGGCTTGACGTCGTAAACCAGCCACGCGGATCGTTCATAGTGCACATCCGAGACGTATAGTTTCTTTTCATCCGGGGAGAACGCAATCCCGTTCGGAGCCTTGATATCTTTAATGAGCAACGTGAGTTTACCACTCTTGGAAAAGCGGTAGACGCCCTGAAACGGTAACTCTTTGGCGGGATCGTCGAAAGCTTTCGGCAAACCGAAGGGCGGATCGGTGAAATAGAGATCGCCGTTCGCTGCGAAGGCTAGGTCGTTGGGGCTGTTGATGCGTTTGCCATCGTAGCGCGCCACGAGCGTGGTCTTGCGGCCGTCTTTCTCAAGCCGCGCGATGCGCCGATCGCCATGCTGGGCCAACACAAGCCGATCGGCCGCGTCGAACGCCAAGCCATTTGATCCCGGTTCCGCCCCTGAAAACGGCGCGCTGCCCGTGTACCCGCTGGCTTTCAAAAACAGACTTGGGGCACTGCCGTTGTGCCATTTGAACACGGCGTTACTGGGGATGTCGGAATATAAAAGATACTGTTCTTTGCGGCTCCAGACGGGGCCTTCGACCCATTTGTGTCCACTGATAATCCTTTCAACATTTGCGTTAATGGGCACGAGCTTGTCGAAGCGCGGATCCAGTCGAATGATTTTGATCTCTTGCGTTGGCTGTGACGGTTGTGGTTGGGCGGACGACGATGAAGTTCTAACCGCCAAGGTCAGAGCTGCCGTCAGCAATACAATGAGTTTGCGCCGGCTCATGGCGCTATCTCCGGTTGGCGAACAGCTTCTGGTGCGGCCGTGCATCGGCTGGAGATGATTTGATGTTCATCGCCGCCCATGATTCACCTAAGGTCCACAAGGCAGTTCCCAGCAGGACAAAGTCCTTGATTAGAAAACCGCCGGTGCCAGAGAGCGCGGGGAATCCGCCGAGCTTCGGTTCCCAACCGGGAAGCGAAATGAGAAAACTCAAGGTCGTGAGAAACGTCAACACCGCGACCGTACTGCCCAGAACGGCCAATCTTGGCAAAACGGGATGAAGTGCGATCATCATCCCGGCGGTGATCTCCGTAACGCCAAAGATGTTAGACACGGTCCGGAGATCAAAAATCCGATACAACCAACTGAGAAACGGGCTGGTCTCGACCAGCGGCTTGATGGCCTCGGCTTCATGAGCCGTAAACTTCATGGCGCCGATCCAAAATAGAATCAGAACCAGACCGAAGCGCAGCAGACGTTGAGCGAAAAATTCCAGTTTCACGGCGGTATTCCTTACTTTTTGCCAAAGACATCCTGTAGATATTCGCAAAAGGTTCCCGTGCGTTCGAATCTTGCTGGGAGCATGTAGAGAGGCAAGAGCAATAGGTAGATTGCCACGGTAATCCCCGCGCTCCAGAAACAAATGAAAGCCGTCAGAGTCGTGGCCACCGGTACGGCGAGCATGCGGAACCTTACCGTGCTCCGGTACTCGCTCGTGACGAAGGCTGCCAGCATGCCAGGCTGCGAACAGACATAGATCCATTGAAAAAAAAGCAGCCAACCCACCAATGCGAGGTTGGCGCCGAAAAGGAAAGGCGCGATGAGAGCGCGGGGAAAGGCGTTCAGAACGCTGGTCGAGAAGGGGAGCAGCGATACGAGCATGAAGAACGCGATGTTGAGCCAGAGTAACGCGCGGTCGGCGCGGCGTACGGCGTGGTACATGAGGTGATGACCGACCCAGAAGACGCCCAGGCTTACGAACGCCACCACATAACTTACGAATTTCGGCCCTAGGGCTATCAGTGCGCGCGTTACCTCGACGTTGGGCGCGGTGAGCGGCAAATTGGGAACATGAAGCTCGAGGACAAGAAGGGTCATCACGATGGCGAATATGCCGTCGCTCAGCGCTTCAATCCTGTTTTTGCTTATTTCAAACGATGTGGCTTCCAGGCTCATTCGACGACTCCTAAGTTATGTGCTCAATCCGCCTGGCGCGATTCGATGGCCCCGCATCCCGGGCAGGCGTGGGTTTCTTCGACAACGCCCCCGAGGTCGTTATGTCCCTCACTTGTGTGGTCGCGTCCTGCCGGGTACCTTAGCTTGTCCGCGTGGTGATTCATCTCGTCGCCGCACTTGGGACAGATCATTTTGCTTTTTTTTAGTGCCATCTCGCTCTCCGCTTTATTGAAGAAGTTCAAAGTTGGAATTTCCACTGTCGACGTATCCGGATCTTTTATGAACGGCATAAATATTATCCCTAACTTTGAACCTTAAACGTTGAACAGCACGCAGCGTGCTCTCCACGACTCGCTCCTTGGTTGTCGTCCTTGTAGTAACCGACGCTCTCCTTACTAACTTTCAAGAGCAATGTTGGCGCGGCCATCGCGCAGCGTATTGGCCATCCACACCAGTTCGTTCAAGAACTTGTCGGCGCGCTTTTTGAATGCCTGATCGAGCAGCTTGCCCGACTCGTCGAATACGCTCGACACATTGCCAAAATTGACGTCCCAGAAAATATTGACAAGGCCGAGTTCGCGAACGACCGGCAGTAAATCCTGAATCGCGCGCACACCGCCAAAGGGTCCGGCCGACACACCGACGATGCCGGCGGCTTTGTGGATGTATTCCTTGAGGCAGCTGTCCAAAACATGCTTGAGCAGCCCGGGAAAACTGTGATTGTATTCGGGCGTTACAATCACCAGAGCGTCGGCGCGTGCCATTTTTTCGGAGAAGGCGGAGTCTTTGATGCCGTCGCCGGCATCATCCACGGGCATCGGCAGCTCCGATATGTCAATTAACTCGGTGGCTATACTTTGGCGTTTTTCGATCTGCTCGACCATGAAGCGCGCGGCATGCGCGCTCATGCGCCCCTTGCGCGTGGTGCCCAAGATCACCGGAATGTTCAGCGGCCCAGGGTGTGTCATGGAGCAACTCCGTTTCTGCCTTTAGCGCTGGGCGAAGAGGGTGGGGCGATCCCCAGAATGTTAAGCGGCAGGCGGTAAAGCTTGTTCTGCGCCGTGATGTAAAGTGTCGTGTTGTCAGCGCCCCGGCATGCTAGGTGACAAATCCGAGCGAGTCGCGCAGCGTGGAATAATTCTTGGCTGTACATGGTGATCTCAATTGGCCGCTCTCACTTTGACCACGTAATAGTTGATCGGCCCCTTCACTTCCTTGAACCAATGCGGCGTGCCATGCGGTATCACAATGACGTCGCCTTTGGTGATCATTTTGATTCGGCCGCCCTTGATATCTTTGCCGCGGATCTCTTCCTGCTCGATGTTTTTGCCTTCGACGATGGTTCCCCCGGTAACTAACGTTGCCGTGCCTTCGAGCATGTAGACGATATCGGTGTCCTTGGTGTGGATTTCGACGAGGCCAGAAGATTCGCGGTGGCTAGCGTGGATCTTGTAGTTGGGGATCTCCAGCAGCGGCATGCCTTTTTCAAAAGCCCTGTTCACCTGAGCGGCAGGGAAGTAAGTTACTCTTGTCATTTCACTCTTCGCCGGCATCGTCGCGGCCGCAAAGACCTTGGCGCCGGCCATGGCGATATCCTCGTCTTCTTGAGGCGTGTTACCGCTGATGCCGATGGCGCCAACAACTTTGCCATCGTGAATCAAGGGCAGGCCGCCCTGCAGCGGCGTGGCTCCTGGCAGCGCTAGCGCGGCCACGCGGCCCTGCTTGACTTGATCTTCGAAAACCTTGCTAGGCCTCCTGAAAATTGCCGCAGTACGCGCTTTGCCAATGCCAACATCGACGCTAGCGACTTGGGTGTTATCGAGACGTTTGATAACCATCGGGTAGCCGCCGTCGTCGACAACAGCGATTACTACCGTCGCGTTTCTCTTCTTCGCTTCCGCAGCCGCTGCGTCGGCCACTTGCTCAGCGGCGGCCAAAGTTAGAATCTTCTTCTCCAGAAGCTGCGCACGGCCCCGTTCGGGAACCATAAAGGCCGCGAGTGCTAACAAAAACGCTATTGGAAGTCTCATAATTGTTTCCTTCATCCAAAAACGTTGAACCGATTCGACAAGCTGCTCAGGGCACATTTTTAACCTTGAACGGCGCGCGTGCTCAGCGGGTTACCTCGAACTCAACATGATGGGTTTTTCGAAGCTGGCTTCGCCCAGATTGACTTCCGCGAAGGCGCACCACATCTGCACTTTGGCAACATCTGCGATGTACGCCGGGAGTGTGATCTTGCGGTTTATTTTGTCGCCTTTAATGGCGAGCCGCTGCAGGTCATATATCGTTCCCTTGGAATCTATGACGCGCCAGTGAACGTCGGGTGCGTCGGGCATTTTAAAATCATCCGACAGGGTCAAAACATGTTTACTTCCATCCTGTGAATGGCTCACGCTTCCCGAATTCGCCTTGACTCCCTTGAACCGCCCGCTCTTGTGCATCATCTCCGCGGCCAAAACTTGCCCGCCGACAAGCAAACAGCCTACGAATGTCGCAAACCCCAACCGTAGGGCTTTCGTGCTTTTTGTTGAGTTCATTCTTGCTTCCTCCTTTTTGCTCGACCTTGCGGCCGTACGTGCAGGTTAGATGTGGCGGAAAAGGAAAGAGATGCAGGGGAAACGGGAGAACTCGAGTGATGGAGTGTTGGAGTTATGGGGTGAAGTCCTGATACGAAGCGTCGCCGAAGAGTATACCGGCGAGGTGATCGACGATTATGTGACTGAGTATGGAAGAGTATTTACGCCAACTGCGGCATGACTGCATCGGCCCACTGGGGCCGGATGCCCGCCATATTCAGTTGACGCCGGCACGCGTTTTGGCTCGCCAAGGTCGTTCCAGCGCACGCCGCAGACTCTGAGCACGGCTAGGCGCTGGGGTTGAAGCGCCAGCACCGGGTGCGAGAAGTTGGATTCGTCAAGTTGCGCATAAAGGCGTTCGACGGCGATTCGCTCTGGGCGGGTGGTAAAAGAGGGCCGGATGGATGAAAACGAACAATAGAGATCCGGCAGTGCCCTCGCGATAGTCTCAAGAAGGGCCTTGACCGAACTCACCATGACAAAGCTGTTCCACAGGCAGCCGCGCAGCATCAATACTTGCGCCAGCACCTGGTTCGGTTTTTCCCAGAATCGTCGACGTAAAGCGTGCGCTCCGGTGCTAATTGCAGCGCGGCGCGCCGCTGCGTCTCTTCCAACAGAGTAGCCCCGCCGATCACGGAGCAAAACTGTTTCGGACGCTCGTCCCCAGTGATTTGTCGGATCAACGATTTGAGCCGGGTTCCGTCACCGCCCGCGAGAATCACCGCCCATTCATCGTTCGTCGTTGCGATGCCAGACTCGGCTTTTTTTCCGTCATGACGTTCTCGGAAGTTAAATCATCTTTGCGTTCTAGTTATGTTATGGGTTTGCGAACGATGCCGCCAAAATCGCTTGATGCTCCGGGCGCGCCCGCTCTTGAAACGCGGTCATTAACGCCAGGTCAGGAGGAAACAAAGGATCAATTGCCACCCCCGCCGCCATCACCGCCGCGGCGGCTTCTTGATTCATCACTCCGCGCTTTGTCGATCTCCTCGTCGAACAAGGCGCCGATGCGCTGGGCGGAGACGGTCAATTCCTCGGGGCTATTCTTGCCCGCCAAGGTCATGCGAATGTCGGAGCGGATCTGCATCGCGGGGTCCCAATAGTGTCCATACAGGTTATTGGTCGCGATGTATTCGAGAGTTTCGAGGATTCCCTTGAGTCCGGAGTTGATTTCTTGGTGACCGCGCTCGCGCTTCCCGTTGCGGGCCAAAGTTAAACCTAGATAAAGATGTGCCAGCGGGTCGTCCTTGTCCTTGGCAAGGGCTTTCTCAAGGGTACTTCGCGCTTCTGCATTTCTCCCGGTTTCGTAGTAGGCCCGTCCGAGATAAGTGAGCACGCCTTCGCGCACGAGGTACGGGGTCTTGTAATCCGGGTCCTGTTCCGCCGCTTGGGTTAGGAACGCCACGGCATCGTTGGGACGGCCGGTCTGGAGCGCCAGGCGGCCCGCCTGCACTTGCTGCCCGACCAATTTTGGCGCATTGGACACATGCAAGATCACCGTCATCAAAATGAATGTGATGACGATTTCAGCGATGAACGCGATGAAGACCCCGGCGTGTCCCGGTGCCGTGACGACGTAGTTCACCGACGGATGGGATGCCCAGGCCGCGAGAGCAAATGAGGCGACGAGTGCGCCGAGGAGCCCGCCGGCGAATTGGAAAACGACATAATAAAGCGCGTCCCACGACTTGACTTTGCCGAGCCTAAAGAAGGTGAGGGTAACCGAGGGATTGATGTGCGCGCCGGATTGTTTTCCCCAAGGAGAATAAATTATGCCGACGGCGGTTGCGCCCATCGCGAGCCCCATGAGAAATCGACGCAGGAGAGGATCGAGAACTGCCTGGCGCAAGGGCGAGGCGGGATGTTCCAAAAGCGCGCCGAAGGTAAACGCGGAAATCATGAACAGACCGAGGCACGCTGCCTCGATCAAGTACTCCGGCCAGTGATGTCGCAGGGCATTCGTCATGCCCCGTTAGATGCAAAAGCAAATTGGAACGATGCGGTCAATGAGAGAGCGATCAAAAAGTTCAAGGCGTTCAAATCGTTCAAAACGTTAAGGGACGGGAACAAATAAATCCGTCCGAGGACGGACGAGTCACCGCGTAACACTGCGTCCCTCCGATACGTGTTGAACGGCTTGAACGTATTGAACTGCTTGAACAAACCGCTCAATTTAGCTGGATAACGTTTTTGATGCCGGCGCTCTTTCCCAGCAGCAACTCGCGGTGGGCTTCCATCGGAAAGCGGCCGGTAATAAGCGAGCGCGCGGCATCAGGCCAACGTTTATAGAATATGCCGACGTCGCGGATCGCGTTTTCGAAAGAATCGCGCCCCGCATTTACAGTGCCGAAGACAACCTGGTTCTTCAAAACCAGATTTCTCATCGTCAGGTCGGTGTCGACCTCGATAGGGCTCTTTCTGCCGGGTACCCCCGTAAAGACAAAGATCCCGTTGGTGCCCAGCGCTTTCATAATCGCAAAGGAAAGGCTCGACGCCCCGCTGGCTTCATAGACGAGATCGATATTGCCGATGACTTTCGGCAACTCATCGATAGCAACGCTTTCTGAGGAAATGTATTTGGCGCCGATGGATTCTATCAGCGTCGACTTTTGGTTGGGCGCCGTTTCGCGCGAATAGACATAGGTTTCGAAATCTGAGTTCACGAGCGCCATCGCTCCGAGTAGCCCTACGGGCCCTGCTCCAAGAACCACTGCGCGGTGGCAAAAGGCGTGAGCCTTGCCCGGGGTAACGGGACAGCCCCACGGCAGGCGCTGTTGGACTTGCCACACTTGCGCTAGCCCCTTTTCAGCGATCGTGAGCGGCTCCACAAGGACGGCAACGTCGCGCAGCTCTGGAGCAACAGGATTCATATATTTCTCATCGTCGACAACGAACTGCGCCATGAAGCCATGTTGCTCTTTAATGCCGCGCTCCGTGAAGTCTCCGGTAAAGCAAAAATCCTGGCGGTCGGTGCGGCAGGCCATGCAATGATCGTGGGGGCAGGGGCGGCGGACCATGGGTACGACGAGATCGCCGACTTTGATGCGGCTGACACTTGCGCCGATTTCCACGACTTCGCCGAGGGACTCGTGACCGATGACGAGTTGTTCAGAACCTGAGGGCGGCGTGCCGTATTCGAAAGCGCATATTTCTCTATCCGTGCCGCAGACGCCGGCCTCGATCATGCGCAGCTTGACCTGCGTCGGCGCGTTTATCTTCGGCTCGGGCTGATCGATAATGCCGACGATCTTATTACCCGGTGTGACTGCTATGGCTCGCATAAACGAATCCCTCCATGAGTTGTTTCGGTGCAAAGGGCACCGCGACGGTCTCGCGCGGCCAAGACGCGGCACAGTTACATGCTGCCTATTTGATGTGAAAGCGTGAAAAAAGGATGCGGGCCGATTTTATCGGCGGCCCGCGGGCTTAGCTTGTGGTCTGAGAGCGAGCCGGCGCGGCCGTTGTTTTAATGACTGGAGCTTCAGAAAAGCGCCGGTGATTTCGATGGTCTTGCGGTATGTCCGCAAAAACGCCACGCAGTCTGGACAAGCCTCGAGATGCTCGTCAAAGGCCCGCTTGACTTGGGGCGCGAGGCTTGCCGCGAGATAATCGGCGATTAGCGAAACTGCGTTTTTGCAATTCAACTGCCGGCGGGGCCGTTTTCGGGACATTTCGTCTTGGCGCAATGGTCGCCGCCGCCGAGGGGCGCGGCGAAGGCGTGAGCGGTCATCTATGGCAGAGACAACAGAAATTGCCGTAGTCCCCCGTGAATGAATTATCGCGAGCTTTTTTGTCGCTGGCTCTTTTTCAGATACTTCCACTCCGGCGCATCGCTGTTCACCAGTCGTATTGGCACGGACGCGCCGGCCAATCGAACGTTATACGCGCCGAAGATGGTTCTTACGGCAGCGATAACGAGGTTGTCGTCGCTGGTCATGGCGGACAGCGCCTGCACGAGCTCCAGGATAGAGGTTTTAATCGGTGCCCGTCGTCCCCTGGCCATCACCGGTCGGGTCTTACGATTCGAATTCATCGGGGTTTCTCCTTATGAACTTCCGTTTCTTGCTTAGACGCCATAACGCGTCCTAAAGTTTCAACGTTATTAAAGATCAAACCCACTGCACGCAGAAACTTCCTGTAATCTTCTTAGGTTGTGACTCCATGCCGGTTGGTGCTCCCGGACTATATCGCGGCGCACTTGAAACCAGGTCCCTTTCGGCCAGTCCCAGTTGCAGTGCGGTAGTTCGTCCTCGTCGTAATAACCGCTGTTCACCGGGCTCTGCGCGAAAACGCTCCGCCAAAAGTCAGCAGCCATCGGGCTTTCCTCCCCCTTTCCTTTATAGCTTTACGTTTGCAGATCGGAAACGGATTTATTCAAGTCGATTTCATTGATTAGATGCCAGACGGGGTTACTTGGATGCTGGCGAGTATCCCAGGTGTGCCGCCAACTTGCCGCGCAAAAAAAGCCGGGCGCGGTGGAGCCGTGTCTTGACGGCAGAGACTGTGAGTCCTAACATCGGGGCGATTTCCTTGTCTGAAAGTCCTTCCAGATCGCTAAGCACGATGACGCTTTTGTCCAACGGTTTCAATTGATTCAGCGCCCGGGCGAGCAACGCCTGGGTCTCTTGTTCAGCATATTTCTCTTCCAATGTATCGGACCAATCCACAACTGGCCGTACCCGGTGATGGCCATCGTCTTGAAACCTAGGCAGGAATTCTTCGTACTCGACATCTTTGGTTTTCCTGCCGCGCCGAATCTTACCGAGGGCAGCGTTGACCGTGAGCCGATAAAGCCAAGTGGAGAATTGGGAATGGCCCTGGAAGCTATTGGCCTTTCGGAAGGCCAGCCAGAATACATCCTGGATTACTTCTTCGGCGTCCGCCGCGTTGCCCAGGATCCGCTCGGCTACCTTGTAAAGTTTAGCTGATTGACGGGTGAAAATGGATGCGAGGGCTTGCTCGTCACCGGCCTTGAGCCGCTCGACCAGTGCTGCTTCGTTTGCGCGCGACCCCGACTGGCGCTGCGACGGTTTGGCCCGGTTTGGCCCTCCACTGAGGGCATGGGCGGTCGGCACGGTCTGCATATTTGCGGCGGAACCACGCGGCTCGGTCATTGATAGGTGCGCTTCCATGGCTCTTCTCCGTTATTGTTTTTGGACGAGTTCGGCAGCAGCTTTCAATAAGAGCGCTTCGATGAAAGGAGAGCAGTTGATCACTCTCAATTGCTCACTTTGTATCGCCGCGATTTTGCGGGCGGACTGATCGTTCATGAAGTTGACCCCTGCCAAATCGACAATGATCGTCTTTTCACCTGCCCGTTCGTGGTTCATAAGAATTTGCTCGAAATCCTTATACGCTTCAGCTGAAACTGTGCCGTCAAGCCTGAACCTTACCACTCCGTCATTCTCAAAACTTTCAGTGATTCTCAGCATTTCTTTCCACTCCGTTAGATGTGAACGAGTGCTAGAGCATCGCTTGTGCCAAGGGTCTAAGTGTTTGAAGTTACGTGTAATTCCCATACTTGCGCATTTTGCGAGGCGGTATCTGGTAGCGAAATATCGCGATGGTTGCGAAATATCGCAATTGGAGATAAGCATGTTGGCGACGAGGGATTAGAGGTCTGTCATGTCTGATTCCGAAGACATCCCTTCGCGGTCATCGCTGCGAGGCCAATCCATTTATCCTGCGTTTGGCGGAGAGCACAGAGATTTTTCATCGTCCAGCGATCTGGACACGTTACATTTTATTACCGAAGGAACGGTTCAGTTCATTGGCGAAAATTTCTTTCGCCAGCTAGCGCGCCATGTGGCGGATGCGCTTCGCGTACGCTACTGCTTCCTGACTGAATGCACTGACGATTCGCAAACACGGGTGCGCGCGCTGGCTTTCTGGAACGGCGAGGGCTTTGCGCAAAACGTCGCATATCCGCTACGCGGCACGCCCTGTGAAGAAGTCATCGAAGGTAATATCTGCGCTTATCCGGAACGTCTCCAATTGCTGTTCCCTGAGGACAAAGACTTGGTTGCGCTCGGCGCCGAGAGCTATGCCGGTGTACCGCTGCCGAACTCCGAAGGCCGCGTCCTCGGTCATATGGTGGTGATGGACACCCAACCGAGGGTCTTTGGTGAAAAGGAGCTTCGGATATTGAAAATATTCGCAACCCGTGCGGGTGTCGAGCTGGAAAGAACCCGGGCAGATGCGGCGTTGAAAAAAAGCGAAAACCGGCTGCGCGCGCTGTTGGAGATTAACAATGCAATCATAGCGAAATTAAACCGGGACGAACTCTTTACGGCCATCGCCGACGCGTTGGCGCAAATAATTTGGTTCGACCGGTTGGCGCTTTCCCTCCACGATCCGGGGGCTAATGTATTGCGCATTCTCAGCTACGCCGGAACCTACCAGCGCGCTGATTACACGCCGGTAGGGCGGGTGCTGCAGCTCGACGACAGTCCCGCCGGTCAAGCATTTACGCAGCAGAAGGCCGTGGTAAGGCCCAATCTAGAGGCCGAAAGGCTGACCTCTTCCGAGCAGCGCGCATTTGCGCATGGATTTCGTTCCATGTGCGCGTTGCCGCTCATCGTTCGCGGCAAGAGTATAGGCGCCATTACACTCGGCAGCCTGACTCCGTTGCAATATCTGAAGTCGGGCGAAGATTTCTTGGTGGGCGTGGCCAATCAGGTCGCCCTCGCCATCGATAACATGACCGCCCATGAAGAAACGGAAAAACTCAAGGCCCGGTTCGAAGCCGAGGCGGTTTACCTCCAGGAAGAAATCAAGACCGAACACAATTTCGAGGAGATTATCGGCCAGAGCGCGCCGGTGCGGGGGTTGCTGCGCCAGCTTGAGCATGTGGCGCCCACCGACTCGACGGTGCTAATACGCGGCGAGACCGGCACCGGTAAAGAGCTGATCGCGCGCGCCGTGCATGACCGCAGCCGGCGCAAAGACCGGCCGCTCGTCAAGGTCAACTGCGGTTCGATCCCCTCGGGATTGGTGGAGAGCGAACTTTTCGGTCACGAGAAAGGCGCGTTCACCGGCGCGACGCAGCGGCGCATCGGCAGATTCGAGCTCGCCGACGGCGGGACTATATTTCTTGACGAGGTAACGGAGTTGCCCCTCGATACTCAGGTCAAGCTGCTGCGCGTGTTGCAAGAGGGAGAATTTGAAAGGGTGGGGAGCAGCCAGTCGATCAAAGTCAACGCGCGGGTGATTGCGGCGACTAATCGCGATCTGAAAGAGGTTGTCGGCAACGGTAGCTTCCGATCCGATCTATTTTACCGCCTCAACGTGTTTCCATTGGAAGTGCCGCCGCTGCGGGAGCGCCGAGAAGACATCCCGCTGCTGGTCAACTTCTTTCTCAGCGGTTTCGGCAAGAAGTTGGGCAAGGAGATGCGCGGCATGGCGCAAAGGTCGATGGAGAGTCTCATCCGCTACAACTGGCCGGGCAATATCCGAGAGTTACAAAACGTCATCGAGCGCGCGGCGGTTTTGGCGAAGGGGCCGATTGTGCAAGTTGACGATTCCCTGCTGCGGGCTGATGACGTCGTCGAAGGCCCGTCAATTCTAGACACCCTGGAAAACGTCGAGCGCGCTCACATAATTAGGGCGTTAAACGAAACCAAGTGGGTGATTCACGGAAAAAAAGGCGCGGCGGAGATTCTCGGCATCAACCCCAGTACCCTCAGATCGAGAATGGAAAAATTAGCAATCAAACGGCAAGCGTAAGATCTTCGGCCGGTTCAAAACGTTCAAATCGTTCAAGTCGTTCGAAACGTATTTCGGATTGTCTCACGGTTTGATCCATTTGAACTGTTTGAACCTGGATTCCGCAGTTGCGCTCCACAGGAAGCCCGAGGCGCAACCCTTTCGTAGCAAAGTCTCAGCCGAAGGCTGATCCGCCTGTGGCGGAGATGCCGTCTGCCTTTGAGCAGACATCGATCAGCGGTGCTTGGATGGAACGTTAAAGTTCGTGACAGCGAAGTGCGAAAGCGCAAAATGACTTTGAAACTTTACAGTTGGACGCCTTCGCTATTCCAGCGTTCCACCTCGCTTCCAGGCTCCTCAGTTTAACTGCGGAATCCGGGTTGAACGATTTGAACGAACGGTTTTACCTCCGCAAATGAACCCCAGCGGGCTTGCCGGACAATTTCTCCGCGACATCCGGCCCCCATTTGACAGCGAGGCGGCATCCTAACAATAGTGCCAATATCGCACCATACTGCGCCGGGCGGCTGATGTCCGCTTTCACCAACCAGTAGAAATGCACGACTCCCAATATGGCGATCGCATAAACCATGTAGTGAAGTTGCTGCCAGCGTTTGCCGAGGCGCCGGATCATGCCCGCAGTCGAGGTGACGGCGAGCGGTATCATTAATACCAACGCGGTGAAACCGACGGTGATATAGGGACGCTTCAAGACGTCTTTCGCAATGGCGGAGATATCAAAATACAGGTCCAAAACCATGTACGTGGCAAAATGGAGCGCGGCGTAGAAAAAAGCAAACAGGCCGAGCATACGGCGGACCTTGATTAATTGATTCCATCCGGTCATGCGCCGAAGTGGCGTTACGCTCAAACTTGCAAGCAGCAAGATCAGCGCCCATGATCCGGTGAAGCGTGTGATCGTTTCAATTGGGTTCGCGCCCAGGTCGCCGATGTAGCCGTTATAGAGGAGCTGAGTGAGCGGAACTAGGCAGGCGAGGAAGGAGACGGGTTTGAGCGAGGTCAGCTTCATTGTAGGTCGCAACATTTAGCGCTATGCTCCATCGTTGCGCAGGCTTAGTAGAACTTCTTCAGATCCATTCCCTTATAGAGGCTTGCGACATGCTCGCCGTAGCCGTTGAACATCAGTGTTTTGCGGCGTAAAAATTCGCCGATGCGTCTTTCAGTTGCCTGGCTCCAGCGCGGATGATCGACTTCCGGATTGACGTTGGAGTAAAAGCCGTACTCTTGAGGTTGCATTTTGTTCCACGCAGTGGGCGGCTGCTGCTCCACGAAACGCAGCTTGACGATGGACTTGATGCTCTTGAAACCGTACTTCCATGGGACAACCAGGCGCAGCGGCGCGCCGTTCTGCGCCGGCAGGATCTCGCCGTAGAGCCCTACGGACAGGATGGTCAACGGGTGCATTGCTTCATCCATGCGCAGCCCTTCAACATAGGGCCAGTCGAGGACGCTGCCAAAAATACCAGGCTTTTGGCCGGGCATCCGTTTTGCATCGAAAAGAGTAACGAACTGAACGAACTTGGCGTTATTCGTCGGCTCGGCTTGGTTGAGCAGCGCGCTCAGGGGAAAACCCACCCAGGGAATTACCATCGACCAGGCTTCGACGCAGCGCAGGCGGTAGATGCGTTCTTCGAGAGGCGCGAGCTTGATGATGTCTTCGATGGCTAAGGTCTTGGGTTTTTTGACCTCACCTTCGATTGCGACGGTCCAGGGACGGGTGGTCAAATATTTTGCGTTTTCCAGCGGGTCGCTTTTGTCGACGCCCAATTCGTAAAAATTGTTGTATGAAGTGATATCCTTGAAGGAATTCGCTTTTTCGCTGGTGTTATACGCAGCGGGTCCCTTCTTAACATTCGGAAGCTTTTCTCCCCCTCGAGCTTTTTCCGGTGCGCCGAACAGATCATACGCCGCGGCAGCGGCTCCGGCGGCAATCGCAGCTGTACCAGCCGCGACTATGAATTGACGTCGATTCAAGAAGAGTTCTCGGGGTGTGATTTCGGAGGCTTTGATGTCTTCGGGTCCCTTTATCAGCATCTGTTACTCGCCTCCCGGCACTTTGCTCTAAACATCGTTGCCGACAAATCTATCTCTGTCAATGTTTCTCGACAAGGAGTTGCTTAACGAGCGACTCGGCCTTCGCCGCCAGGCCACGTCCGATCGTTAGATGTAAGTTCACCCGAGATGGTTGCAGGCTTCGGGCCGTCATCCGGGCAAACGCAGTACCATCTGATAAAGTTCCCGATGACGGTGACTGACGAGTGAAGGCCGAACGCGAGACCGTTACAGGCTGTTAATGGACGTAACGGTCTGAAAGTAAGTGAACTTCGGAGAATTCTGGAAAATCAAGCTCTTGAGGTAGGTTCCTGATGAATTCGAGCAATGCCTGTTGGGTTAAATGATAGGCTTCGTAATCGTTCTCGGAGCAAGCAAAGGCCACTTCACTGGCGGCATGTATTAACTCGGAAAGACTAGCGGTTGTTTTTTTCATTGTCCTTTACTTTACCTCTCTCCGAATTAGACTGGCGAGATATCGAAAAGGTTACTGATTAAACTTGCTGACAGCCGGATTTCTGGTCTCCAATGGTTGGCAATCTAACCATTAGACGAAACTAATAGCAAGAGTATGTAATAAAAGATTACAGAAATTTTTAAAATGGGGTTTTATTGGTTTAACACTAACTATTTGACTTTATTAAGGAGTCCACAATTGAGTAACCAAACAGCGAGGGGTGAGACCTGGAGAGCGCGGGCACAGGAGCGCAAAGGTTGTTTTCAGGCCCTGCCGGCGGGCATTTCCACCTATGGAGAGGACGGGGTGTGGTGGCCGGCAAGGCAGAGAACCATTGACCGCGATCGGAAGGGCTCGCCTCTCGGTCGCACACTAGCGACATAGTCTCTAAATAACGAACTCATTAGTAAGAGCCGAGAACCTCAAGTTAAAACTGTGGGCTATTCGTCCTGCGGCATGAAGGGAGCTTCCATCTCGATTTTCTTGAAGAGCGGCACCCCCTTTAACCGGTTAAATTCTTCGCTGCTGATATAGCCGACGTTCGATAGGCGGGCGAGGACTAAGTTGCGCCGGCTCAATATGCTCTTTTCGCGGAAGCTCCGTGGGCTCGGCAAGAGCGCCGCGAGGGTGGCCGATTCGAGCGGGTCAAGGCTTGCAGCGGCTTTACTAAAGTAGTAGCGCGCCGCCGCCTCGGCACCATAAACGTTGCGACCGAACTCGACAACGTTGAGATAGATCTCGAAGATTCTCCGCTTCGATAGCGCCTGTTCCAACTGCCAGGCGATGATGATTTCTTTCACTTTACGCAGCGGATTTTTGGACGGATTGAGATAGAGATTTTTGGCGAGCTGCATGGTGATGGTACTGCCGCCGCGTTTGAAACTTAAGGTTTCCCAGTCTCTTTTGATCGCCGCCTTCAACTCGTAGACATCGACGCCTTTGTGGTTGAAAAAAGCAGCGTCCTCACTGATCAGGACCGCCTTTTTCAAATGATCGGATATTCCATTGTAGGAGACCCACACCTGTTGTCGGCCAACGCGTATGCCTTTTTTCCGGTACTCTTCCTCGCGCAGTTCCATCAAGGCCGAACTGCGCGGATTTTGCTTCTTGAGAGGCAAAACGTTCGGAAGAGAATAATAAAAGTAAACGAAAGGGCCAATTATCAGCGTTACCAGGAGACTATTTGCGATGACTCTTTTCATATTCTCCTAGAAGCTCTAACGCCTTGCGGGTCATGGAAGAGGTTGGATAACGGCCCATCGTTGCGGGCGCAACCCAGCGCCAGCCCATGCCATCAAATCGGCCTTGAGCGGCGGCTGGCAATTCGATTAGAAACACCGGCGCGCGAATGCGCCGGTTCGTAATAGCGTGGCCGATCTCGCCAACGCGGCGTGCCTTCGCGACGAATCTTTTGAACCCGGGTAAATGGCCATTGAGCAGGGTTTGCACGGCGCGCCAGCCGGTACTTTCACCGCCTGGAAATTCCCAGAGACCGGCGAGGATGCCACTAGTGGCCCGCCGGCGCAAGAGCACTTTGCCATGGCACCACACGATCACGAGGGGCCAGGTGACAGTGTGGGTCCGGGTTTTTTTTCTAGACATATTAGCTTGCCGGCGCCGCGCGTTTCCTTGGGTCGGGCAAATATTATTGACCGGGCACTCGACACAGCGGGGATTTTTGGGAGTGCAGAGAACTCCGCCCAATTCCATTAGACTTTGATTAAATTGGCCGGGCTTTGACTTGGCGACGAGACACCAGGCTGCGTCGCGGATTTCCTTTTCATCAGCGCGCGGGAAAAGACGTGTCAAAACCCTGCGCGCATTGCCGTCGATGGCGGGGTGAGGTTCGCCGAACGCTATACTGAGGATAGCTCCGGCGGTGTACACTCCGATACCCGGCAGCGCGCGAAGGCTGTTGTAATCATTGGGCAACTGGCCGCGATGGCGCGCCACGAGTATGTGAGCTGTTTTTTTTAGATTCTCGGCGCGCCGATAGTAGCCGAGGCCCGACCAAAGAGCCAGCACCTTGGCCAGCGGCGCGCGGTGCAGAGCCTTGACGTTGGGAAGCGCTTTCATGAAACGATTGTAGTAAGGAACCACTGTGGCGACTTGAGTCTGTTGCAGCATCGTTTCCGAAATCCAGATGGCGTAGGGGTCCGAGGTTCGGCGCCAAGGGAGATCGCGCTTATGGGTTTCGTACCAATTCAACAAGCGGAGGCGAATGGCGGCGAGATTTGCGGCGGGCATGAATGCAGTTCGGTGGAAATTGGGCTATAAGCAACAGTCTAAACGAATTTTCACCGAAGGAAAATGACCGCGCGCCGTGGTGCCGATCTTTCTTGGGCTTCTTACCTCATTCTGTTTCGCCATCGGGAGCCTGCTGGCCCAGCGGGGCTATCATTTAGGCGCCGCCCCCTGGGGCGCATGGATCACGCTCGTCGGCAACAGCACGGTTCTAGCGGCAGCACATTTTATTTTTTATTCCGAAACCAAGTTTCTCGCCGCTGAAAATCTTATCTTTGTTGGGGTTGGCCTGCTCGTGCCGGGGGTATCTCGGGTTCTCAGTTTCCGCGGCGTGCGCGTCCTGGGAAGCTCGATCACTTCAACCATCGTAAACACCACGCCGGTTTTCTCTACGGTGTTAGCGATCGCCTTGCTCGGCGAGCGCCCGGGGACTCTGGTTGTTGCCGGCGTGCTGCTCACGGTGGCAGGCTTGATCACGGTGTCGTGGGTGGGGGCGACAACCAATTACCGGAAGGTCGAACTCGTTTTCCCGTTTCTCTGCGCGCTTATTTTTTCGCTGAAAGACATTACTTTGCGTTGGACTCTTGGCGCCGGCGGCGGACAGCCGGTTTTCGCGGCGGCAATCGCCGCGGCGACCTCGACGATCGAGATTTTTCTCATCAACCGCTACTTATACGGCGAAAAGTTCGTGCTGCCGCCGTTTCACGTTTCGCGTTGGTTTATCTGGTCGGGGCTCTTTACCGGTGGTTCGTTCTTGTTCATGTACCTGGCCTTCAGCCTGGAGCGAGTGTCCATAGTCGCACCGCTAATCAATAGTTACGTCGTCTTCGTGCTCCTCTTGACGCCATTGATGGCGCGGCGCATCGAACGCATCAGCTGGCGCACCGTAACCGGCGCGGGGATGGTCGTCGGCGGAATTTTCCTCGTGTCGATGGGAAAAAGTTGACGCGCAAGATTGAACAGATTTAACACCAACGAACCTAGTGTCCTGTCCCAGAAGTTCGATGTATAACTCCGGCGTCATTCCGTCAGAAAATCTCCCTTTACCCTCTTTTCCAAAATTTTCCAAAGAGGGGTTAGTACCCCAGGGAGAAATTCCCCCTTTGAAAAAATTTGAAAAAGGGGTGTACGGATCGGGGACAAGGGGGGATTTGAGTTCACTTCGGCTGCTGCCATCGTGTGGACTTTTTCAGCGAATTTCTGGGCCACCACACTAGCGCGGCCTGGTCCAAGCAAAAGCCGGAATGTCTCGCGCAAAGGCGCGAAGAACGCCGTTCCCGCTTTGAACGTTGAACCTCGAACTCCCGAGCTAGCGAATCTTGCGCGCCTGCGGCAGCAGCACATAGATTCCGACCATGGCCACCGTGCCGGCCGCGCTCATCAGTGCCGTGGCCCATTGCGCGCCGATGAGAGAAGCCAGCGCGCCGATGAGCAGGCCGCCCGCCATAAGGATCACCTGCGTCATGTGAAACAGCGCCATGGTTCTGCCGCGATACTCGCGCGGCGAGTACGTCTGAATGACGGTTTGCACCAGCGCATGAGACGCGACGTGACAAAGTCCCATAACCGCCATCAGCGCGAGCGACAGGTTGAACCATTTCGATGCGGCGAAAATAATCACGAGCAGACCATATAGTCCCACTCCGCCGATCATCGTAATACCGCGCGGCATGCGATCACCGAGGGACGCGATCAAGACGGAACTGGCCAGCGCGCCAACGCCCATCGACGTAAGCAGCAGGCCCTGACCCGTGGCCCCGACGCCGAGCAGATCGCGCGCATAAACTGGCAACAACGTGTTGAAAGGAATAACGAACAGCGAAGCGAACGAGACCACCAGGAGTCCGGTCCGCACCTCGATATTGCGCCAACTAAATTTCCAACCCTCGACGATACTTCGCGCGAAGCTGTCTTGATGGTCCAGGTGGCGGCTGCGGCGCGCGGCAGAACGCCGCTCGTTGCTGAGCTTGAGCGTCCATATCGTCGCTAAACCGTAGAACAGAGCTTGAACCGCATAGGCGCCGCCGGTGCTCCACGCCGCGATAAGAGTTCCAGCCACCGCCGGGCCGGTAATGCGCGCGATGTTGAACATCATCGCGTTGAGGCCGATAGCGTTGGTCAGGGCGCCGGGCGGCACCGAGTCAGAAACCATCGAGGCCCGCGATGGCTGCTGAAAGGTCATGACGGCCGCCATCAATACCGCCGTCACGTAGACATGCCAGGGTTCGATATGGTCGGAAAAAATCGCCAGCGCCAAGAATCCGTAGAGAAGAAGATCCACCAACTGCGCGGCCATGACCTGCGCTTTTCGAGAATGGCGGTCGGCGGTGGTGCCGGCGATGGGCGACAAGATAAGAATCGGCAACGCTTGCACACCACGCACCAGCCCCAGTTGAAAAGTTGAACTGGTCAATTCGTAAATCAACCAGCCGCGCGTAACCTGGTCCATCCAGGTCGCCATGGAGGAAAAAACGTGGCCCCACCAGAGCAACTGGAATTCCCTGTAGCGCAGCGCTTCGAACACCTTGAGATCGAGCAACGCAGCAAAAGGCTGGCCCGGGCGGGCGCGAGTGGGTGAGTCGCTTTCCGGCGCTTCGGCGTCGCGCTTGTTCACTGGCGATGAGTTCAGATTCAACTCCGTGGCCGGTTGCGGGGAGCGTAGAACTTCTCCTTGGCGCGAGATGGCCGGTTGCTTCTTCTCAGAAATTGGAATCCCTTATCGGCGGTTTCTCGCAAATAGGAGCGCGGTTGCAGGGCTTTTCCGAATTGCCGTCGTTTTTCACGGAATTTTCTTGGCGCGGGGTTTGCTACCATGCTCAATCATTGCTCAAGGAAGGGAGTTCAAGTATGAACCGGTATTTAGCCACGGGAATCTTTGTCGGCGGCATTTTTAGCGCGTTGATCACCTGGATTGCCGCATCAGACGCCTTCGCAGAAGGCGGTTTGGCGTTATTGGCCAGCGCCGTTTTCGGCCTCGCCGCCGGGCTATGCATCGGTGCTTTGATCGCGGCCAACTTCGCAATGCTGGCGTGGGAACAGAGCGAACATACTGAAAAAGTCGCGGAGCGCAAAGAAGCTCACGCTGCGGCGTAACCTGACGAAGTTTTCCCTTGCAGGTTGGCGCGGGCGCTGCCAATGGCACTATCGCCTAACAAGCAACCCCGCGCCCCCGGTCCGACGTCTCAGGTCCCGAACATCGGCATGCGCGCGTCGGCGCCATGTATTTTGCACTCTTCGAGAAAGATTTTGTGAATCTCGGGGTGCTGATCTTCGTACTCTATCTGCGCGCCGCCTTTTTTCACGTCCTCGCCGGTGTCTTTGAGGTCTTCGACCTTGAACTTGAATCCCCAGGGCTTTAGCGCCAGATAGCGCGCCGGCTCCGCGCCGGGATTGAAGTGCTGGTGCCACCACTGCATCGGCGGCACGAACATGCTCATACGCCCCCACTCGACGCGCCGTTTGCTGCCGTACTCGCCTTCCGGCCAGAGGTAGGAATAGCCGAAGCCGGTGAGCATGACGATATGGGCGCCGGCGCCGTGACGGTGCGCCTTCTTGTACTTACCGATGGGGAACTCGGACAAATGCGCGCTCATCGTGTTATCAACGAATTCGAATAGCGTGGTGCGATTGTCGCCGCCCCGTTCTTTGTAATCCTTGGGCTGGAATCCCCACAGATCGGCGATGAAGTTGGATTCCCATACCCGGCCTCGTTTGACTTCGGGGAGATAACGCCCACCCTTCCCCCACTGATCGGCGCCGCCACTGTAGCGGTCGGCAAAGACAAAAGCGTTGTTGAATATGTAATCGAGGTTTCGGTAACGGTTGATGATCACCGGCGCGTCGGTCAGGGAAATCATGCGCACCGGCTTGTCCCCCTGCGCATTGAAGTGCTGGTGCCAGACGTTCAGTGGCGTCGCAAAAAGGCTGCCCTTTTGCCATTCCAACGTGTGTTTGTTGCCGCCGTCGTTCCAAATCGTCGTCGCCCCTTGTCCTTCAAGAATGAAAATCGCTTTTTCATACATATGACGGACGGGTTTGAGCTGCCCGCCCGGAGCGATCTCTTCGATCACGGTATCACAGGTGCCGCCGGCGCCGTCCATGTTGACGAAAGCCGCTTTGCCGCCCGTGCGCGCCCAATCGTCAAGCTTTAAATTCAACAAATCCGGAATAATGAAGTCCTTGTAAACCGGAATTTCTTCCCACTGCTGATAAATCTCGTATGGACTCTTCTGGGAGAACGCCGAGGCCTCATTTAGATTTTTCATTTATTTGATTCCTCCTAGCCAAAATATCTAGTCTGAATTATTCACGGAACTTTGAACGCTGAACAGGCGAAGCCACTGAACCTTTAACGTCGAACCTTGAACCGTAACGCTCGATCGACATGTGACATCAATTCTCATCGAACCAATGCTGGCTATTAATATTTTCCACTCAGATCGCGCCTGATTAGTGAATCTGCGCCATGTAAAAACCTAGCGAGCCTCGATAGGCGCGGTCGATGGCCATCGAGTCACGCGCGCCTTGCAGCACCAACTCGCAGTCCTGTGGGGTCTTCACGTAGCGCTCGAATATTACCGAAATATTTTCCGAGTGGTCCATATCGGCGACAACGTGCACGTCCAGGGAAATCATCCTTTTCAGATTGATGCCCAGCTCGTTCTCGAATTTCTTACCGATGCGATAAGACATGCCGCCGCCATTGACGATTTTCCCGTTATTGCGCCGCTCCAGCATGTGCGAAGCGGTATAGGCCGAGAGCCAGTGGCTGCGCATGGCAACGTGGTGCCAGGCGTAGAAGCAGGCGCGCACCATTGGCGGAATTTCGGCCTTTTCGAAATCCTCCGGTTTAAGGCCGATGACCTCGCCCTGTTTTACGGTGAGCGCATAGTGATCCATCCCGGCGCGCGGATCATTGACCAGTTCGTCGCTCTCGTGCTCCCAAATGACGCGCTTTACATCTAGCGGCGCGCCGCCTTGCACATAACCCCAGCAGTCGCGGCGATTAGCGGTGTAGAGCGCGTTTTGTACGACGTAAAAACGTCCCCGCTCCATGGTCAACGGCAGATCGAGAAGTGTTTTGAATTCAATGCTGTCAAACTGATCGTTGACCATTCTGTCCAAGGTTTTCAACAAGTCGTCCAACAGGTGCATGGGGCCTCCGGTCCTTAGCGCAATGCCTCCACCAGATCCGCCAGATGGCCGCGGTATACCCGGTCGATCATCAGACTTTCCTGCGCGCCGCGGAGAATCGCCTCCTGTGCCGGTTGCGTCGTCGCGTACTTGCGCGCAATCCGCCCCAGCATGTTCGCGTGTTCGACATCCATGACGACATGCTCGGCGTTGTTGATTTGCTTTCGCATGGGAATGCCGAGATCACGTTCGAAAATCGCGCCGATGCGCCGCGACAGTGACCCACCCGCAATCAACTCCGCGGAATTGCGCATCTCGAGAATCGCGGACGCGGCGATGGCTTCGAGCCAGGGCCGCTGCGCCAGACGGATCCATGCGCTGAAGCACACCTCTCCGCCCTCCAGCCGGGCCGTGCGCTCGAAGGCCTCCGCCTTGAGCCCGAACAGCTCCCCTTCTTTGACAGCCAGCGTGATATGGTCGGTTTTGCCTTCGCGTTGCCGGCCGATCAACTCGTCCTCTTCGTGCTGCCAGATTATTTTTTTGACCTCGAGGGGTGCCGAGCCTTGCACGTAGCCCCAGCAGTCGCGCCGGTTCTGCACATAATAAGCCATCTGGATCGAATACTGTTGCGCCCGCTCTTTGGTAAATTTGGCGCCGAGCAGGCGCTTGAAAGGCGCGGCTTCGAACTGCTCGTTACATAGCCGAACCAGCTCGTTCCATAAACTCTCCACGCCATCCTGGTTTACAGTCATGAGAACTCTGCCCTCCGAAATGACGCGCGGGCTTTTCCGATGCGCGCTTCCTGATTCTTATCACAGGCGCAATTACGCTGTCTAACAGGCTGCTGAAAAAGCCTCATAGGCTTCGTTGCGCTCAATCGCCTCGCGCCAACGTCAGATTGTGTGAAAACTCCGTTCATGGTTCGACCGGGCTGACCACGAACGGATGAACGACATTACAAATCAAGCATTTGCCCGTTTGCCCTGAGCTTGGTCGAAGGGCTCCTGAAGAGTTTTCACACGGTCTGACGTACTGGCGATGTACGCCTCCGCTCGTCGAATTATCGCGCGCCTCGCCTCTGAGATCTTTTTGAACAGCCTGTGAAGAGAGTTTTTCAGGGCTCTGGGAACCGCTTACCGTCATATGCCGAAGGCCAGGCTCTTGATCACCACCGGAACGAAACCTTCGCCTTCGACGACTTCGCCAATGTCGATGAAGTCCAACTCGGTCAAACTCACTTCGTCGATGCAGGGCATGTTCCATTTACCCGAAAGCATGCCGCCGACAACTTGGCCGACGTTTTGTACAAAAACCAAAGCCGAAGGATGGTCTCCCTTTTGGAGGATTGCCAACGCACGGTCGATTCCCCTGGCCAGGTCTTGGACCGCGCCGTAGCCCATGAACGGCGGCGTCGAAAACGCCAAGACGAAAGGCGCGTCCCTCACTTCAGGATCGCGTTCGTCGAGCACCTTTTTAACCGCCGCTTCGGCGCGGTCCGACACCGGGGCATTCCAATCGAGATGGGCGACGAAGACGCGGAGGTTACGAACCGGCAGGCGCATGCTTTCGGGGATAAAAATCGTCTCACCGCTCAATTGCACCGTGTATTGAGACGCGCCGATCACCGTCGCGCGGATGCCTTCTCCGGCCCCGAGTATTTTAAAGTCTCGGATATCGGCTTGCTTTTTAATTTCCCGACCGAGATAGGGCCCCAGATCCCCGAAGCCCCGCGCTTCGCGCCCGTAGATATATTCGGACACTCCGCCGGAGAAGAGAATACCATCAATCTTGGGCAATGCGCCGAGCGGCGGGATAATGTAAAACTCATCCCACGGCTGCTTTCCTTCCGCCACGGCGTCGAACAAAACATGCGCCATGCGCGCGGCCAGCTGCTGGCGCAAGTCATCCGAGAGTTTCCCGCCATAATCGATATTTTGCCCGATTGACGCTAAAAATCGCCGCCCGCTGCGCTCCAAACGAACGAGCGATTCGGCGCCATCATGGGCCACCAAACGCGAACCGATATTAACCGCCGTGGTGCCGCGAATCTTGCCTTCTTCGATGACGCTGATCTTCGTCGTACCACCGCCGACATCGATGTTCAGCAATGTCAAACCCTGCTCGCGGCTGGCGAGCACCGCGCCGGAGCCATGGGCGGCCATGATAGTTTCCAAGGTCGGTCCCGCCGTGGCGCAAACAAATTTCCCGGTCTCATCGGCGAATAACTCGGCGATTTTAGCTGCGTTGTCTCGGCGCGCCGCCTCGCCGGTGATGATCACTGCGCCGGTGTCTATCTGGTCCCGCGTTAACCCCGCTTCTTTAAAGGTATCGTCTACCATTTTTCTCAGCGGCTCCGGTTCGATGTTCCAGTTGCCGGTGAACGGCGTCAGCAATATGGGCGAGCGCGCGATGACGTTCCGCTCGACGACGATGGGCTTGCGCTGGAGCAGCGACGGATAGCCGATCAGGAGCCGCGAAAACATGAGATGGGATGTCGACGAGCCGATATCAATGCCGACGCTGGTGAGATGCGTGTGTGGGCCGATCAGACCTTCGTGGTCATGACCGTGATCGCCGTGGCCGTGATGTTGGTGGCTTAGCATGGGTTTAATGGGGTGTTGGAATTTTGAAGTCTTGGGCTTGCAAATAACTCTACGTGCCGATTTTCGGTTCGACTGCCACCGTCCGCCCTTCGTCTACTTTGAAGCCCGCAGCAGGGAAAAATCGAACATGTCGTCGACCGTCAAACGCTTGGAAAGTTCGCCGCGGGCGTGGGAGGAGTCGAGATATTTTTGAATCGAATCCTCGCGCAACATCAATCCATCCACCATCACGCCCATGATATCCTCGTAGGACTGTGCCGCATTGGCGGCGCTCACTTTGAAATTCTTTTCGATATACGCCGCTACCGCGGCTTTATCGCGGCGTATTGCCGCCGTAACGTCACGCAAGGACCGCAGCATGTTTCTCACTTGCTCGGGTTGTTTCTCGATCTTTTGGCGATTAGCCACTAGACCGAGCCACGGCGCTTCGGCGAGGGAGCGGCTGCGCGCCAGGATTTTGAAGCCTTTTTCGGCCATGATCCCGGTAAACGGCGGGCTCAGCACCGCCGCATTCACGGAACCTTGTTGAATGGCGGTGAGGCTGACCGACGTACTGCCCGTTTGTATAAACGTAACCTTCTTGGCGTCCGCTCCGCCGTTTTCGAGCATTTGCGAGCCGTAGCGGTGGCTCTCCGAACCGATGCGCGACACCGCCACTTTCTTGCCCTCCAGTTCTCTTACGTTCGCAATGCTGGCTGGACTGACCAGGGAAAACAGAGGCGCGCGATAAAGGATCGCCAGCGTTTTTAGCGGGAGACCGCTGGCGACGGCATTGGCGGCAGGCCCCGCCGAGGGCGTGAAGTCGATCTCTCCCGACACCAGGCCGGCTATTTGCAAGTCGCTGCGCATTTGGATCAGCTCAACATCGAGCCCATATTTGTCGTAGATCTTCGTATCTTTGGCATAATAGAACGGCAAAAAAACAACGTTTCGTACCGAGAGCGCCACGCGCACGCGCTCGAGCGCCGACGCGCAACCGTGATAGAACAGCACGGCTACGATAACCAACATAACAGTTACAGACCATGAATAAGAGCTCCAGCTCCAATCGCTCGAATTTGCCAAATCGCTTTCTCCCTGTCGCTAATTTCGATTTCACTGTATTCAGTTGCTTTGTCGTGTCGTCCGTGCCGCAAATCCGCCGACGCTACATGGCAAATCGTTCAAAACCATCCCCGCACTGTCCTCCCGCTAGGACGATTTGAACCTTCTGTACGCTGTTTTTTTGGTTACTGTGCTTAAGATTTGCCGCGACTGAAGCAAAATTTGCCGGCGGTCTTCGCCTTTCAGTTACAATTGACCAGGATTAATCTTGCGCCAAGACGCCAAGGTCGGATTCAACACTTGTCACTGCGCCCTTTGCGATTAATTTCTTAGCTTTTCCGGCTCGCTTCCTCCAGCGCGGCACGCAGCATGACGCCGTGGAGATCCACGGATGTCATTGCGCAGTATTCCAGGCCATAGGTTGGCCGCTCGTCCGCCATGCCGGTTTCCAACAGCCGTTGCAACGCCATGCGATTGAAACTGGCGTGGCCCATGACGCCTTCTTCATGCACCTGCAAGTCCGCTTCGACATGGGTCGCGAAGTAGGTCGCCTTTTCGCGGTCGAAGCCATAATGGGTCGTAAGCGCCTTGTAGCAGGCGGCGGACCAGTGGCCGATCTGCTCCTCCGTTGTTACCGCCGCATACCACTCTGCGGCCGTTCCCTCGTACACGATGCTGCGCATAAAGTCGATCTTGGCGCGAAATTCGGACAACATCGGTGTCGTAAATACCTCTTCTTCGGTAAGCCCGAAGGCCTTCGCCGTCTGGATCATGACTAAGAAATGGCCCGGCGGCTGGGGATGGATGAACTCATCGGCGATCTTTTCACCGATGGGCCCCATGAGGTCTCGGTTCACCTTCAAGAAAGTGATGTTCTTGTGATAGGTGCAAGCCGTTAGGGTGTTGATCTCAATGGTATAGGCGCCCCAATTTCTAAAAAACGTTTGCAGTACGTTCCACGGCAGCTTACCCGCCATCAACTGCTGCATGAACGGTCTTTGATTCACCTTTTCTTCCCAGCGTTCGCGGACTTTGGCGTAAAGTCCGTCGACGATGGCCATGGCCTCGCCAGGCGAGTACTTGGTTCCCAACTTAATTTCGAGCGTCATAAGAACCTTTCAGGAATCGGTATTAACGAAACTTCAAGTCCTTTCGTATCTCGCGTAGCGGCGATGAAAACCGGCTTAAGAGTTGCCTATCCAGATCGCTAATTTCGTCCGAGCCGACCGCGCCGTTCGTCCGACTAATCCCTGAATCGCTCCGGTGAAAAAGCCTCCGCCTTGTTCCCCGGTCCGGCAAGCAGCAGATCAGCCGCCAGGCGCCCCACCGCCGCGCTGGTGGTCATGCCGTGGCCGCCGAGGCCGGCGACCCAGAAAAATCCTCCTACATCGGCGTCCCAGCCGATCACAAAGCGGCCGTCGGGAGTCAGCGTGCGAAAACCGGCCCAGCCGCGGCTAATTGAGACTTCAGACAATGCCGGTATGTAATTGTGAATCTTTTCGGCCAGCACTTCCTGTGCGTGGTCATTCACCGGCGGATCACCGGGCGGCAACTCTTCCTGGTCGCAAGCACAGAGCAGCAAGCCGTCACCCTCGGGACGAAAATAAATATCATGGGTTACGTCCCAAACAAACGGCCACCCTTTGTCTACCCACGAGAGCGGCCCGGAAACGAATAGATGTCTCCGGCATGGGCGAAGCGGCAAGCGTGCCGAGCCGGCCATATCAGCAACGGAATTGGCCCACGCCCCCGACGCATTAACCACGATGCGCGCTTGCAACGGACCTTTTTCGGTCACGACTTCGAAGATCGCGCCGCGGCGCGCAACCGCGCGCACGCCGCTGCCATACCTGAGCTTGGCTCCCTTGGCGGCGGCAGCCCTAAGGTAGCCAGAAAGCAAAGCATGAATATCGATGATGCCATCGGTGCCGCACCAGGCGGCGCCGTCGAACTGCGCCTCGCGCAAGACCGGCACGTGACGCTTCGCCTGCTCCGGAGTCCACAGTTCCATTTCGATGCCGACGCTGAGCCCGACTCTGGCGTCCCGTTGCAGCTTGTCCCAACCTTTGCCGCTGCCGAGCAAAAGCGAACCGTTTTGCTTGAACTGCACCGGTTCCGGCCAATCATCGGGAAGATTACGGATAAAATTCGCGCCCTCCCGCGTCAGGGCGTCAAGCGCTAAGTCCGGCACGCACTGGCGAACCATCGCCGCATTGCGCCCTGAGGAATGAAAACCTGGAATCGCCTCTTGCTCCAGTAGCAAGATGTTGCCGACGCCGCGCCGGCTCAAGTGATAAGCCGTGGCGGCTCCGGCAAAACCAGCGCCAATGATTACACATTCAAAGGAGTCCATCTAGTAGTTCCACTACCGTTTCTACTACAACTCATAACCTATTCCGGCGGTTTCAGCTATACCCTCAAATAGGGGGTTCAAGCGGTTCAAACCGTTCAAGCCGTTCAAAACGACTCCGAAGTCATCCGGCGGTTTGAACGATTTGAACGTCTTGAACATTTTGAACCGACGATTAAATAGGGTTTGCAACATCGTCAAACTGCGATATAGTTCATTTGCCATGAGAATCCACCGCTATACCCAATGGGATGGCACGCAAGAAGTTCTCTTTCCCACCTCCGCCGATCTGCTCAAACACCTTTCGGATAATCTCCTTGAAGAAGAAGGCGTGCGCCGCGCTTTGCGCAACTTAATGCGTCGTGGCTTCACCTCCGAGGATGGGGAGCGTTCTGTGAAAGGCATGCGCGACTTTCTGCGCCAGGCGGAGGAGAAGCGCCGGGAGCTGCTCAATAAATATTCTCCGGACTCCTTCAAGCTCACGCCGGAAGAACAGCAGGCCCTGCGCGACAAGCTGAGCAGCCTGTCGGAAAAACTCGAGGCGTATAACGAGCAGATGCGCAATTTCATGGAGCGCCTCTCGGGGAAGTATGCCGATCAGATGGACGAGATGGGGCAGCGCATGCAGCAAGCCCGTCAGCGCTATCAGGAACTGATGCAGCGGCTGCAAAACCAGATCGCCGAGCGCGGCATGCAGCGTAAGCAGAATCTGATGGGACAGAACCCGCAGGATTTGATGAACATGCTCGACCGCATGAATCAGCTGCTGCAAGACGAAAACTTTCTCAAGAACCTGCCTAACATGCTGGATGCAGCGGTGGATGATCTCGACGCGATGATGGAAAGCCTGAGCTCCATGACTGACGAGCAGCTCCAGCAGATGAGTGACATGATGAACCAGATGCAGCAGCTCGAGCAGCTGCTGAACCAGTACCCGTTTCAGGGCTCGCAGCGCATGGGTATGGGCGAAGCCGGCCAACTGCTTGGACAGATGCGCGGCCTGGAGCGCTTCCTGCGCTGGGGCCAACGCGGGATGGGCGACCCCTCAGAGCTTGATCTCGACGAAATTCGCCAGCTCCTCGGCGAAGAAGCTTACGAACACTTGAAATATTTGCAAAACGTCGAGCAGATGCTTGAAGAAGATGGTTATATCGTCCGTACCAACCACGGGCTCAAGCTCACGCCTAAGGGAATGCGCAAGATCGGCGACAAGGCGCTCAGGGAAATTTTTCAGATGCTCAACAAAAGCCGCTGGGGCAACCACTCGACTTCGCTGCGCGGCTCCCAGGGCGATCGCATGGAGGAGACCAAAAAGTATGAATTCGGCGACCCCTTGAACGTTAACATTAGCGAAACGCTCATGAACGCCTTGGAACGGCGCAAGAAGGGTGAGCCGCTGCGCATTGCCCCCGAAGACTTCTCGGTGCACCGGGTCGAATATTCCACCATGAGCGAGACCGCCCTGTTGATCGATGTAAGCTATTCGATGCTCATGAACGATGCCCTGCACGCCGGCAAAAAAGTCGCATTGGCGCTGCACCGACTCATCGAAACCAAGTACCCGCACGATACGCTGCACCTCGTCGCTTTTCGGTCCAACGCCAAGCTCATAAGGGCCGAAGACCTGCCCTCCATCGTATCGCTTACCTACTTTATGGAACACGGCACGGACATCAAGGAAGCCTTGCGCTTCGCGCGCCAGTTGCTCGGACCGAATCGAAGCTCCAACCGGCAAATCATTTTGATTACCGACGGCGAGCCCACGGCGGCGACTCTGGACCGCGGCGGGCGCTTGCACAGCGGCTGGGGCTCGGCTCTGCTGCACAGCCGTATTGTTCACGAAACCCTGAAGGAAGTTAAGCGCTGCACCCAGAGCGGCATCAAAATCAATACTTTCATGCTCGGTGGCGACTACTACCGCCAGGGGTTTATCGATCAGCTATCACGGCTAAACACGGGCCGTGTCTTTTACACCTCGCCCGACCAGATGGGAAACTACATCATGGTCGACTACATCGCCAATAAGCGCAAAAGAATCGGGCGCTGACCGAACCTCCACTACGCCGCCAGTTTAAATTTTTGGATCGATTTCTGATTGATAAACCACGTCCGAACCGGATAGTTTTCTGCTTCCAGTCCGCCAATCTAAAATCCAAGATCGAAAATAATCGAAAATCTAGAATTCCGTGATCAGCGCCAAGACTCCAGTGTAGGCGAAGAGGTGATTGGCACGGCCCAGCGGCGCCAACTCATAGCCCCCGAACATGCCGATCAGCGGAAAATCACCGAGTGTCTGGCGGATATAGGCGGTGTCTATGCCTTCCATGCCGTACAGCGACGCGCCGCGCGCACAGCAGTTGAAATAAAAACCAAAGGCCGGCTTTTCCCCGGCTAGGCGCTCAGCTTGGCGCTGAAGCATCTGGTTCAAGTCCTCCCGCGCCCGCTGCCCGTCGCGCAACGCGAAGATCAGCGCTTGCCCTGCGTGGACTTCGTCGGCGACGCCGAGAATTCCTTTGTCCGGATCGAGGCCGACGATGTTACGGATCACGTATTTTCCCGGCGTTACGCTGTTTTCATTCCGGTCTGCGGGCAGGCCCACAAACAACACCATTAGCGCGCGGCGCAGATCCTCGGCGAGCGGTCCTTTTAACAGGCGCGCAAACACGTCCAGCGCCGGGCGATCGTTGATCTCGTAGATCAGGTTGCCCTCCGCCTTGGTGATTTTCATCGGTTCGGTGACCGGCTGGCACCCCTGCGTAATGTCGATATGCGCGTGAAATGCGCCCGCGAGCCCCATGCCAGCAACGGCGTTGGTGGTCACGGTCCCGCCACAAAGTTGGTAGGTAGTCCGCGCCATGCCACTTTCCGATGCACCCGCGCCGATCACGGGAAGAAACCCGGCATGGCTTTCAATACTTCCGAGCAGGCGCTGGGGATGTCCGTTATAGGTATCGGGGAGTACGACAAGGAGAGAACTTTCAGCCGCGACCTGGCCCGCCTGGCGCGCGATTTCGGCGCCGGCGATCTCATCCCGCTCGCGCAAGGGTTGAATCAAAAATGGCTGACTGTGGATCTGATCCGACGCGTAAACCAAAACCGCTACGCCGTGGCTGCCTTCGACTTCGCCGCCGGCGGTTAAAACACCCGCCGCGCTGCAGCCCGTGATTTTTTCGGCGCCGGTGGCTGCGCTGAGCGACTCTGACAATTCCTTTGACCGGCTTGCGTGCTCAGCGGTGAAGAATGCCAGCGCGGTATCGGCGCGTAAAATGCCGGCTTGGGCGAGAGCCTGGGCGCTCGCTTCCGCGACAGCATCTTTGGTCGAAGACCGCGAAGATTGGCCCGCGCCCGCGCGTATCATGGTAAGGTACTATAGGGGAGTGACACCGAAAGCGTCAAGCAGAAAAGACCTTGGCGCGCCCGGAGGAGCTATGACTAGGGTGAGAAGAATTTTAGCCAAAAAGAGCATGAGTCAGGCGGTAATCAAAGTACTTTAAACCCAGCCTTTAATACGGCGCGTAAAAAATCATCGATGTGGGATTGGCTGGGGTCGAATTCGAGCACGGCGACACTACGCTCGACGCTGAAATCAACGCTTTTTACGCCGGGTATTACTGAGAAGGCTTCCCTCAGTACAGAGAGGTTTTCGGATTTTAGATCGGCAATGGATATGATCGCAGTTTTGGTTTTCATAAGTGTTATTCTCTTCAATTTGACAAATGCGTGTCGCTAAGGCAATTGATCTACAGCCGGCAATCCCGCGGGTGCTGTTCAGGGGCCAGCTTCTCCGATCGAAGTCTCAACCTAAGGGTGTTCCGCCTGCGCCGGAAATGGGCTTGTGCCTTCTGGTTCAAAGTTGAAGGTTCAATGTTAACGTATTCCAGTCCTTGATTATTGCACCGCTGAACCGTTGTCCCAAACTTGAACCTTGAACTTTGAACAGGCATACGTATTCGCTCCTCCAGCCTCGCCCCTCCGCTTTCATCGTACGGTGATCGCAAATTATATTGAAAATTCCGGCGAAGCTTGACGAAAAAAGCCCAGCCGTCATATGGTTGCTGAAGGGCTGACTACGATTATTAAGGAGTCCACAATTGAGTAACGAAACAGCGACCGAGGGGTGAGACCTGGAGAGCGCGGGCACAGGAGCGCAAAGGTTGTTTTCAGGCCCTGCCGGCGGGCATTTCCACCTATGGAGAGTACGGGGTGGTGGCCGGCAAGGCAGAGAACATTGACCGCGATCGGAAGGGCTCGCCTCTCGGTCGCACACTAGCGACATAGTCTCTAAATAATGAACTCATTAGTAACTGGAGGACACAGGATGGCGGCGGAAGTCAAACACGGGGTTCAAACCATCGATCACATTGCGATTCCAGTGCGTGATTTGCAGCGCAACCAAGACTTTTATCTTGACGTGCTGGGGTTGAAGTACAAAACCACGCGGCGCAACCCCGACGGCAGTCCGCGGCAAACCTACGTGCTCGCCGGCGACAATATTATCGGACTCCATTTGCCCGGAGTACTGGCCGGGAGTTCAACCAGCAGCGGTCCACGCATCGGTGTGTACGTGTCGCCTGAACGTTTGGCCCAGGATTGCGAGAACCTGAAGGCAACCGGCCACCCTTTTCGCGGTCCCATAGAGCATGGGGACGACACACCCTTCGTGCAATCCATCTATTTCGATGACCCGGACGGCAATCATCTTGAGTTTTGCGTGCGGCGCAAAGGGGCGTTCGAGGAATGCATTAGTCACACGCTGTTTGAAACTCGCGACCTGAACAAAGCGATTGCGTTTTACACCGAGGCGCTGGGCGCCGGCGTGCCCGTGCGCTGCGGCGGAGAAGTTTTTATGCCGGTGCAAAATGGTCAAATGATCGGCCTTATAGAAGTCGCGGAACTCTCCGAGCGCAGTAGAAAACATGGGCGCGGTTGCCATATGGCGATGGAGGTCACCCATGAAGATTTCGATTCGATGGTCGCGTTGGTGGAGCGTTACGGTGGAAAAACTCAAGGCGATCAACGAGCAGATGACGGCCTGAGGCCGGAAGGCGAACGCAGCATTTATCTATTCGATCCTGATAACAACCGTCTGCAGATTACGGCGCCCGCGGCGAATCAGAAAAACGAATTGCTCCCGGACGAGGAAAAGTGGCGCCGCATCATCGCCAGCCGCAAGGAACAAGGGCGCGGTCTGACCCGCTGGGAGTCGGGAGGAAAAAAACTTACCCAGTAAGTTTTTTCGGTTCAACGTTCAGGTTCCATGTTCAAAGTCCCCCGATCCAAACGTTGAACCTTGAACCATCGTTTGGGAGGACTCATGCGCCTCGTAACACTGCTCGTATTTCTGTTACTTACACCCGGCCTAAGTTGGGCTAACATGGAGCAGTTTTTTGCCGAGATTAACAAAATGGCCCCGGCGGAACGCCAAAAAAAACTCGTCGCGGGGGCAAGGCAAGAAGGCGAACTCATGCTTTATAGCTCTTCGGGCTTGGAAGAGGTGCGGGCCCTCACCAAGCACTTCGCCGGCAAGTATCCTTTCATCAACGCCCGCTTCATGAGAAAGGGCGGCAGCCAGCTTTTCAACGTAGCGCAACTGGAATTCAAGGGGCAAAAAAGAATCGTCGACGTATACTGGGCCGGTCATTCCACTCTGGGTCCCATGTTGAAGGGACAGAAAGAGATGTTGGCGCGCTATTTCTCGCCGGAGCGGTCGGGGATACCGGATGATTATAAGGACAAGGAAGGTTATTGGACCGCTACTCGCACCTCCGTGGCGATCTTCGGTTATCACTCGCAACGGGTACCGAAAGACAAAGTGCCCAAGGTTTTTACGAACCTCTTGGACCCGTTCTGGAAGGGGAAGCTTGCCGTAGATACGAATCCGGGTCGTTTTACGGCGATCGTGGTGGAGCGCATGGGGTGGGACAAGGCGAAGGAATTTCATCAGAAGCTGGGCCAGCAAGATCTGAAAATTCACCGTGGTAGGACGGCGCGCATGCAATTAATACTGGCCGGCGAAGTTCTCGGCAGTCTCGACATCAACGCCGACAATATTGTCGAGATGCAGCTGCAGAGCGCGCCGCTGGAGTATGCCATGATGGATCCGACGTTGTTGTCGCTAACCTCGGTTGCGCTGCCGAGCCAATCGCCCCATCCTCATACCGCCACGCTGTTTTACGATTTCATTATTTCCAAAGAGGGGCAAGAACTTCTGGCCAAGGAAAAAAATGTTCCGGTGCGCGAGGACGTGGAGCTGGTAGACAACACGTTGGCACAGAGAATGAAGGAAGCCCGCGGGCAAAGGAAATTCGTCATCGACTCTCCGGATACCTACGACCCGGCGGGAGAGGAAAAATACGACAGGCTGTATATCGACACGCTGGTCAAGAAAAGATAGGGAACAAACCAAACGCCGATCGGCAAAACACAACTAGTAATCATGAAAAATCCCATTGCAATCAAAAGTCCGGCGACTTCAGTTCTCGATGAAAACGCCGCAACCGGCGATGCGCTCCAAACCGCTTCCGACCGCGCCCGCGATACGCGCCGCAATTTAATTCTCGGCGTCGTCAATATCTCTCACGTCTTCAATCACATGCAATCGGGAATGGTTTCCGTGCTCTATCCCATGATGATGGGCGAATTGGGCTTCGGCTACTTTCAAATCGGCGTCCTGCAGACGGTCTATCAGCTGTCGGCCATGGGATTTCAAGTCGTTTACGGCGTGCTCGCGCGTTTTTTCCCGCGCGCGATTCTGCTCGGCATCGGCAACATGCTTTGCGGCGCATTCTATATGGCGACGGGCTTGGCGCAAAATTTCGTGCAAATCGGCGCCATGCGGGGTCTCTCCGGGTTGGGTTCCAGCGTGCAACATCCGGTCGGTTCAGCGATTTTAGTTTCTCATTTCAAAAAAGCCCGTGGGCGAGTCTTGACGTTGCATCACTCCGCCGGAAATCTGGGCGCTTTTCTGGCGCCGGCAATAGCCGGAACCCTGCTCATATGGGTTGACTGGCGGACGGTATTCTACATCGTCGGTATCCCCGGCTTCATCATGGGAATTTGTTATTTTTTTCTGCGCGACAGCGTCGTCGCAGCGGGCGAGACGAAAGCAAAAAAATCGCGCATCAAGGCCAGTTTTCAAGACTATCTACAGTGCCTGAAAAACCGCAACGTTGTGATGATCTCGCTGATTCAGATGGTCGGCGCCGCCGGCCGCGGCACCGGGGTCAATATTGCGTTTTTGACGGCATTCTTCATTGCCCGGCTGAAAGTTTCCGTCACGACCGCCGCCGGTTTATTGATGATCTATCAGCTCAGCGGTCTTCTCGGACCCTTGGCCATCGGCTGGTTATCGGACCGTTTCAATCGTAAAGCCGTACTGCAATTGACTTTGCTTGGCTCGACGTTGACGACACTATGGCTGCTCGTTCATCAGACAGTGAGCCCCATGTTGATTGTCAATCTGGTATGTTATGGCGCTCTGGTCCAGTCCCGCGGGACATTGACACAAAGCGTCGTAAGCGAAGCCGTGCCGGCCAATTTAATGGACGTGGCGTTCAGCGTTTATTTCTTCATCGGATTTATCTCCGGCCCGGCGTGGACGTTTCTGGTCGGATGGTTGATCGACGCCTCCAGCTTCACCCTCGCTTTCCAGGTGGTCAGCGTAAGTTACCTCGCCGGCATGCTCCTCGTCTTCCTGGCCACCTGGCGCGGCGCCAATCCGTTTCAAAGACCGGCGAATTAAGTTCTTGTTCTCAAATGAGGGTCGGGGCGTAGCCCGGATGGAGCGTAGCGAAATCCGGGGTCACTCATCCATGGGCGCCTCGATCATAGTTGACGTCGCAAGGTTTTTGCGCCTTTCGTTAAACCCGACATAACCATTGCATTCACTTATGTAATCCAGACCCTGAGAGTGTTACTAAGGCTAGCTCGGCCTCGGACCACGCAGTTATTGAACGATCCATTTCGCGATTTTATCGGCCACTTCCTCATCTCGCCCGTTGAAACCGTGATAAGCCTGTGCCTCGCACGGGTCTCCAATGTTGGTTCCACCCTCAATCGTTACCAGCTCCTTGCGCGCCGCGGCGGTAAGCTTATCCATGAGCTTGGGTATTTCGCCGTAAGCGCAGTGCTGGCAACCATCCTCTTTATGATGCACGACCAGCGTCGGAATTTTCACTGTGCCGAGAGGCATAACAGGAACCGGGCGTCCTTTTTCTTCGGTTAATATGGTTGAAGTCAGCACTAGCCCGTCCGGACCGCCCTGACCGCCTGCCGTCT
>DATBLC010000277.1:0-40805 GCA_036555515.1 Binatia bacterium
CGGCCACCACCCCGTCCTCTCCATAGGTGGAAATGCCCGCCGGCAGGGCCTGAAAACAACCTTTGCGCTCCTGTGCCCGCGCTCTCCAGGTCTCACCCCTCGGTCGCTGTTTGGTTACTTAATTGTGGACTCCTTAATAAGGAATTATCAATTGTTCAGCGGGCCCGAGGCGCTCCCTTCAACCTGCGGCGCTGCTCTTCTTTGAGCTTCACGCGCAGGAAATTGAGGATTCCGATATGCTTGAGCGAGTCATAAACCATCGTTTGGCAGAGCAGGGCTAATAGGCCCCGGCGGAATCTCTGGCTGGTTTTCTTCAACCTTTCGTATTCTCTAATTCCCTTTCTCTCCACGTTCAAAAAGCTATCAATCATCACGGCCAGTTCTCGCGACTTGGTGCCGATTCTTGCTTCTATTTGATCGGGCCTCTCTGCGCGAGCCGAAGCTAAATCGTCCCTCAGGCTCGAGACCATTCGGCCAAGGAGTTGATTGTGCCGCTCTTCGTCCGCAATGATGATATTGAGGAGGAAGCGAAACGTTGGATCGTCGGACTCCTCGGCGATCTCCCTGTAGAACGAAAGCCAACGTTCCTCGTCGTCTTCATGGGTTTTGAACTCGCTCATCAGGTTATGGACCACGGAAAACTCGGGAGATTCGGGAATTCCCCACATATAGTCTTCAGCGTTGTGCCGGGAGATAGACTGGATCGATTTTGATTTTGGAGTGTGCGCCATGGCGGTTCTCCTTTTCACGCCTCTGTCTGGGCGGGGCCTAGTCGATCGAATGAGCAAGGGGCGTGCCATGACACCAATGGAGAAAAACGGCAACCATTTTTCTGATTGTTGAGAATTCTATCATGCGACTTTCCGAGACATGAGAAGATTCGTTTGAAAATGATGGTAAGGAATCGTAAAACTGGTGGCACCCATATTGCTGCCAAGCATAACAACGCGGCGCTTTAGGATAACCCAATGAACGCTCTTGAAAATCTCATTGCTCGGTACCGTGAGCCCCTTGAAACTTTTCCGCTCGATCTGGCGCGCGACTGGAAACAGCGCCATCCCGGCGCGAAGGTGATCGGTTGTTATCCGGTCTACAGCCCCGTAGAGCTTATTCATGCCGCCGGCATGTTTCCAGTCGGCGTCATCGGCGGCGGCAACCGGCTAGAGATCGCCAACGCGGATTCGCGTTTTCAGTCCTTTGTCTGCTCCATCGTCAAGAGCACTCTGGAACTGGGAATGACCGGAAAACTCGACTTCCTGGACGGCATCGTCTTTCACTCGATCTGTGATCCGGCGCGCAATCTCGGCAGCGTCTTCACACGCAACTTCCCGGGCTTGATGGTCGACTACATTCACTTTCCGCAGAACATGACCTCGCGTCACACGGTCGACTACCTGGCCTCGGAATACCTCCGGCTCAAAACCAGCTACGAAACGGTAGCCGGCCGAGCGATCGACGATGATGCATTGCGGAAAAGCATCGCAGTCTACAATGAGCAACGGCGCATGCTGCGCGAACTCTACGCTATCCGGGCCGAAAAGCCGCAAAATCTCTCCACTGTGGAAAGCTACATATTGACGCGCATCGCTACCCTGATGCCGCCGGAGGAACATATCCCGCTTCTTAAGGATGCGCTCGCCGTCATCCGGGACCGGGACGAAAAACCCAAAGATCGGATCAAGGTTGTTCTCGAAGGTTCGTTCTGCGAACAGCCGCCCCTCGAGCTCATCGAAAGCCTCGAAGCGGCCGGCTGCTACATACTCGACGATGATTTTCTGCTCGGCTGGCGCTTTTTCTCGGGAGATATCCCGTTAGACGGCGACCCGCTGCGCAATCTCGCCGAGAGCTACATCCAGCGTAGCGTTTATTCCGGGGTGAAGCACGACACCCGCGAGCCCAAATCAAAGCATTTGATCGACAGAATCAAACAAACCGGCGCCCAGGCAGCCTTGCTGTTGTCCGCGAAGTTTTGCGAGCCGGCGCTTTTTGACTACGCCCTTTACAAACGAGCCTTGGAGAAGGAGGGCATCCCGCATCTGTTCCTGGAGTTCGAAGAGAAGATGTGGATCTTCGACAAGGCCCGAACCGAGATCGAGACCTTTGTGGAATCGATGCTCTTCGACTAGCAGGCTGCTGAAAAGGACTCATATGCTTCGTTGCGCTCAATCGCCGTTTAGGGATTGGAGTACTGGAGTGATGGAGTGGTGGAGTGGTGGGTTCGAGTCCCAATATTCCAATACTCCGTTACTCCAATACTCCATTGTGTTCGCGCGCCTTGCCTCTGAGATCCTTTTGAGCCGCCTGCTGCAGAACATTTCGTGGCAACCTGTATGGAGGACAATATGACTGAGCCTGTCGCAAAGAGCACTTACCAGGGTCAAATGCATCTCCTGCAAAAGGAGCTGATGGGGCGCTACTTCGAACGCGTCACTCGGGCCGCGGAAAAGGGCGAGGGCAAAGCCGTCTACATGCTGATCAGCGGCAACCCGGTGGAGTTAATCCAGGCTTTCGATCTGATCCCGGTCTATCCCGAGATCGACGCCTTGCAGCTGGCGGTTAAGAAAATCGCCCTTCCCTTTATCCAAAAGGCCGAGGAGCTGGGCTATTCGACGGACAACTGCGCCTATGTGAAGGCCGACGTCGGACTTTTTCTCGGCGACCGCAAGACTCCTTTCGCGACCATTCCATTGCCTTCGCTGATTCTCTGTAATTACGTCGGGTGCAATGTCTACTTGCAGTGGTTTGAGCACCTGGCCGAATACTGCGGTGGGCAACTCTATAACCTCGACATCCCTTTTTCGCGCGACCCTTCCGGGGAGCCGAGCCCCGAGGACGTTACCTATGTCGTGCGCCAACTCGAAGAGGTGATCGAGATTTGCGAACGGCTGTCGGGCAAGACACTCGACTACGCTCGGCTGAAAGAAATCGTCGCCCGGTCGAGTGAAACCGGCGAGATGTGGTCGCGCATCAAAGGGCTGACCAAGAATATCCCTTCTCCCTTTGACGCCTACTTCGACTCGGTGACCATGATGGCGCCGCTCTACTGCCTCAGGGGCACGGAGGAGGGAGTGAGATTCTTCGAAACCGCACTTAAAGAGATGGAAGAAAAAGTGCGGATGGGAACCGGGCCGTTGCCTGAGGAACGTTTCCGCTTTATCATCGAAGGCCCGCCGCCCTGGCCTTATCTGCGCACGTTTAGAGACCTTTTCTCCAAATGGGGCGCGGTGGCGGTGGCCTCGACCTATTCCACGGTCGGCGGTTTGTGGGAATTCGGTTTCAGGCACGATGCCAACCGGCCGTTAGAATCGATCGCCCAGCATATGCTCCAGTGGAACGTCACCAACCGCAACTTCCTGCAGCGCTACCAGCAGATCCGCCGCTACGTGGAAGAGTGGCATGCCGATGCTCTGGTGATTCATTCCGTTAAAAGCTGTCGATTGTTCTCAGCGGGTCAGGGCGATATGCGCGAATATTTCACCAAAGAGCTAAACGTTCCCACACTGTTGATTGAATCGGACATCGAAGATCCGAGATATTTTTCCGAAGCGCAGCTGAGAAATCGCATCGACGCATTTTTCGAATCGTTGGAACACAAGAAAATTGTCCGTGCGGGAGCGGCAGCAGGAGGCGCGGCATGATGTACGCGGCGGGCATAGATGTTGGCTCAACCCAGACTAAAGGGATTATCCTCAACGACAAATTCGAGATTGTCGCCCGGGCCTTGACCGACACCGGTGCCTACGTCACCAGGGCCGCCGAGAGGTGCTTCGTCGAGGCGCTGCAAACCTCCGGGGTCAAGCGGGAAGATGTCGCTTACGTGGTGGGCACGGGTTACGGCCGATACAAAGTGACCTTTGGCGACGCCCAGATTACCGAGATCAGTTGCCATGCGCGCGGCGCCAGTTATCTCTTTCCAAATACGCGTACCGTCATCGACATGGGGGGCCAGGACGCCAAGGGAATCAAGATCGGTATCGACGGCGACGTCAAGGACTTCGTCATGAACGACAAATGTGCCGCCGGGACCGGTAGATTTCTGGCCAGCGCAGCCGAAGCTCTGGGCATGGGCTTGGACGATATCGGCGATATATCGCTCAATGCGAGAAATCCGGTGCGCCTCACCACCGTCTGCACGGTCTTCGTCGAGTCCGACATCATGTCGTACCTGGCCCAGGGCAAAAAAACCGAGGATATCCTCGGCGGCGTGCATAGCGCCATTGCCGCCCGGACGATTTCACTAATCCGGCGCGTTGGCATCGAGCCGGAAGTGACCTTCACCGGCGGAGTATCGAAAAATATCGGCATGGTGCGCGCGCTGGAGGAAAAACTTGGCATGAAGCTCAACGTCAGTCCGGATTCCCACTTCGTCGGCGCCCTGGGCGCGAGCATTTTTGCCCTGGAGCGCGCCACGAAGACCGAAAGGGAGAAGCAACAGGCAACGGGGATCGAGGCGGGGCCGAGTGCCTGACGCCTATCTAGAGGAGGGCGCATGACTTTTGTCGCGGGTATCGACGTTGGCGCGAAATCGACCAAGGCAGTGATTTTGGATGGAGAAAAACGAATTTGCGGCAAGGCCGCGGTCAAGACCCGACCGGATTTCCCGGCCGTCGCCCGGCAGGCGCTGGAATTAGCGCTTGACCACGCTGGACTCAAAGAGAGCGAGGTCAACTACGTCGCCACTACCGGCTTCGGCCGCTACAACGTTCCATTCCGCGACGTCCAGATCACCGACATCACCTGTGTGGGGCGCGGCGCGGTGTTTCTCTTTCCCAAGACCCGCTGCGTCCTGGACATCGGCGCGCAAAGCACAAGGGCGCTCAGGGTCAGCGACACCGGCAAGGTGCGCGAGTTCCGCACCAACGACAAGTGCGCCGCCGGCGCCGGCGGATTCATCGAGCGCGCCTGCAAATATCTGGAGGTTAATATCGATCAGGTTGGCGATCTCTCGATTCAGGCTACTAAGCCGCAGACCATCAGCAGCGTTTGCGCGGTCCTGGCGGAATCAGAGATTATCAATCACGTCTCAACCGGCGAGTCGGTCGAAAACATTCTGCGCGGCGTCCACAACTCACTGGCATCCCGGGCCCTGGCGTTGCTCAAACGCGCCGGCATGGAAGACGAAGTTACCTTCGTCGGCGGGGTTGCCCGGCAAAAGGGCATGGTTAAAGCGCTGGAAGAAACGCTCAAGCGCAAGGTGAATGTAAGCGACGAGCCAGAAATGGTCGGCGCCCTCGGGGCGGCGCTGCTGGCGTTGCGCCGGCGCGAAAAACTACTGTCAGAAAAACCAAACCTGACGGAAGAAGCGAGGGTGGCATAATGGATCTCCAGGGGAAAGTTGCCTTGATCTCAGGCGGCGGCGGCGGCATCGGGCGCGCGGTTGCGCTGGCATTAGCGCGCGCCGGCGCAACAATTGCGGTGGCGGATATCGCCAAGGACAACGCCGAGAAAGTCAAGGCCGAAGTTCAGGCATTGGGCACTGAGGCCAAGGCTTGTCCGGTGGACCTTACCAAAAAAACCCAAGTCGACCGCATGGTCGCGGAACTTCTCAGCAGCTTCGGTCAAATCGACATTCTGGTGAACTGTCAGGGCTGGGATCGTCTGGAGCCCTTCGTCGAAAGCGACGAAGACACTTGGGAGAAGCTGCTGGCGATCAACTTCAAATCAGTGCTCTACACTTGCCGGGCCGTGTTGCCGAATATGATCTCTCGCGGCGGCGGCAAAGTCGTCAACATCAGCTCGGACGCCGGGCGAGTCGGTTCCAGTTGGGAAGCGGTTTACGCCGGCGCCAAAGGCGCGGTGATCGCGTTTTCGAAAACCATCGCGCGGGAAGTGGCGCGCTACAAAATCAACGTCAACGTCGTCTGTCCGGGATTGACGGAAACTCCGCTGCTCCAATCGGTGCGCGGTCAATCCGAACAGACTGCAAGAATCATCGACGCGGTGACGAAGGCGACGCCCTTTCGCCGTCCGGCGCAACCGGAAGAAATCGCCGAAGCCGTGCTCTTTTTAGCGTCGCCCGCGGCGAATTTCATCACCGGGCAGACGCTCAGTGTAAGCGGCGGGTTAACGATGGTGTAAAAAGACCCTCACCCTAACCCTCTCCCGCAAGCGGGCGAGGGAAGTCTTCTTACTTCCTCTCTTTCTTAGGGAGGATAGAGGTGAGGGCAAGCTACGCGGAGGATAAGAAATGAAAAACGGAATAAAAGCCATCGACTTCATGTACTACGTCGCGACGCCTGAATTTATCCAGCGGTGGAACGAAGCCAAGAAGGGCGAGCTCATCTGCCGCATGGAGCGGGCCATCGGCGGCCTGCCGCACTACGACAGCATCGAGGCGATGCTCGCTAAAATGGACGACGCCGGGGTGGAAAAAGTTTTCATCACCCAGTGCAAAATGTGGTCGTACCGCAACAAGTGGATGTACATGGACACCAAGCTCGAAGAAGTGGTGCAATACACGAGACGTTACCCCGAGCGTTTCGTCGGTCTCGCCGGCTACAACCCGTTCCGCATTAAAGAGTCCCTTGAAGAAATCGATCGCGCCGTAAAGGAATACGGCTTCAAGGGAGTTTATATCCATATCTACGGCTTCGATATCCCGCTAAACGACGCCAAAATGTACCCGCTTTACGCCAAATGCGATGAGCTCAAGATCCCCGTCTCGTTGCAAGTCGGTCACGTTCTCGAAGCGATGCCCAGCGAGCACGCCCGGCCGATCTATCTCGATCGCATTGCCAGCGATTTTCCGGAGCTAAAGCTCGTGGGCGCCCACACCGGCTGGCCCTGGGTCGAGGAACTGATCTCGGTCTGCTACAAGTGGGACAATGTTTATTTCGGCGTGGACGCTTGGATGCCAAAATACCTGAAACCCGAAATCATCCACTATATCAACAGCCGCATGGGTCAGGACCGTTGTCTCTGGGGCAGCAACGGGCTGCCGTGGAAAGAAAGTCTGGATCAGTGGGCGGAGATGGGATTAAAAGACGAGACCAAGAAAAAGCTTCTGCATGATAATGCGGTTGAGCTTTTTGGCTTGGGCTAAGAGAAGGGAGAAAGTCATGATGTGCCGGTTCCTATCAGCCGATTTTGAACTTTCAATCAAATGCCCGGTCGACAAGCTAGACCATAGCGTTAGATTTCAAGCCTACCCGCAGCTGCGCGGTCACTCTCTGGATGTAATCAACTGCGACGCGTCGCCCGGCGTCGACCAGCTCACCTGCGCCAAGGCATGCCGTGCCCTGCTCGAGGACGGCGAGTACTGGCAAAGAACCTACCCAGAGTCGGCGGTTTACACACAAGGTCAATGACAATGGATCAACGCCGGGGGGCCCATTCCAAACCGCCACCATCGGAATGAAGGAGAATATGTATCAAACGCTGCTATATCGAGAAGACGGCGCAGTCGCCACCATCCGGCTGAACCGAACCCAGAAAAAGAACTCGTTCAATGCCGAGATGCGACAGGAGATGGAGAACCTGCTCCACGATCTGGCGCGCAAACGGGGGATTCGAGCGGTCATCATCACCGGCGGCGATGAAATCTTTTGCGCTGGCGCGGACATCGGCGAATTGGAGGGCACAACCGGCGCGGAAGCGGCGTTCCAGCACGCCCGAGAGTTTCAAGTTCTTTTCGATCAAGTCGAATCGCTGCCCCAACCGGTGATCGCGGCGGTCGCCGGCTATGCCCTGGGTGGAGGTTGCGAACTTGCGCTCGCCTGTGATTTCCGCATCGCCTCCGAAACCGCGCGCTTCGGCCTGCCGGAAATCAAGATTGGCGCGTTTCCCGGCGGCGGCGGCACGCAGAGGTTGTCGCGGTTGATCGGCGTCGCCAAGGCGAAGGAAATGATTTTGACCGGCGATCCGATCTCGGCGCAAGAGGCGCTTGCCGCCGGTTTGGTCATGAAGGTGGCGTCGAAAGAAAAGTTGACGGATGAAACGAACGAGTTGGCCGCCAAACTTGCCGCCTTGCCGCGTCTTGCGCTGCAGGCCTCGAAAATGCTCATCAATCGAAGCCTGGAGGTAGACCTGGCAACCGGTCTCGAGCTCGAGGCGCGCAGCTTCGGCGCGATCGCTCACAGCCATGATCTGGCCGAGGGAACCAAGGCTTTTTTGGAGAAACGCAAGGCGAATTTTACCGGCAACTGAATTACGTGAATGAATGTGAAAGGTTCAAGAGATAGAACGGCAATCCCAGTCGAGCAATCAGCCTTCCGATTCTCTCCCCCTCAACGGGTCTCAACGGGGGAGAGTTAGAGTGGGGGTGAGCGTGAGAAGCACTCAAAGTATCACCCCTATCCTAACCTTCCCCCGTCGAGGGGGAAGGGACAATATTCGGAGTTTACTCACGAGTGTGCCGGTTGTGCAGTTCCGAACCGCGAACCAATAAGCCAAGGAGACACACAACGATCATGACCTACCGCAACTTTGTTTTTGAGAACAACGACGGCGTGGCGACCATCCGCCTAAACGACCCGGAGAAGCTCAACGCGTTGACCTTTGAAACCTACGGGGATCTGGAAAGGATATTCGCGGAACTGACGCATGACGACGCCGTCAAAGTCGTCGTATTGACCGGGACGGGCAAAGGTTTTTGTTCTGGCGGCAGCGTCAACGACATTATCGGCCCCTTGCTCAAGATGAAGGGCGACGAGCTGTATAAATTCACGCGCATGACCTGCAACGTCGTCAAGAACATGCGTAATTTGAAAAAGCCGATCATCGCCGCTATCAACGGCATTGCCGCCGGCGCCGGCGCGATGCTGATGCTCGCTTCAGATCTACGGATATTCTCGGACAAAGCGCGGGCGGCTTTTCTGTTCGCAAAAGTCGGCCTGTCGGGAGCGGATATGGGCGCTTTGTATTTGCTGCCAAAGATTGTCGGTTTAGGCAAGGCTACCGAACTAGTTTACTTCGGCGACACCATCGATGCGCAAGAAGCCCTTCGTATCGGCTTGGCCAATCGCATCGTCCCCGGCGATACTCTGATGGAGGAAGCCTACAAATGGGCGACGCGTTTGAAGGACGGTCCGCTCTATGCCCTCGGAGTTACCAAGGAACTTCTCGAACATGAAGCCAACGTGGATCTGGAAATAGCTCTTGAAATGGAAGCGATGGCCCAGGCTCGCTGCATGGAAACGCCGGACTTCATAGAGGGCTACAACGCTTTCGTCGAGAAGCGTCCACTACGTTTTAACCGCGGTTAGGATCGGAAGTGAGGAAGGCAGCATGGCGAAGAATATTCAAATAAGAGGCATGGACAAGAGTGATCTGGCGGCGATCGTCAACATCGAGGAACGCGAGACCGGGATGGCGCGGCCTGATTATTGGGAGAAGCGATTGGAAATTTCCGAAGCGGTGCGGCCGCACTGGGCGTCCCTGGTCGCGGAATACGATAACCGCATGGTCGGCTTCATTCTGGGCCGGGCCGGTGAACATGAATTTGGTCTGCCGGGAACAGTCGCGTGGGTCGAGATGATCGGCGTGGATCCGGCGTACCGGCGTCGGGGCATCGCCGAGGAGTTGATGGAACAGTTCATCGCATCGGCCGAAGACCACGGCATCAAGACGGTCTTTACCCTGATAGATCCCAAGCAATCCGAACTGCAACATTTTTTCAGCCGGCTTGGTTTCGTGCACGGCAAGATGGTGCACTATCAGAAGGATTTGGCGGGCTGAATTAGGGCTAACCTCGCTGAGAAACCCCTAGCACTTCGCCAGTTCCAAGCGAATGCTTCCCTCGTGTCATTCCCGCGCAAGCGGAATCCAGGTTTCGCCCTTTCAATCCAACCGGGTCCGCTCTGGATGCCCGCTTTCGCGGGCATGACGATGCTATTCTTGCGGTTCGGACAAGAGTCTTCAACCATTTTGGAGAGGAGCGCTAGCGAAGCAGAAGGAGGACCTGATGGATTTTGAATTGCCGGAAGAGCTAGGCGAGGTTAGAAATCTGGCGCGCAATTTCGCCGACAAAGAGATCGCGCCGGCCGCTGCGAAAGACGACCGGGAGCATATTTTTCGCAAAGATTTACTCCTCAAGATGGGCGAACTCGGGTTCTACGGCTGTATGATTCCGGAACAGTATGGCGGTAACGGTCTAGGATTTCTCGCCCACGCGCTGATCTCCGAAGAGATCGCCCGTGTTCACAGCGCCATTAGGGTTTACCTGAATATGCAAGCCGGTCCCGCCGTGACGCTTTTCGAGTTCGGCAACGAAGAGCAAAAGCGGAAACACCTCCCAGGACTGTTGAGCGGTGAGACCGTAGGTTTGTTCGCCATCACTGAGCCGGACGCGGGCTCCGACGTCGCGGCGATGAAAACCACGGCGAAGCGCGACGGCGATCGCTATCTACTCAACGGGACGAAGATCTGGATCACCAATGCCACAGTCGCCGATGCAGGAGTCGTGTTTGCCTATACCGATCGCTCCCAGAAACATCGTGGCATGTCCGCGTTTTACGTCGCCTTGAATCAACCGGGTGTGAGCCGCCGCGAGCTCGACAAGTTGGGCGCCCATGCCTCGCCCACGGGAGAGTTGACTTTTGATAATTTTAGGATCCCGCATGACCGTCTCATCGGCCAAGAAGGCGAAGGTTTTAAAATCTGCATGCGTCATCTGAATCACACCCGCCTCGGTTGCGCCGCCGGGGCCGTCGGGCTGGCCAGGGCCGCCCGCGAAACGGCGGTGAGTTATGCCAATCAGCGAGAACAATTCGGACAAAAGATCGGTCAATTCCAAATGAACCAGGACATGGTCGCGCAGATGGTCGTGCAGGAAGAAGCGGCCCGCTTGCTAGTCTACCGTGCGGCGTCGCTGGCCGACCACGGCCGCCCGTACAATCTGGAAGTCTCCATGGCCAAATACGCCGCGGCGGAGGCGGCGGCGTTCAGCGCCGACGCGGCGCTGAAAATTCTCGGCGCCTATGGCTACTCCACCGAGTTTCCCGTCGAGCGTTACTACCGCGACGCCAAGTCTTATCAAATCGTCGAAGGATCGGTGAACATTCAAAAGCTCATCATTGGGCAAGATGCGTTGGGTTATCGGAAAGCTAACCGGTGACTGTCGCGCACTTCGCTCCTCCAGGCTCATTCCTCGATTACACAGTGTCGTAATTTTTTGTCGGACGATGAATAAGGCTGGCTAGCGCCGGTATGTCATCGCCTTCCTTACCCGTTCTTCCGCGAGAGCCAGCGCCGCATGGCGCGGCAGCGATCCGCTCTTCTGCGCATGCTGCAGAACTTGTTCCGTGTTGGAGCTTATCTTTTCTTCGATCATCTGAAACGCCTGTGTCTGTGTGCCGCCGTGGTATTCGACCGAGGCGCAGATGACGCCGCCGGCGTTGGCGATGAAATCAGGAATCACCAATATGCCGTTTTCGTGCAGGACTCTTTCGGCTTCGGCGGTGAAAGGAATGTTCGCGCCTTGAGGCACGAGCTTGGTTTTCAACCGGTGCACGTTGTCCTTGCGGATGACATCCGGACGCGCCGCGGGAATCCAGATCTCGCATTCAATATCGATCACCGCCTCGGCGTTGAGTTTTTCGCCATCCGGATAATCGTGCACTCTTTTTCCCGAGTCTTTGAGTTGAATCAATTGCCCGACGTCAATGCCTCGTGGATTGAAGATTGTCCCCTGCGAATCACAAGCGGCGATCAGTTTGGCGCCTTCTTCGGCGAGGAATCGCGCGGCGTGTTTGCCGACCGAACCGAAGCCTTGGATAACGACCCGTGCCCCTTTGAGATTGAGGCCGGAAAATTTGCCGCCGACTTTGACGCTTGCTTTCAAACCCCAGCCGGTGGCGCCAATTTCGTCGAGCGGAATTCCGCCAATTTCCGGCGGTAGGCCGACGGCGCGCCCGATCTCGTCTTTGATCCAGGCCATGCAGCGTTCGTCCGTACCCATGTCGGGCCCCGGAATATATTCAACCAGATCGCGAATTGCGCGGGCAAAAGCGCGGATCAACTGCTCTTTCTTTGCGACGTCCATCTTGGGATCGCCAAAAATCACCGACTTGCCGCCGCCGTGAGGCAGCCCGGCGGCCGAATTCTTCATGGTCATTGCGCGCGCCAGTCTGAACGCTTCCTCGGCACTCACGTCCGGCGCCATGCGGATGCCGCCAATGCTTGGCCCACACCCGACGTTGTCGATGGCGACCACGGCGCGCAAGCCGATCTTGGGATCGTAAACATGGACGATTTTTGCCGGACCTAAATCGTCCGCGAATTCAAAGATGTCTTTCATGGATTGTCCTCTGTAGTAGTGTAGCTGTGATTAGCTATTTTCGATGGCGCATTCGACCGACTGGATTTTCACCACGAAGTTATTCATGATCTCACGCTCGCCTGCAAAGCGTGAAAAAAGAGCTGCATCCCTCCACGCCAACGCCAATGGCCGACGGCATTTTGGCCATCAGCAGTCTCCGTCATGCCGGCATCCAGGCCCCCAGGATGCGTCCGGACACATCCATGTCGACCTGGGTCCCGGCAGTCCATGCCGGGACGACGAGCTCGTGTAATGATTACGTAACTCACGCAAATCTGATGGCAATAGTCCTCCACCCGACCAAATTTTCAAAGGAGTCACGAAGGCCACGAAGGGTTCGGATATTTATTCTTTTGATCTTCGTGAACTTCGTGTCCTTCGTGGTGGGTCCCTCCTTTTTTGCGTCCTGTGTGTCCCTTCGACTTCGCTGGGCATGCCTTTGCGGTTATTAAGCAGTCCACAATTGAGTAACCAAACACCGACCGAGGGGTGAGACCTGGAGAGCGCGGGCACAGGAGCGCAAAGGTTGTTTTCAGGCCCTGCCGGCGGGCATTTCCACCTATGGAGAGGACGGGGCGGTGGCCAGCAAGGCAGAGAACCATTGACCGCGATTGGAAGGGCTCACCTCTCGGTCGCACACTAGCGACATAGTCTCTAAATAACGAACTCATTAGTAAGTCTTGGGGCTTCTTAGAAACATCACTTTTCTTTCTGATGACCGTAGTATGAAGTGTTCACCGGCACCTCTTCAGTGCGGCAGCGCTCGAGAGCGATCTTCTTGCCGGTCTGCCAAAACTCGCCGGTGACTGCGAGCTTGGCTTCTTCGTCAAGCTCCGGGTTCCAATCGCCGAGCGAATAACCATACCACGGTGACTCGGGCTCGAGTTTCGGCAAATCCAGCTTCTCCCACAATTTGCGGGCGCGTTCCATGTATTCTTTTTTGGGCAGCGAGATCGGCGGAAAAGTTTCTTTTAATGTTGCATCCCAGAGCAGGCAGGAATCATCGGCGGAACCGCGGGCATCGTGACGAGGCGCATGGCCGATGTCCGTGCCGCGGATGATTTGCACATCTCGATGCGGTTGCGAGCGATAGCCGAGCGCCCAGAATACGGCATCCATATTTTCCGGATCGATATCTTCGTCGACGGCGATGACGATTTTCGACATCGACGGCCGAAAAACCACTGCTCCCATCAAGGCTCGCCAAACTTCCGCTCGGCTGGGCTTGCGCATTTGAATGACGGTCAGCTTCTGTGTTGCCGTCAAAGGCTCGTGTAGCATGACTCGCATGACGCACTTGACGCCGAGCGCATTCTTCAGATGATCGAGATAGAGCGGTTCGTACGCCATCTTCTTGATCACACTGGATTCCGACGGCGTCACCTGACTGATGATCGAGCATAGGATGGCCTTCTTGCGTCGCGTAATCGCGATCACTTCCATATACGGATTGTATTCTTTGGGATTGACGTGACCGTGAGACTCGCCAAACGGCGCTTCGGGCTCCAGCCATTCGGTGTTCACCCAACCTTCGATAATGATTTCCGCGTCTGCGGGAACCAGCAACGGCACCGTCTTGGCTTTGACTACGCGGATCGGTGCTTTGACCAGACCGCCGGCGACGGCGAACTCGTCGACGTCGTAATTCAATTTCTGCGCGGCGACGTAGGAAATCGCCGGCACCCCGCCGATGCACAGCGCCGCCGGCATTTTCTCCTGACGCGCGCGATACTTTTCCCAGTGTACGTAGATGCCCTGGCCCAATTCCAACGACGGGTTGCAGCCGACCCGGTCCGGCGCTTTGACCATGGCACGATAGGTGCCGATATTGTGAATACCGCTGTCGGGATCTTTCGTGATGAAATGCGCGGCGCTGATATAGGGCGCGTTGTCCCAACCGGGAGTCGAGACCGGCACCGGGATACCATCGACGCCTTGGCCGGGTACTTTGAGATCGTCACCTTGGTAGGCCACTTCATGGACCGGCGCGGCATCCGAAGGGATCTCCACTGGCGCAATCGGATTGGTTTTCGCTTCCGCCCACAACTGGTTCACTTTGGTTGGATCACAGCCGAGACCGATTCCATAGATTGTCCGGTTCGCTGCGAGAATGCCGATCGCGACGGGAATGTCGTAGGGCTTACCTTTGGCGTCTACCGGCTTCTCAAAAAGAAACGCTTTGCGATCCTTTTCCTTGATGCCGCCGCGAAACTGCCAGCGAACCAGCGGGTGCATCTCTTGATCCTTGTCCACCGGCTCTTTGACCCGGATCAACAATCCTTCGCGCTCGAGCCGCTCGAGATGTTCCTGTAGGTCAGGATACTGGCGCGGCGCTATCGGTCGCAGGTTCCTTACAGTTGCGGATTTTTTCTTGCTCATGGTGAATTCCGTCCGGTGTAAAATTAGCGCCAGCTTATAACAATTCTCAATCCAGCGTAAAGACAGAGAGGACGCAAACCTTTTCTGATGCCCGCCTGAACGGATTGCCCCTAGAAAGTCGAGTCGTGCAAGTCAGACTCCAAAGTTACGTCGTTCGGACATGGCGCGAAAGCAGGTCGAGGGAAGCGAGAGACGCGAAGGCCTGCTCGTATCCATGGAAAACGTTGTTGAGGCCAAGCGGAAAGGGATGCAAGGGGTGGTGACCGTGAAGCGCCCATGACTCCTTAGGATGCTCGTCGAGGTTGCGGATCGTTTCAACTACCTGCGATTGCCACGTCCTGTTTGTTTCCGCTTTCGTCGGCAGGCTGCATGCTAGCGTCGGTATTCCATCCGGGAAGCGCTTTGGCCGCTGCCATGGATAGCCCGCTGGCGCGATAGAGGTCGGCGCACTGCGCGCACAGGCCGCGCCCGGGAGTCCAATGTGGAAAGTCCCGGGTGATGGCGGCGAGCACATGAACATCCAGTTTTTCAGGCTCCGCTTCGAAGGAGTGGCTAGGGAACCTGCACAGGGGACACTGAGTACCGGCGGCGCTGGGGTCCGCAAGGTGCCTGCTTGCCGCGCGTGGATCCAAGGCGAAGGCCGCCAGCTCCGAATGTCTGGGTTGATCGCCGTCAAAAAACGACTGAAAATACTTTTCGCCGCTTTCTCCCAGCATCGGAAACGCCTCGCGAAAATCCCAGAGCTGCTGATTGCGGATCGCCTGAGGCAGCCAGCCGCGCCGGATCATGCGGCCAACGATCGTAATATCCCACAAGACGCGATAGCGGTTTGTGACCAGAGCGTCATAAGTGGGGCCTCCGTCGGCTTTGGGAAGTGCCGGCTGGTAGGCGAAAGCCGGATCGAGCATATCGGCAATATGGTACAACTCGTGGCGCAGAAACGTGATGACCGACTCCGGATCGAGCAGGGACTGGGGCCGAATTAATATGCGCAAGGTGCGGCGCTGCTTTTTCTCCGGCGCTTCATCGGTCGCCACGAAAAGCTCGGCGCCTTCTTGCTTGGCCTGGATGGCGCAAACGACGTAACAGTCGTTGCAAGACGCAGTGATAATCGGTTGTTCCTGCAAGGCCTTGTCGATAGGGTCTCCCAGGCCGAGCCGGGCGAACCACTCGCGGTAGAGATCTTGAAACAGCCCTTCCCGTTCTTCCGGCTCCGCTATTTCGTAAATGCGACTGCGCCGTTCATCGAGTTCCCTTGCAACGTAGCTGTCGCGCTGCGCATAAAAAACCGCTTCTTCCAACAATTTTGGATCGTAGTGAATGGCCAAAGCTTGCTTCATACAGGATCGCCTCCTTTAGGCGCACTCGCGCCTGGCAGCGCGGCGCATTCCGCCCCGCCACAGGCCATCGGCACCCGGCTGTCATCGGCCGGCCGCAGACCCAGGTTGGCTGCGCCCAGCATCACCTGAAGTCGCGCGCACTCGGCGCTGACGAAACTAAGGCCAAGCTCGCCCAGCCTGGCGTAAAAACCATGGGGATCTTCTCGGCTCAATCGGGTAACAAACGTTGGGAAAAAGCGCCCCAGGTGATCGCGCAAAAATAGCTTTTCGGCCTTGCGGGTTTCAGCGAGCATCTCCCGGTTGTTCTGCTCCAGCGCGAAGGCCTCCTTAAGCGCCAGGAACATTAAAAACTCGCATTCACAGCTGACGTGGTCGGGACGTTCATGATGTTCACGTTTCAGAGCCAGACCGAAAGCATGATAGAAGCCCATGAGGTCGCCCAATTCTTGAGGTTGTTGAAACAGCGCTTCGTTGCCGTATTCGGTCTCATACGGAGGAATTCGCCCCTGAGCGGTGTGGCCAAAGAGAACCCGGTACGTCGATGCGAGCGCCGATCTGTTGGTTTCTTCGGCAGGGGGTAACGCCTCGATGGCTGAAAGAATATCCGGCCGTTGAGGGTACAGCATTGTGGCTGCGCCAGTCAGGGAACGCCGGCTGTCGGCTGTCAGCAAGCGTGAAAGTATGTCGTCGGCCGGTGGTTGAAAACCGAGCGCCAAGGCGCTGTAAAGCGCCGCGCGACAGTAGGCTAGATCAACTTCGCTGACTTTTTCATCCGATTGATTGGCCGTCATTCGTTACCTCTATTCAAGTGGTTGAAGTGGTTCCATTCATATCGAATTCGCGTGCTTGTTCGATCGCACATGCACCGGTTCCTCAACCTGCGTGCGGAAGATTTCTTTGCCGCTCTGTCCATAGGCAATCACCGTGTCGTTGTACATGGTGACTTTGCGCCCGCGCAGGGTGGCCTCGTAAACTTTTTCCCCTTCTTTGATTTCGTAGCGGTAGATGATCCGGTTGGAGCGGCGAAACAGCTGCAATACCGCGAGCAGTTCCCGATCCGGGTAGCTGTAGCGCTCGATGGCTTCATCGACCCCGGGACCGAACATCTGTTTCAAATAATCCCGCGGCACCCAACGCGGCGGGATGTAGTAGCCATTGGGCTCGGTGCCGAACTGCGGATAAAGCGGCAGCGCCACTTTGGCGACATGCACCATATAATAGATCGGGTTATAGCGGTCCTCGGCCCAGGTGCCGTCCTGGTTCATCTTCACTAAACCCTGCATGCGGATCTGTCCGATGCACGCAGCCATGCAGCGGGTCTCCATCGGTTCCCCGCCGCTTTCGGGGTCGCTGCCTTCGACGCGAGGATAACAGGCGACGCACTTTTCCGACACGCGGGTATTGCCGCGATACATAGTCTTCTTATAAGGGCAAGCCTCGACGCACTTGCGGTAGCCGCGGCACTCGCTTTGATCGATCAGGACGATGCCGTCTTCCGGCCGTTTATAAATCGCCTTGCGCGGGCATGCGGCGAGGCAAGCTGGATAGCTGCAGTGATTGCAGATGCGCGCGAGGTAGAAAAACCAGGTCTTGTGCTCGGGGAGCGCCGCTCCTTCTTTGTCGAGCTCATTGCGCACGCCGCGCTTGCCCACGGGATTGTCCTCGTAAATGTTCGGCAGATTCCATTCTTCATCCGTCGGCAAATAACCGAGCACCCGCGCACTGTCCGGAGTCAGCATATTTTGCGCTTCGAAAATGGTCTTGCCATCGAACTGCCCATAGGGTTTGCTCTTGTCCCCTGACGGTTTGCCGGACCACTGTTGATTGCCGGGATTAGCCTTTTCCAGCAGGGCGAGAATCTTGGCATCCCAGAACTGCGGATAGCCGCCGTAGGGTTTGGTTTCGACATTGGCCCACCACATGTGCTCCTGGCCCTTGCTGAACGTCCATGTTGACTTGCACGCCATGGTGCAGCTCTGGCAGGCGATGCAGCGGTTGATGTTGAACACAAAGGCGAACTGGCGTTTCGGAAACGCCTGGGTGTAGGGATAATTCATCTCCCGGCCGATCTGCCAGTTGTGAACGTTAGCCATCTTCTTCTCGCTCCTCTCGTCGCTCGTGTTCAAATCGTTCAAGCCGTTCAATCGCTCCGCTCCGTTCAACCCTCTCCTTAATCCTCCCCCGCGTTCGCGGGGGAGGAAACTCGGAGGTTGCAACGTTTGAAACCTCCGACACGGCTTGAACGGTTTGAACGACTTGAACGTCTTGAACTGAAATCCGGAAGTTTTCCCACACATTCAGGCATTCATCGATGATCGACAGAGTCTCTTTCTCCCCAAGAGCCTGGTACGCTCCGTGGGCGCCGCCGTAAAACGGATTCTTAAACAGCCACAGTAACTGCTCGCGTGTGTAGCCCAGCCGCGCGAACTCTTCGGCAAATACATACGCCATCTCGCGGGTTGCTTCGGCGTCTGCGGCTAGCATCACGCCCACGAGCATGTTCGGATCGGTGGGATCGGGATCTTTAAAAGGCATCTCTCATCTCCCTCATCTCGGGTTCAAATCGTTCCAATCGTTCAAGCCGTTCAACGCCCACCTTATTTCTCCCCCGCGAGCGCGGGGAGGGCGGAGAACCGGAGGTTGAATGATGGAAACCTCCGAAACGGCTTGAACGGAGCGAAGCGGTTGAACGTTTTGAACGTCTTGAACGTGCTCGTTCATGTTTTAACCTTCGTCAAATCTCCGGCCAGATAGCGCTTCATCAGGTCGTTCTCGTTGTCCGGCGTAAATCCGCTGGTGGCCGGCTTCCAGACTCCTTTGCCGCCCATACCGCCATCTTCCGCCTTGGTGACCCGCACGAGAGTTTCTTTGGGCACCGTATTGACCGCGTGATTGTCCGCTTCGCCACCAAAGATAAAGCTCATGGAAACTTTCGCTTTGTGGAATAATGTATCGGTCTGATGCATCGGCATATGCCAATTGCGCGTTATCGACTGCTGGGAGCCATAGCGCAGATTGGCCTGATAGCCGGTGTTCTCCGACAGCGCCCGCCCATCGGGTCTGGTCTCATGCGCTTTCACGCTCTTTTCTGTAGCGATAAACGGCGCATGTTTCATCATGATGATGTTGTACGGATAGGCGTGGTTGTATTTGACTCGCAGCATGAGGCGCGAGACGCGATAGAACGGATCGTTCGGCTTGGCGCCCAGATACGGCCGGTCGGCGGGATTGGCATCCACGTAGACATAGTCGCCGTCGTTGATGCCGAGATCGCGCGCGGCTTGCGGGTTCATGTTCAATTGATGCTCGCCGACGCAGGGCGCGCGTTTGTCGAGCCGGTAGGGATCGCCGAAGTTGGAATCGTAGAGCATGTGCCAGTCGACGTTGGACCAGCCGCTGTGCACGCGATGGCGCGTCTTGGGCGTCAGGCAAAAAAATTGGAAGCCCTTTTCCCACAGGAAGTTTTTGGTTTGCTTGACCTTGCTCCACGGCATCTTGAGGTTGCGAATGGTTCGCTCGTCCCAGTGCTCCGCATTGGCGGGGATGCCGTAGTCCTCCGGTCGCACCAGCGGGTTGGAGCTGACGATCACGTTGGGCAGGTAAGGCGTCGCTTCGGGTCCTTCGCGGTGAACGATGAAGTTTTCGCCGTACTCGATGGCCTCCGGCACGTCGGCGTAGGCGTGCATGCGCCCGGTATCGGTATGGAACGGCTCGCTGTCATGCACCTGTTCATAAAATGGGATGCGCGGATACGTTCGGAAATTAAGCAAGCATCCGCCTGGAGGCCCGTACTTGCCCGCCATGATATCGGCGAGCTTGTAGCCGGCGGTCGTCGTACAGGTGTCGAGGAGGCGCTGGATATATATGTGGCGCTTTTCCGACGCGGCAAAAGCAAAATTGTCGCGAAAACGCTTCTCGCCGGTGGCGTCGGCAAGAGCATTGCCGATCCCGGCGAGTATTTGCACATCGTCTTTGCTGTCGAAGACGGGCGGGATACCGCCTTTCCAGATCTGCAGGAACGGATTCGAGCAGCTCGCGGTGATTTCAAGTCCCTCGAACTCGAGCCATGAATTCGCCGGCAGGGCGACGTCCGCGTATTCGATGGATGCGGTCATCTGGATATCAATCGAGACGATCATTTCGACGTTGGGATCAACGTTCTTGATCATGCCATAGGCCCACTTGGCATTATTGATCAGGTTCACGTTGGTAAAGATCAGCGCCTTGGTGGGGGTCGGCATGTGACTTTTGCCGGTGAAGTTCTTGCGGCCGAATTTCGGAGTGTTCACGATCAATGCGAGGTCGCCGTGATTCCAATAGGCCGGTTCTTCGTCCTTGGTGTACGCGTGGGCGTGGATTTCTTTGCCGTGCGCGCTCTCGTTGAGATTGAGTTGAAACGGGTCTTCTGCCACCCAACCCTTGAATCCCGGTCCGGCCGATTCCGAGCCCTGGAACAGCGCGGCCTTGTAGTTTCCGGCCCAGGTGTGGCTGCCGGCGCCCGGCTTGCCGATGTTGCCGGTAAGCATGAGCGGCAAGTACGACGCTCGGTTCATTTCCGTCGCATGGAACCAATGATTGATGCCCTCGCCCTGGTGGATTGCCACCGGCTTCATGGTCGCGATGTCCTGCGCCAGTTGCTCGATCATCTCTCTGGGCGCATGGGTAATTTCGACCACGGTGTCGAGGTCGTAGTCTTTTAGATGAGTCTGGTAAAGCGTCCAGACCGTAGCGACTTCCACTTCTTTGCCGTCCACCAGCTTGATTTTGAATCTTCCCTCCAGGGTCGGCTCCAGGCCTTTCTTGACCATGCTTTCGCCGACATCATCGCGGCTGAGCGCGGCCGGGGCGTTGGTCTTGCTGTCCCAGATCACGTAATCACCGAGCTTGGCGTGCTGCTCTGCGGTGAAGCCCTGGATCTTGATTGAAGGTCCATCGGCTGAAAGCGTGGTTTTGTAGTTGGGGAACACTTCGTGCGCGCGCAGTCGCTTCAAGTTATCGGTGCGCACCAGAAGTGGAAAATCGGTGAAGCGCTTGACGAATGCCTCGTCATACCACTTCTTATCGATCATCAGTTTGGTGATCCCGAGCCAGAGCGCAGCGTCGGTTGCAGGACGAATTGGAATCCAATAATCAGCTTTGGTCGACGGCGGGCCGTATTCGGGCGCAATGACGACAATCTTCGCGCCGCGTTCCATGGTCTCGATGAACCAGTGGGAATCGGTGAGCTTGTTCTCGACCAGATTCTTGCCATCCATGATGATGAGCTTCGAGAAGCGCAGGTCGTTGAAGTCACATTCAGAGGCCTGCAGGCCGTGCACCCAGGGATGCCCCGGCGCCTGATCGCCGTGCCAGGTATAGTTCGACCAGTTGCGGCCGGCGCGCGCCTCCTCCGGTCCGACGCCGCGGATCTTGGCGTCGAGCAGAGCTAGCGAGTTGTTAAGGCGATACATGCCGTACTTGCCGATGACACCCAGCAACCCCATGCCGCCGCGCATTTTTACGGTCCGGGTTCCGGCACCGCCCGTCTCCTCGACCATTTCCGGTTGATAGCCCTGCGCGAGCAAACGTTTTTTTCCTTCCGCGCCGCTATAGCGCGTGCTGATTGCGACCAGCGCTTTGGCGATGGCGTCGAAGGCGTCCGGCCAGGAAATTTGCACGAACTCGTCCTGGCCGCGGGCGTCGAACATATATCGCGACTTGTTCTCCGGTGTTAGTTCGGGGAAGCCGGCGTCGACCCAGGCTTTCCAGCCCTTGCGTACGATCGGATGGCGCAGCCGGTATGGGCCGTAAATGACCCGGTGGAAGGTGTAGCCCTTGGCGCACTGGCGCGGGTTCCAATTGGCCGTGGCCTTGTTGCCGTAGAGATCGGCGTAGTTCTGGTAGTCATAAGTGCTGCCGAGCCGCGTCACGATGCCGTTGCGCACGTAGGCGCGCACTCGGCAAGCATGGGTGTCGTTGGGCGAGCAGACCCAGTCAAAAGCGCTATCGTACTTGTATTGATCGCGATAAATCTTTTCCCACTCTCGGTTGACCGCTCGGGAAAGGGGATTGTCGCCGACAGCTGCGGGGCTGAAATAGTGGAAGGAGCCGGCAGCGATGGCCGCGGCGCCGGTGCCGATACCCATCCATTTCAAGAAATCACGGCGGGTTACTCTCACCATCTCTCTGGCTTCAGCGTCGTTCATTCTTTTCGCTCCTCTCGTCTCCCGCGTTCCAATCGTTCAAATCGTTCAAGCCGTTAACATCCGAAGAAGTTCAAAACATTTTGAACGACTTGAACTGCTTGAACGTTTTGAACGGTCATTTCGCAATTTTCAGATCCTGCCAAATCGTCACCGATTTCTTGCCATCGCGATCTCCCGCGCTGCCGTTCCAGACGGCAAAGGCCACAGGGACGCTGGAACCCGGTCGCAGTGCGACGGCTCCTTCACCGGTCGGTGTCAGGGTTCGGCGGAACATGACTTCATAGGAACCCTGTTCGTAGACGCCGCGGGCGTCAATCTTTTGTTCGATCCTCGGTCTTGCTCGTAATGTGCCGAATCCTTGGGCCGTAAGATCTTCGACAGCACTCTTGCGCTGCGGATCGGAGACGATATTCCCGGCGCCCCAGCCGGTGACGAATGTCGGGTCCGACTGCATTGTCAGAGCGTGACGAGACGGTTGTTCGACGGCTGAACGCATAGAGTTGGGATATGAATCGATGCCGATATTCGGGTAAGCTCTGTCGAGGTCCTGATAGGCAACATCCAGATCGGCCTGCCGTTCGGATTTCCACATCCAGATATTAACCGCCGCTCCAGTCGCGCCCATGGCAAAAAATGGCGGATTAGCGGCTGATGAAAATTGGATCGCCGCTGCATCGCGGAAATCTTGCGGTCGAAGTGCGCTCTGGTCGTTGGTATCATCGTGCCAGACCATAAGAATGGCGAGATCGTTGCCATCGTGTACGGCTCGCACCGTCACTTCTTCCGGTCTTTCGGTGCGCCACCATAGCGGCATCAGATGAAGATTGACCGGCGGCGCGCTACGCCAGATACCGGAGCTGGGATGATCGGGAAGAGTCTTGACACGCACGGCTTGGATGGTGAATTGTTTCATCTCCACGCGCGCGCGCTGCGTGTCGCTGGAAAGCGAGCGCACATAATTGACCAAATGCCACGCGTCGGGGCCGTACGCCCAATCGCTCATCGGCATTGGACTTCCCGGAATGCCCGCAACTATGTGGCGGTAGAGCGCGATCGGATCAGGGCTGCCTTTGAAAACGCCCGCAGTAAGATCACGCGGCCGGGTGGGGAATCCCTCGTCATCTCTTTGCTCCTGCGCCCCATCGCCGCGTCCCGTGTCGCCATGGCACGACGCGCAAGCATCCTTATATAGCTCCAGCGCGCGTGCTCTTGCGGCCGCGTCGAAAGGAGGAGCTTTAGGGACTGCTATTATCCCCTCACCGCCGCTCCCGTCAGCCGCGGGCATTTTCTGCGCTTTGATTTCGATCGGTTTTTCCGCAAGCGATTTGACGTAGTAAACCAAACCCCATCGCTGCTCCGCCGGCAAATGTTCCCACGAAGGCATCGCCGAGCCGGGCATGCCGCGCGATATGGTGTCGAAGAGGTCCTGGTCGGTGGGCACGCGCTCCCAGGTTGAGACGAGCCGATATCTTGCCGCAACGAAATCGCGCGGCTTGGGATAGAGGAGATAGGCAGCCTCGCCGTCGCCGCGACCGCCGAAGCCGTGGCAAGCCGCGCATTGTTGGACATAAACTTGTTTTCCTAAGGCAAGGAGGTTGGCGCTGGACGGCGGCGGCTTAACTTCCGCCGTTTTGCTGATTACGCTAAGCAGCAGAACCGCAAGACCCAGACCCGCGGGTATAACAATGCGTTTCATTACATGGCCTCCTCAGAAGATCTGAGTCTTGACCGTCACGCGGATGCGCCGACTCGTCGACAACGTTTTGTTCTATTAGCGAGCAAATCCAAGGCCAGGAAGTTATCGCAGGAGAATACGTTGGTTCACGGCATCGGTTTTCCAAGATTTGAGAAGCCGCCCGGTTACGTTTTGCAATGGTCGGAAAGGTTGTTCACTGAAGTCGGGCACACCCCGGGGTAAGCCGCGCGCAAAACCCGAAATGCTTTGGCGGCGGTGTTGACCCCATGCGGAGAACGCGTGTAACAATGCGGCGAGGTCGTTTTACATGGACGAAGAGGAGGTGCTCTTATGGCTCGGCTTCCGAAGGCCTACGAGAATTTCAAAAAAACCTATCCAGAAATTTGGCAAGCTTATGACCGGCTCGGCGGCTTGGTTCACGACAGCGGGCCGCTGGACAAGAAAAGCCGCGAGTTGGTAAAGCTTGCAATGGCTATCGGAGCACGGCTCGAGGGCGCCGTGCATTCGCACACCCGCAGGGCGCTCGAAGAGGGCGCCAGGGCTCAAGAAATCTACCATGTGGTTCTGCTTGGCCTGACCACGTTGGGTTTTCCGCAAACCATCGCAGCGTTAACGTGGGTTGAAGACGATTTGCAGGACAATAGACGGCTCCAGGGAAAACGCAAGAAGCCTTAGGTCCTGGCCGAGAAGTTCGCTGATTATGATTCGTGAATCATTGCGATCACAAATCTCCTCTTCCCTTCTTTTCCAGAGGGCGAGGGAAGATTTGTAGTCGAATGACCGCGAATTATGCGCATGATGTCAAAAGGCAGAACTGTCGAAACGACGGTGAGCGGCCGGTGACGAGCCGAACGGATGGTGTCGTCTCTTACGATGGCTCCCACATCGTAGGCGTTGTATCTGAAAAAATCATGCGGTCTGTTGACTCCACGCAAGGACATCCTAAAACAATCGAGGAAATACGGCGGTTCTGCGTTAGCACATAGGCGTGAAATAGATCGGAAGCCGCCGCTACGACGAACGCTCCATTTGGGCCTATGTAGCGGTCAATTTCAAATTAGTCTTGCCTTGTCGCATCTATAATTAGCCCTGTGCATCGACGCGCGGCAGGCCCCACGGAGAGTGCTTCTGGTAGCGCAGCAATGAGCAGTTGTCCGGTCCGAGGCTCAGTCGCTATGCTCGGTTCAACTATACTTGGAGGTCGTTAATGGTGTCAGCTGATCCTGGTCCCACGCCAAAATTCGTCACGGAGACCGCTTCCGAACATGTCTGCCGGCTGGTTCCAGTGGCATCGCCGGAAACTTCGGCGCTGCAACTGCGCAGTTCCCTCGAGGGGGTACAGTTCGAAAGCGCCACGCATATCGGAGTGTGCGAGAGTGGTAAACTCGTCGGCGTTCTCAGAGTCGAAGATTTATTTGCTGCGTTACCCGACACTAAGATCGGGCAGTTAATGGATGCGGACCCTCCCGTGGTTGGCCCCGGATTGGACCAGGAGAAAGCCGCCTGGAAGGCCGTGCAACATGGCGAGAGCGCGCTGGCGGTCATCGACAATGGCGGCGGCTTTGTTGGCTTTCTTCCGCCTGATCGTCTGCTGGCAATCCTGCTTCATGAGCATGATGAAGATATGGCCAGGGTCGGCGGTTTTCTCCGTGATTCTTCAATGGCGCGTGCCGCCAGCGAAGAGCCAGTTGCGAAACGCTTCTGGCATAGAGTTCCGTGGCTCCTCGTCGGCTTGGCGGGCGCGCTGCTCGCCGCCGACATCGTCGGCGCCTTTGAGCGCCAGCTTCAGGCCAACGTCATGCTGGCCTTCTTCATTCCCGGCATCGTCTATCTTGCCGACGCCGTGGGCACACAGACCGAAGCTCTGGTAATCCGCGGTCTTTCCGTGGGGGTGGGCATCGGCCGCGTGGTGCGGCGGGAGATTTTTACCGGGCTATTCGTTGGGATTGCGCTTGCTCTGGTTTTCTTGCCATTAAGTTGGTGGCGCTGGGGACAAGGCGCTTTGGCAACCGCGGTGGCGTTATCGATCTTCGCGGCGTGCGCGACCGCCAGTTCCGTGGCGCTGGCGTTGCCATGGTTGTTAAATCGTCTCGGCATCGACCCCGCCTTCGGCAGCGGTCCGTTGGCGACGGTGATTCAGGATTTGCTCTCGGTGATTATATACCTGGCAATTGCGACGGCCATGTTGCGCTAGCAAGTTAAAGAACATCGATTTGCACAAGTATCAAATCGACTACACCCTGTAGCAAGCTTGCTACACCTAACTCTTTTACGTAACAGTTCGAGCACCGACTGGCGACATTTTTTCGTTCAACCTCGATACCTTACCTGCGTGCATTTCTAATGATGGTAGTGGCACAAAGATTGCGCTTCACGGCAGCGAATGGAGGCTAGCATGCCGAGAGTCGCTATAGATCTTGCCGCGATTATCCCACGCGCGCGGATCGAGTGATCCGATAGGCGTAAGCTGCGAGGCAAGAGGCATGAAAGAAACAACGAAGAAAAGTATTTTTAGCTTCGCAGTTAGCGCCATGCTCTTTTCGTTTTGCACGTCCGCCGTGGCGCAGCAGCCGAAAATCCCGCGGGTAGGTGTTCTCGTTTCTGCCACTCCTTCCGCTGCGGCAAGGCGTGTTGAAGCATTTCAGCAGGGTCTACGTGAGCGTGGGTTCGTGGGGGGAAAAAACGTTGTCCTTGAGTACCGCTACGCGGAGGGTAGGCCGGAAACTCTCCCTGGGCGTATCGAAGAGCTGATTCGCCTCAAGGTCGACATCATTGTTACGGACACTTCCAACGCTATTCAGGCGGCAAAGAACGCCACCAAGACGATCCCCGTTGTCTTTACCGGGGCCATTGATCCAGTCGGCGACGGCCAGGTATCCAGCCTCGCAAGACCGGGTGGCAACCTAACCGGCTTGTCGATCCTCGCCCCGGAGCTAAATGGCAAACGGCTCGAACTTCTCAAGGAAGCATTTCCCAAGGTCACGCGGATAGCGTATCTGACTAGAGCAGGCCCGAAACTTGGAGAGCTACGTTTCAAGGATGCCGAAGCCGCGGCCAAAGGATTGGGGCTGCAGCTCCATCTCTTCGGAGCGAAAGGCGTCGATGACATCGAGAGCGCTTTCGACGGGGCAAAAGGCGCAGGCATGCAGGCCCTCATGACGAACCCAAGTACCTTTCTGGTGACTAATAGAGCCCAGATTATTGACTTAGCAGCTAAACACAAGCTGCCGGCGATCTACCCAGGATCTGAATATGCCGAGGCAGGAGGCCTCATAAGCTATGGGCCGGATCTCAATCACAATTGGCATCGTGCTGCAATCTATGTGGACAAGATCCTTAAAGGCGCAAAGCCGGCTGACTTGCCCGTGGAACAGCCCATGAAGTTTGAGTTCGTCGTCAATCTTAAGACCGCCAAGCAGATCGGAGTAACGATCCCGCCCAATGTTTTGGCCAGAGCAGATCGAGTTATCCGATGACCGAACAATCTAAAATCCAAAATCGAAAATCTAAAATCGTTAGGCGATTCCACCGAACGTGCTGGCGCGAGCGGACAAAGTCATAAGATGACAGTGAGCAGTGAGCGGTAAGCAGTGAGCAGAAAAATGCAGAGGAAAACTAATGAGGAAAAAGATTATTGGTCTTACGCTTAGCCCTTTGCCCTTTGCGCTTAGCTCAGTGGGCACCATGCTCTTTGCGTTTTGCTCGTCCGCCGTGGCGCAGCAGCCGCAGAAAGTGCCCCGGATCGGGTTTTTATCTCTCAATTCACGCTCTTCAACAGCAACGAACGCCGACGCATTTCGCCAAGGGTTGCGTGACTTCGGCTATGTTGAAGGTCGGAACATCGTGATTGAGTGGCGGTACGCTGACGGGAAGTCTGATCGGTTACCCAGCCTGGTCAGCGAGCTGATTCTTCTAGAGGTCAATGTCATTGTAACGTCGGCCACGGCGCCCGCCCATGCAGCCAAGCAAGCGACGAGCACAATTCCTATCGTCATCGCGAATCACAACGATCCAGTGGGAGCTGGTCTCGTGGCCAGCCTTGCACGACCGGGAGGGAATGCCACAGGCCTATCAAACATGCAGATCGAATTGGGCGGCAAAAGACTGGAGCTGCTTAAAGAGGTCAAAAGAGTCTCCCGTGTAGCTGTTCTTCAGATCCCGAGCGCTCCGGCGACACCGCCGCAGATGAAAGAAATCGAGGCGGCCGCTTCCTCCTTGGGAGTACGCCTTCAGCCAGTGGGTTGGGAGACAGCCAAGGATTTAAAGACCGCCTTTTCCACGATGATCAAAGGGCGTGCCGACGCACTCATCACGTTTTCGGGGCCGAGATTTGGACTTTATCGGACTCAGATCATCGACTTATCCACAAAGAATCGGCTGCCCGCGATGTATCCGGACGTAGTGTACGTAGAGTCTGGCGGTCTTATGTCCTATGGAGCTAAGACAACAGATCTGTTTCGCCGCGCCGCTGTTTATGTCGACAAGATTCTCAAGGGCACCAAGCCGGCCGACCTGCCTGTTGAGCGACCGATAAAGTTCGAGTTCATCGTCAATCTGAAAGCCGCAAAGGAAATCGGGCTCACGATTCCGCCGAACGTGCTGGCGCGGGCGGATAGGGTAATCAAATGAAAGTTAGCAGAGAGCAGTGGGCAGGGCGCAGGGCGAAGCTAGAACGCGGGAAAAAATTCATTTGTTTTGCGCTTAGCACCATGCTCTTTGCGCTTTGCGTTGCCGTCGAAGCACAGCAGGCGGCAAAGCCGGTTCGAATAGGTTTCATGGGAAACAGACCTACTGCAGAACAACTTAGGACCGACGTGTTCCGACAGAGGTTGCGGGAGCTAGGTTGGGTCGAGGGCCAAAACATTCTCATCGAATATCGCTGGGCCAACGGGAGGCTTGATCGAGCGCCTCAACTTGCCGACGAGTTGGTCAAACTAAAGGTGGATGTTATCTTCGCGCCGGCTTCGCTCCACGTTGAGGCAGCCAGGCAAGCGACTACCACAATCCCGATCGTATTCGCAGTCCACGGCGATCCGATTGGCGCTGGTCACGTGGCTAGCCTCGCGCGACCTGGAGGGAACATCACCGGACTGGCCCAGATGCAAACCGAACTAAACGCCAAAGGGCTTGAGCTACTCAAGGAATGTGTTCCCAGGGTCATCCGTGTTGCGATCCTTTGGAATCCGGCGACGCCTTCGCATAGGCCAATATTAAAGGCGGTCGAGGAAACCGGGCGAGCGCTCGGATTGCGGTTGCAGCCCGTCCCGGTAGAAAGCACTATGGATTTTGATACCGCCTTCGCGGCCATAGTGCGAGAGCGGGCTGAGGCCGTTTTGGTGCAGCAAGCCCCCATATTTGGGGCCGAGCGGCAACAGCTCATCAAACTGGCGCTGAAGCATCGACTCCCGACCATGTTCGGCACCTCAAACTATGTAGAAAACGGCGGTCTCATGAGCTACGGTCCTGACCTCACTGACCTGTACCGGCGCGCCGCCGTTTACGTCGACAAAATCCTCAAAGGAGCCAAGCCAGCGGATTTGCCGGTGGAGCAGGCGATGAAGTTCGAACTATTTATCAACTTGAAGACCGCCAAGCAAATCGGCCTGACGATCCCGCCCAATCTTCTGGTGAGAGCGGACAAGGTGATTCAGTAGCAGTGAGCAGAGAGCAAGGAGCAGGGTGCAGAGAGCAAAGAACGGCGGAGAAAACTCATGAGAAAAAAAGGCTTGCGTTTTTCTCTTAACCATATGCTCGGTGCTCTTAGCTCTATTGGCGCTTTGCTCTTTGCGCTCTGCTCGTCCGCGGAGGCGCAGCAGGCGGGAAAAATATATCGCATTGGATATATCTCGGGTCGCTCCGGAACGGGGCCTTCGGACGAAGTATTCAAAGCCGCCCTGCGAGAGCTGGGCTACGTCGAAGGGCAAAACGTTACCATTACCTACCGATGGGCCGAGGAAAAGCTGGATCGGCTTCCCGCACTCGCCGTCGAGTTAGTTCAAATTAAAGTCGATGTCATCGTAACGGAAACGACACCAGCCGCGCAGGCGGCCAAGAAAGCGACCACGGCAATTCCCATCGTGATGGTATTAAGCGGCGATGCTGTTGGGGCTGGACTCGCTGCGAGCTTGGCACGCCCTGGTGCAAATATCACAGGGCTAACCTTTATAGGCACTGACCTGGGCGGCAAATGGGTCGAGCTACTTAAGGAAATGTCGCCCAGAACCTCGCGTTTAGCATATCTGGCGAATCCAGAGTTGCCCCCTGAGGCTCTTGTCTTCAAAGCAATGCAGCCTGTGGCGCGGGGGTTGGGCATGACCATAAAGTCCGTGCACGCGCGAAGTCAAAACGACTTCAAGCGTGCATTCCACGAGATGAAACAGGCGCGTGTCGATGGCCTAGTGGTGAGTCCGAACGTCGTTTATGTTCAGAATCGTAAACTGATCGTAGACCTCGCCGCGCAACAGCGTCTGCCCGCGATCTATGGACGGAGCGATTTTGTCGACGCCGGTGGCCTCGCGTCTTACGGAACCAGCTTCCCCGACTTGTACCGCCGTGCCGCAATATTCGTGGACAAGATCCTAAAAGGCGCCAAGCCGGCTGACCTACCTGTCGAGCAGCCGACGAAGTTTGAATTCGTTATCAATCTCAAGACGGCCAAGCAGATTGGCGTCAAAATTCCACCGAACGTGCTGGCGCGGGCGGACAAAGTCATCAAATAGCAGAGAGCAAGGAGCAATGGGCAAGGAGCAACAAAAGCACGGAGAGAACCCTATGAGGAAGAAAATCATTGGTTTTGCACTTTGCGCCATGCTCTTTGCGCGTTGCATTCCTGATAGCGTGAGCAAGGGGCATGGAGCGGCACAACGCTGGAGGAATCCATGAGAAAAAGATTCTTTGGTCTTACGCTTAGCCCTTTGCCCTTTGCGCTTAGCTCAGTTGGCGCCATGCTCTTTGCGTCTTGCTCGTCCGCCGTGGCACAGCAGCCGAAGAGTATCCCCCGGATAAGTTTTCTCGCTTCTGGTCCGCGCTCGGCTTCGGCGCAGCGTGTTGAGCTGTTTCAGCAGGGGCTGCGCGCCCTTGGTTACGTGGACGGAAAGAACATTGTGATAGAGTATCGCTACGCGGACGGAAAGGTTGAACCTCTAACCGCGCTTGCAACTGAACTGGTCCAGCTCAAGCTCGATGTTATTGTTACTGACGCTTCCATCGCCATCGACGCCGTGAAGAACGCGACCAAAACTATTCCCGTTGTCTTCACCGTGGCGCTCGATCCAGTCCAGGATGGGCAAGTAGCCAGCTTGGCAAGACCGGGTGGGAATTTGACTGGCTTCTCAATTTTTGCCCCAGAGTTAAACGGCAAGAGGCTTGAGCTACTGAAAGAAGCATTTCCCAAAATTACGCGGGTGGCCCGCATCGCAAGAGGAGGAACCAGCCGAGGAGCGCAACGGATACAGGATGACGAGGTCGTGGCGAAAGGATTGGGGTTGGGGCTCCAATCCATTTTAGTGAAAAGCGCCGACGATCTCGAAGGCGCATTCGAGGGGGCAAACCGCGCAGGCGTTCAAGCTTTAATTTTTCCCCCAAGCGTCTTTGTAGCGACCAACCAAACAAGATTTATCGACCTGACGGCCAAGATCCGCTTGCCGGCGATCTACCCATCGACTTCATATGCCGATGCTGGCGGCCTGATGAGCTATGGGCCAGATCAACTCGATAACTTTCGGCGTGCAGCGACTTACGTGGACAAAATTTTAAAAGGCGCAAATCCCGCCGACCTGCCGGTGGAGCAGCCAATGAAGTTTGAACTGGTGATCAACTTGAAGACGGCGAAGCAGATCAGTCTGACAATCCCGCCAAACGTGCTGGCGAGAGCGGACCGAGTTATCCGATGACGGCGGAATACAGAATCAGAGTTAAAAACAAGGTCGAATCTCGTAACAAACAATCGACCAAGGTGCTAAAAATGTCACGTTAAATTAGAGACGGAGGCTCTATGGCGAGGGCAAATCTTCTAAGGCGAATCTCGATAAATCCAAAGGTCTGTCACGGAAAACCATGCATCCGGGGCACAAGGATCATGGTTTCTGTTATCCTCGACAACTTGGCGGAAGGGGCAACACCGGAAATGATCGTCCGTGACTATCCACCGTTAAAGATCGAGGACGTAAAGGCTGCTATTGCGTATGCAGCCGAGCTAGCCAGCGAGGAAGAATTGTTACCCTTGAGGGCGTCGGGTAAGTGAGGATCAAACTTGACGAAAACCTGGGTCGTCCCCACATCGCTCTTCTAAAGCGTCATGGATATGAAGCGGATCGGGTATTTGATCAAGGTTTGTCAGGAATTGAAGATGCCGACCTTTGGGTACGTGTTCGGCGGGACGGTCAATTTCTAATTACCCTTGATCTGGGATTCTCGGATGTTCGTCGCTACGCTCCGGGCACACACCCAGGAATACTGCTTGTGCGCCCGCGTAGAAAAGGGCGCAATGCGGTTTCGAACGTCTTGCGGCGTGTCTTAACGGAGCGGCAGCTTGAAACGCTAGCAGGTTGCCTCGCGGTCGCAGATGAGAGTCGGACCCGAGTACGTCGCCCGAAAACCAGACGGAGGATTAGATAAGTTCATGCCCCGTTGAACAAGCGACGCGGTTCGAGTTCGTGATCAATTTCAAGAGTGCCAAGCAGGTCGGCCTGACAATCCCGCCGAATGTGCTGGCAAGAGCGGATAGGGTAATTAGATAGTGAGCCGTGAGCTGTAAGCAGTGAGCAGATAGCAGTCAGCAGTAAGAGCGCGGAAAAAAACCATGAGAAAAAAAATCATCGCCTTTGCTCTAACCGCTGTGCTTTTGGCTCTTAGCTTTCCCGCCCAGGCGCAGCAGCCGAAGAAAGTCCCTCGGATAGGATTCCTATCTGGTAGCCCGCCTTCGAGTATCACGGCCCGCACCGAAGCATTCCGACAGGGTCTACGCGATCTGGGGTACGTGGAGGGTAAAAATATTGTGATAGAGTGGCGATCTGGAGAGGGAAAACGCGATCGTTTCCCCGCGCTCGCAGCGGACCTAGTTCGTCTCAAGGTAGACGTGATCGTCACGGCCGGTCCACTAGTAACACGTGCTGCCAAGCAAGCAACTTCGACGATACCCATTGTCATGGCGCAGGATCCCGATCCGGTCGGCAACGGATTCGTTGCCAGCCTGGCGCGACCTGGTGGGAACATTACTGGGTTGTCCAGCCTTGCTCCGGGGCTAACCGGAAAGCAGCTGGAGCTTTTGAAGGAGATCGTTCCCAAGCTCTCCCGCGTGGCCGTTTTCGAAACTTCAACCAGGCCGGGAAACGCGCAAACGTTAAGAGAAGTGGAACTTGCCGCAGAAGCGTTCGGGGTGAAACTTCAATACCTAGACGTCCTAAGTCCCAAAGATATTGAGACCGCATTCCAAGCCGCAGTTACGGAGCGGGCGGACGGAGCACTCTGGTTCGTAACGGGCTCCATTGGGAATCCTCACCGAAAAAAGATTGCGGACCTCGCGGTGAGCAGCCGGCTCCCAGTGATATACAACTTGCTAGATCATGTGGAAGCCGGGGGGCTTATGTTCTATGGGGTGAACACAGTCGACTTGGACCGCCGCGCGGCTACATACGTGGACAAGATTCTCAAAGGCACAAAGCCCGCGGACTTGCCCGTGGAGCAACCGACCAAGTTCGAGCTGGTGATCAATTTGAAGACCGCCGCTCAGATCGGTATCACGATGCCACAGTGGTTGTTGATGCGGGCGGACAGAGTCATTCGGTGAGGAGTGAGGAGTAAGGAGATAATACAATCGAGTGAGAAGGGGCGAGGGTTCACCTTCGGGCTACGGTATCCACTGGCTGGAGTTAGACGAAGATCTTTCGATTGATGGAATGATCAAAGCGGCGAATACGAGGAAGGCGGGGTGACCTGCTCGTCGAGCGGTCTAGGAGATTTGACTTTGTGATCAATCTCAAAACCGCCAAGCAGATCGGATTAACCATCCCACCGAACGTCTTGGTGAGAGCGGATCGGGTGATCAGATGACAGTAAACAGTAAGCAGTGCTCAAGCCCAGAGATCGGAGAGCTGGATAGATAGACCTGGGAAAAGCGAAGAGGTAAACGCGTCAGCGTTTTGGGCGCTGGCGACCAGGTTATAGCGGTCTATGACTAACTCATAGGCCTCCAGTGTCTGCTGATCTGGATCTACGAGCCAGTAGTGAGGAACCTGATGCCTAGCATAAAGCTGCGCCTTGGTCAGCCGGTCTGTCTGGTGAGTTGCGGGTGAGAGAATCTCGATGAGGAGAGTTGGGGATCCCTCGATGGCCCGTTCTGTAACAATGTGGCGGCGATTGTCGCCAATGAAGATGAGATCGGGTTGGACGACGGTCGTGGGAGTAAGAATCAGGTCGGTAGGCGCTGCATAAATGTCGCCGAGGCGATGGGCACGAATGTGATTGGCAAGAATGACGTGAAGGTGGCTGGAAACCCTCTGGTGTTTAGTACGAGGTGCAGGTGTTACGGAAAGCTCTCCATCAAGAATCTCGTAACGATTGCGGTCGTTAGGCAGGAGACGATAATCGTCATAGGTCAAGATGATCTTACCCTGAGGGATGCTTTGGGCAAAAGTCGATGCCATGGGACCTCTGCAAAGTGTTTTTCAGCTTTTCACTAAACAGCTTGTAGCAACCGGATCTTCTTGTCAAGGTGAGCCAATGACCCGGAAGGTGATGATCAAACTTTTTGCAGCAAAGATCGCCAAGCTGGCACAAAGTATCGTCTGCCCGCGACCTACCCAAGTAGACAATATGTTCAGGCCGGGGGTCTCACATGTCCTATGCGCCAGACTTCGTTGAAAAATGGCGCCGTGCGACAATCTACATTGAGAAAATCCTTGAAGGCGCCAAACCCGTCGATCCCCCCGTGGAGCAACCGAAGTTTGAGTTGGTGATTAATCTGAAGACTTCGAAGGAAATTGGTCTGACGATTCCGCAGTGGGTGCTAATGCGAACGGATCGGGTAATCAAATAAGGCAAAAGTAAAAAGGTAAAGAGTAAAAATAAAGTAGGAGGAAAGCCATGAAGAGGACGGGAAAAATCGCCGTCTGGCTACTGACGATTGTCTTTCTGGCAAATATTCCTTTAGCCGAGGCGCAGCAAACGACGAAGATTCCACGGATCGGATTCCTCCAGTCGAGTGACAGTCCCTTCGCAATTGCGGCGTTCCGGAAAGGGCTGCGAGATCTCGGTTATGTCGAAGGGGAAAACTTCGTGATCGAATATCGCACCGCTGAGGCGAAGCAGGAGCGCATCCCGGGCCTCGTGGCCGAACTCGTGCACCTCAAGGTCGATGTCCTTGTCTCGACAGCTCAACCAGCGATCGAAAGAGCCAAGCAGGCGACCAAGACGATCCCCATAGTAATGATAGCTACCTTTGATCCAGTCGCCACGGGGTCAATCGACACCCTCGCGCGCCCGGGCGGGAATGTCACAGGGGTCTACACACTTCAGAGAGAGCTGAGCGGGAAACGGCTGGAATTGTTTGCCGAGGTAGTCCCGGGGATATCGCGCGTGGGAATTCTCTGGGATCCAAACACACCCGGGCCGGTTATTAGTTATAAGGAATATGAGACGGCCGCGCGTGCTCTCAAGATACCGCTTGATTCACTGGAGGTACGGGGCCCCAAACCCGATTTTGAGGGAGCGTTTCAAGCTGCGAACAAGAGACGATCGAGCGCGCTGATCGTTATAGCGAACTCCCTGATGAATCGATACCAAAAAAGTATTGCTGACCTTGCTATTAAGACTCGACTGCCGGCGATGTGCGAGAGAAGTGACTATGTGCAGGCTGGCGGCCTCGCTTCGTATGCAGCCGACGCTGCCGAGCGGTACAGGCGCGCGGTAGTCTATGTGGACAGGATTCTGAAAGGCGCTAAACCTACGGACTTGCCTGTGGAGCAGCCGACCAAATTCGAGTTTGTGATCAATCTTAAAACCGCCAAGCAGATTGGATTAACCATTCCACCTAACGTTTTGGCCAGAGCAGATCGAGTTATCCGATAAGCGTGAGTTCCTTCGACTTTGCTCAGGCTCCCGGCGGAAGGCAACAGGAAGGAATTTCGGATTGCGGATACTTCGACTCCGCTCAGCACAGGTTTCGAATTTCGGAATGAAGGGGAACGACAATGGATCGATGTTTGAGCGACACTTTTGCCATTGAGTTTAAAACCGCACTCCGCAATCTCAAAGCCGCAATTCTATCGGGCGCTTTGCTCTTGGCGCTTAGCGTAACCGCTGGGGCGCAGCAGGCAGAAAAAGTTTACCGCATAGGCTACTTAACCAATGCGCCCGGGATGCGAAAAGACACAGAGGTGAAATTTCAGGGAGCCCTGCACAAGCTGGGATATAGAATAGAAAAAAATACTGTTCTTGAATGGCGGTTCTCCAAAGGTCAACTCAATCGGTTGCCCGATCTCGCCAGAGAATTGGTCAGTCTCAAAGTGGATTGTATCGTTGCCATGGGCATAGCTCCGACCCGGGCCGCCAATCAAGCGACCACCACCATCCCGATCGTAATGGGCAACGCCGACGATGATCCGGTGCGCCAAGGACTGATCGCAAGCCTCGCGCGGCCCGGCGCAAACATCACGGGGATTACCAACATCGGTTCAGACTTAGCCGGAAAGCGACTCGAACTACTCAAAGAGACGATTCCTTCACTATCCCGCGTGGCCATTTTGTGGGACCCGCGGGGTCCAGGTGGCGCCGGCCATGCGAGAGAGAGCGAGGCTGTTGCACCTGCGTTAGGCTTGCGGCTTCAGCGTTTGGAGATTCGACTTCCAGGAGACTTGGATGATGCATTTCAAGCTGCAGTCAAAGGGCGTGTGGAAGCTCTCGTTGTTGTCACAACTGCCGCGATCAATAGTCACCTACCGCGAATCCTAAATTTTGCAGCAAACGCTCGTCTACCGGCAATGTATACGAATTCAAGACCTGTCGATAACGGCGGTCTCATCTCGTACTCGGATGATCCTGTCGCACGTATTCGGCGTGCCGCTGAGTTCGTCGACAAGATATTCAAAGGCGCGAAGCCCGCTGATCTGCCGGTGGAGCGGCCGGTAAAGTTTGAACTGGTAATCAATCGCAAGACCGCGAAGCAAATCGGCCTGACGATTCCGCCGAACGTGCTGGTGCGTGCGGACAAAGTGATCAGATAATTTCGGATTGTGGTTTTCGAATTTGGGATTGAGGGAAAAACAATGGAACGAGTTTGGATCGATTCTTTCGACATTAACCTCAAAGCCGCACTCCGCAATCTCAAATCCGCAATTCTAATGGGCGCCTTGCACTTGGCGCTTTACGTGTCCGCGGAGGCCCAGCAGCCGGGGAAAATCGCCCGCATCGGATACCTAACTGCTGCCTCCCCGTTCCCCATCTCGCCCCGCACCGAGGCATTCCGGCAGGGTCTGCACGAGCTTGGATACTTGGAAGGAAAAGACATCGTCATTGAGTATCGATATGCTGGGGCGAAACTCGATCGCCTCCCTGCCCTTGCGACTGAGCTGGTGCGTCTCAGGGTAGACGTCATCGTCACCGCTGGTCCAATACCAACACGTTCCGCTAAGGAAGCAACGGTTACGATTCCCATTGTGATGTCGCAGGATACCGATCCTGTCGGCAACGGGTTCGTCGCCAGTCTTGCGCGACCGGGCGGGAACATTACTGGATTGTCCACGCTTTCCCCGGAAATAAGCGGAAAACGACTGGAACTTCTGAAGGAGATCGTTCCCAGGATCTCACGCATCGCCGTTGTCGGGCAGTCAACTTATCCAGGCAATTCACAATCTTTACGAGAAGTAGAACTCGCCGCAAAAGCCTTAGGAATGCAGCTTCAATACCTAGACATACGAAGTGCCAAGGATATTGAGACTGCGTTCCGAGCGGCAACCAAGGGACGTGCTGACGCAATCCTCGGATTGGGGAGTCCTGTGCTGATGTCTCATCGAACCCGGGTTGTAGACCTCGCGGCAACGAGCCGCCTACCGGCGATATACTACTTTCCAGAGTTTGTGGACGCCGGTGGGCTTATGACCTACGGCCCGAGCATTACTGACTTGTCCCGGCGCGCAGCCGCTTACGTGGACAAGATTCTGAAAGGCAGAAAACCTGCCGACCTCCCCGTGGAGCAGCCGACAAAGTTCGAATTGATCATCAATCTGAAAGCGGCGAAACAAATCGGATTAACCATTCCGCCCAATGTTTTGGCTAGGGCAGATCGAGTAATCCGATGACTGGAAATCCAAAACCTGTGGTGAGCCATGTCGAACATCTAAAATGGCTAGGCGATTCCACCGAACGTGCTGGCAATAGCGGATAGAGTAATTAGATAGCCGTGACGGGTGAATCGTAAGGAGTGAGGGGTAAGAGGAAAGCAATGAAACAAAGCATTCTTGGTTTCGCACTTTGCGCCACGCTCTGTGCTCTTTGCGCGTCTGTTGAGGCGCAGCAGTCGAGAAAAGTTCCGCGTCTAGGTGTTCTGATGACTGTTTCGGCTTCGAGTGCGTCGCGGCGTCTTGAGGCATTTCAGCAGGGTCTCCGTGAGCTCGGCTACATTGAAGGGAAAACCATCTCTTTTGAGTACCGCTACGCGGAAGGTAGGCCTGAAACTCTTCCTGAACGCGTCGCCGAGCTAATCCGGCTCCAGATCGACCTTCTTGTTGTTGATACTTCCAATGCCACTCAGGCAGCGAAGGATGCGACCAAAACTATTCCTGTGGTCTTCACAACGGCCAACGATCCCGTCGGCGATGGTCAGGTGGCGAGCTTGGCAAAACCCGGCGGAAACCTCACGGGGTTGGCGATCCTTGCTTTAGATCTAAACGGAAAGCGGCTTGAGCTGCTCAAGGAGGCATTTCCCAAGTTTACGCGGGTCGCCTTTCTCACGAGAATGCGCCTGGGAATTGCGGAGCAACGCTTTCAAGAGGCTGAGGCCGCGGCCAAAGGACTGGGGCTGCGGTTACAATTCCTTGAAGGGAAAACCGCCGACCATCTCGAAAGCGCATTCGAGGAGGCAAAACGCGCAGGCGTTCAGGCCGTGCTTGCGCACCCAAGTACCTTTGTAGTAATTAACCGAGCCCGGATCATCCACCTCGCAATTAAACACCGGCTACCGACGATTTACTCAGGAGCTGAAGCTGCCGAGGCTGGCGGTCTCATGAGCTATGGGCCGGATATCGTCGATAACTACCGGCGCGCGGCGGTTTACGTCGATAAGATACTGAAAGGCGCTAAGCCCACCGATTTACCCGTTCAACAACCAATGAAGTTTGAGTTTATTATCAATCTAAAGACCGCCAATCAGATCGGCGTGACGATTCCGCCCAATTTGCTGGCGAGAGCGGACAGCGTCATAAAATGACAGCGAGCAGTGAGCGGTAAGCAGTGAGCAGAAAATACAGAGGAAAACTCATGAGGAAAAAGATTATCGATCTTACGCTTAGCCCTGTGCTCCATGCGCTTAGCTTGATTGGCGCCATGCTCTTTGCGCGTTGCATTCCTGATAGCATGAGCAAGGGGCATGGAGCGGCACAACGCTGGAGGAATCCATGAGAAAAAAATTCTTTGGTCTTACGCTTAGCCCTTTGCCCTTTGCGCTTAGCTCAGTGGGCGCCATGCTCTTTGCGCATTGCACGTTCGCGGACGCGCAGCAGCCGAAGAAGATTCCGCGCATCGGTTATCTGACAAGCTCCGGTAGGTCTTCTTTTGAAGCATTTACGACAGCATTGCGGCAGCTCGGTTACGTTGAGGGCAAGAGCGTAATTTTTGAATTTCGAACAACAGAAAATACGGCTCGACTGCAGCCCGAACTCGCGGGTGAGCTGACTCAGCTGAAAGTGGACGTCATCGTCGCCGTTGGGGCGGGCGCCATCAGAGCTGCCAAGAATGCGACTTCAACCATCCCCATCGTGATGTCCGAAGTCAATGATCCGATCGCGTTAGGCTTTGTCGCCAGCCTCGCCCATCCGGGCGGGAATATCACGGGCATGTCCAATCTGTCTCCAGAGTTGAGTGGCAAGCGCTTGGAATTGATTAAGGAGGTTGTGCCCAGAGCTTCTCGCATAGCCGTGCTTGCGTACCGGGGTGAAGCCATGCGCTCAAGCATTAAAGAAACCGAAGTCGCGGCTCAGTCTTTGCGCTTGCAAATTCAGCTCCTTGAAGTGAAGGTGCCAGATGAGATTGAATTCGCATTTGATGCCGTGAAAAAGCAACACTCCCATGCTCTCGTGCAGATACAAGCAGCCTTTTTTAATTCGCATCAGCAGCGAATCATCGAGCTCGCCGCAAAAAACCGGCTACCGGCAATGTACAACAGTCGCACTGATGTCGAGGCTGGTGGGTTTATGTCGTATGGGTACGATGCCCTGGAAAGAAACCAGCGTGTAGCGTCCCTTGTCGACAGGATCCTCAAGGGTGCCATGCCCGCCGACGTGCCAGTCGAGCAGCCAACAAAGTTTGAGTTTATGATCAATCTTAAAACGGCAAGACAGATTGGCCTTACAATTCCGGCGAATGTGCTAGCGAGAGCGGATAGGGTGATTCGGTGAGCGGACCCAGATAAGGCGAACAAGAAGATTTGGACTTAGGAAAAAGCTAATGTGCGGGGGTAAGCCGTCGCCTGCGCGTTGTCACTCCACTGGAAATATGAGCGGGTTATCGGTGCTTAGATTTGGGCTTCCGAGAAAATAACCACCAAGGAAGAAGGACCGCGATGAGAGCCGCGATAACGGCCATTACCTACTCGCACCCTGGTCCCAGGCGCTTATTGATGGAATGGCCTGCTTCCCGAACGAAGCGGTCTATGAAAATTTCTTGCATGCTGAACTCGGGCGGGAGTTTGCCGGCCGCCTTTTCTTCGTCGATAACCAACTGCAGCCCGGCTTCATTGA